>DATNIJ010000133.1:0-13055 GCA_035604475.1 Alphaproteobacteria bacterium
GCGCGCCGCGGGCTGATCGGACCCAACGGGGCCGGCAAGACGAGCCTCGTCGATCTGATCACGGGCGTGCTCAAGCCGTCGGCGGGCCGCGTGCTGTTGAACGGCGAGGACATCACGCACCTCTCCCAGGAGGCGCGCGCGCGGCGAGGCCTCGCGCGCACGTTCCAGATCAATCAGCTCTTCCGCGGCTTGAGCGTGCTCGACAACATCTGCTTGGCGATCGGGGAGCGCACCGGCGCCTGCAACAACCTCTTTCGGCCCGCGGGCTCCAAGCCGGCGGTGATCGAGGAGGCGCTCGAGCATCTCGCGGCGCACCGGCTGGTCGAGGATGCGCTCAAGCCGGTCCGCGAGCTGGCCTACGGGCGCCAGCGCCTGGTCGAGATCGCGCTCGCGCTGGCGCAGCGCCCGCGCGTGCTTCTGCTCGACGAGCCCGCGGCCGGCGTGTCGTCGCGCGAGAGCCATCTCATCCTGGATGTGCTCGAGCGGCTCGACGAGGAGATCGCCATCCTCATCATCGAGCACGACATGGATGTGGTGTTCCGCTTCGCGCGCGAGATCACCGTGCTGGTGGGAGGTGCGGTGCTCATGGAGGGCTCGCCCGAGGAGGTCGCCGCGGACGCGCGCGTGCGCGCCGTCTATCTCGGCGAGGAAGTGCGGGAGCGAACGCGCCATGGCTGAGGCCGGGGCGGCACTCGAGCTCGAAGGGGTCTCGGCCGGCTACGGCGAGACGGTCGTGCTCGATGACGTGAGCCTCAGCGTGCGCGAGGGGGAAAGCATTTCCATCATCGGCCGCAACGGCGTCGGCAAGACGACGCTGCTCGCGACCGTGATGGGCCATACCAGCCTCCACCGCGGTGCCGTGCGCTTCAAGGGCCGCGACATCTCGCGTCTCGCCGTGCACCGCCGTTCGCTTGCGGGGCTCGGCTACGTGCCGCAGGAGCGTGAGATCTTTCCCTCGCTCAGCTTGCGCGAGAACCTCGAGGTCGCCGCCCGCCCGGGGCCGTGGACGACGGAGGCGGTGTTCGAGCTCTTCCCGCCCTTGCGCGAGCGCCAGACGAACGGCGGCCATCAGCTCTCGGGCGGCGAGCAGCAGATGCTCGCCATCGGCCGCGCGCTCATGGGCAATCCCTCCGTCATGCTGATGGACGAGCCCTCGGAGGGCCTCGCCCCGGTCATCGTCGAGGAGCTCGCCCGCGCGGTGCGACGCCTGCGGGAGACGGGCGCGCTCACGCTCGTGCTCGTCGAGCAGAACATGCGCCTGGCGCTCGAGCTCTCGCCGCGCGCCGTCGTCATGGAGCGCGGCCGCATCGTCTATGACGGTGCCAGTGCCACGCTCAAGGGCGACCCGGCGGCACTCGACCGGCTCATCGGGGTGGCGCGAGGGTAAAAGCGGGCTTCCGCGCCGCCGACTTGAGCGGCGACAAGTTGCATCTGACCGCGACGATGCGACGCCACGGGGAGCAGGGATATCGTCATTGACAGTTGCGGCGTGCCATGCACAAGCTTGCGCCGACCGCCGGAATTTGCGCGCTTCGGGACGGCCTCGGGCCGAGAACCAGAAAAGTGCGAAAATTCGGCGGCAGGGACGAGCTTTCGCGAGTCTGGCACGGGGTGCCGTCGGGGAGAGGACGGCGGCTCCGGCGACCACTGGGAGGGAACCATGAAAAGGTTTTGCATCATCGCGGCCGGCGCCTTGCTGATCGCGGCCCCGGCATTCGCCGCCGACGACACCATAACGATCGGCATGACCGTGTCGCAGACGGGCTCGCTCAACGTCGATTCGGTGGCCCAGCTCAAGGGCTCCGAGCTTTGGCGCGACGAGGTCAACGACGCGGGCGGCATCAAGATCGGCGACAAGCACTATAAGATCCGCTTCGTCGAGTACGACGATCAGTCGCAGGGCGGCCGCGTCCAGCAGCTCTATACGCGGCTCATCGTGCAGGATCATGCCGAGTATCTCTTCAGCCCCTACTCCTCGGGCCTCACCGCGACGGCGGCGGTGATCAGCGAGCAATACGGCAAGATCATGGTGATCGCCGGCGGGGCGGAGGGCAAGATCTTCCAGCTCGGCAACAAGTATCTCTTCCAGGCCATCACCTCCGCCGACCACTATCTCTCGGGTGCCATCCAGGCGCTCAAGGAGAAGGCCTCCCACGCCGATATCGCGTTCGTCTATTCGGACGATCCCTTCTCGAAAGCGGTCGTTGCTGCGGCGCGCACCCAGGCAGCCGCGGCCGGGTTCAAGGAAGCGCTCGTCGAATCCTATCCCGCCTCGACCACGGATTTCAGCCCGCTCATCAACAAGATCATCTCTTCCAAGGCCGACACGTTCATGGGCGGGGGGCACTATCCCGACGGGGCCACGCTCGCGCGCCAGCTCTACGACCAGAAGGCCGGACTCAAGTGGGTGACGATTCTCGTCGCTCCCGACAGCCCAAAATTCGCGAGCCTCGGACCCGCGGCGGCGGGCATAACCGTACCCTCGCAATGGGAGCCGGGGGTCACCTACAAGCCGGACTTCGGCCCGACGCCGGCGGCGTTCGCGAAAGACTTCGAGGCCAAGGAGAAAGTCGGGGTCGACTACCACGCGGCCTCGGGCTACATCGTGGGCCTCCTCCTGCAGCACGCGATGGAGCAGGCCGGCTCGATCGAGCCCGACAAGGTGGCGGCGGTGCTCAATAAGCTCGACGTCACGACCTTCTTCGGCCACTACAAAATCGCAACGGACGCCCCGAATCACGGCCTGCAGCTCGCCCACCAGATGGTGCTGGCGCAATGGCAGATGAAGGACGGCAAGCTGGATCTGGAGATGGTCTGGCCGGATGCGGCCAAGACGGCCAACCCACTCTATCCGATCAATTAGGAGAAGGACATGCCGGGGGGCCGGGGCCGCAACCGGCCCCCTTTCCATGAGCCGGGCGCATGATCGGCCTCCTCGCCTCGATCGTGGACGGCTTGCTCGTCGGCTCGGTCTACGGGCTCGCCGCGATGGGGATCTCGCTCATCTGGGGCGTGATGGACGTGATCAACCTCACCCATGGTGCGATGATCGTGGCCGGCATGTTCGGGCTCTATCTCCTCGTCAACGACGCCGGCTTCCCGGTCTACGCGACCCTGCCGCCCGTTCTCATCGCCGGGCTCCTCGTCGGCATCGCCCTCTATTGGATCGCCGTCCACCGCATGATCGGCCGGCCGCCGCTCATGAGCCTGCTCTCCACCTTCTCGGTCAACCTGGTGTTGATCGGTCTCGGCACCGCCAAATGGGGCACGGTGCTCTTCAACGTGCAGGTCTCGCTTCCCGGCCTCAGTCTCGGGCGCTACACCTTCCCCGGCCCCCACATCATGGCGGCCGTGCTGACCGCGGTCATCGCCGGAGTCCTCTACCTCTTTCTCTTCCATACCCGCCCGGGCAAGGCGGTGCGCGCGGTGTCGGGCAATCGCGAGGCGGCGGAGCTTGTCGGTATCCCGACGACGCGGGTGCTGGCGCTTGCCTTCGGCCTCGGCGTGGCGCTCGCCGGCGTGTCGGGCATGCTGATCGGGACCCTCTTTCCCTTCACCGTGCTCTCCGGCGACGCCTACCAGCTCAAGAGCTTCGTGGTGACGGTGCTCGGCGGCCTCGGCAATCCGACCGGCGCCTTGATCGGCGGCTTGGCTCTCGGCCTGTTCGAGGGGCTCTCGACTCCCTTCATGCCGGTGAGCTGGACCCTCGTCTTCGAGTTCGTGCTCTTCGTCGTGGTGCTGATCGCCTTCCCCGGCGGGCTCCTCAACCTGCGCTGGCGTCGGCGCGCCGGATGAGCGCGCTCATGATTCTGCGCCGCCCCTTCTTCTGGATCGTGGCGCTCGTCATAGCGCTCTTTGCCGTGGCGCCTACGATCGGCAACAACGTGGAGCTGCGCGAGAGCCTGCTGCTCGCCGCCGTCTACATCACGCTCGCGAGCAATCTCAACCTGATGCTCGGCTACGCGGGCTACGTCAATTTCGGCTCCATCGTCTTCTTCGGGCTCGGCGGCTATTTCTGCGTTTACTTCATCAGCGCCCTCGGCTGGGGCTTGGCGCCGGCGGCGCTCGTCGGAGGTGCCGCGGTGAGCGCCTTGGCACTCGTCTTCGGCCTCGGCATTCTGCGCCTGCGCGGCGCCTACTTCGCGCTCGCGACCATCGGGGTCAACGAGGCGGTGATGGCCTTCGTCACCAACTTCGAGCCCTGGGGCGGGGGCACAGGCATCTATCTCTCGACCGAGCTCTTCCAGCCCTTGGGCGGCCCCGCTGAGGCGCTGTGGACCATCTACTACATCCTCGTGGCCGTGATGGGCCTCTCGCTTTATTTGAGCTACTTCATCAAGGTCTCGAAGTTCGGCCTGGGGCTGCTTGCCATCGGGCAGAACGAGGACGCGGCCGCGATCCTGGGCGTGCCGACGCCGCGCTACAAGGCGTTCGCCTACTGCGTCTCCGCCTTCCTGCCCGCGATCGCGGGCGGGCTCTATTTCTTCAAGGGCGCCTTCATCCAGCCGACCGACGCCTTCGATCTCCAGTTTTCGACCGAGGCGATCGTGATCGCCATGCTGGGCGGCCAGGGCACGGTCATGGGACCGGCACTCGGCGCCTATCTCTACGAGCAGCTGCGCGGCTGGCTCCTGACCTCCGACACCTTCGCCAATTTCCAGCTCGTGATCGCGGGTGTGCTCTTGCTCATCATCGTGCTCTTTGCACCGGGCGGGCTCATGGGCTGGCTCTACGGCCGCTGGCCGCGCCTCAGGAAGGTGCTCGAATGACGGCTCTCCTCGTCATAGAGAATCTGAGCAAGAGATTCGGCGGCTTGGCTGCCGTGCAGGAGCTGAGCTTCACCGTCGAGGAGCACGAGATCCTCGGCCTCATCGGGCCGAACGGCGCCGGCAAATCGACGCTTTTCAACCTCATCAACGGCGTCCTTGCGCCGAACGGCGGGCGGATCACATTCCGCGGCGTCGACATCACCGGCATGGCGCCCTATCGCGTGGCGCGCGCCGGGCTCGCGCGCACGCACCAGATCGTGCAACCCTTGCTCGGGATGACGGTGCTCGAGAACTGCACCGTCGGCGCCTGCTTCGGGCGCGAGAACCTGTCGTTCGCGCGGGCGCGGAAGGTCGCCGAGGAGGTCGCCATCCTCGTCGGTCTCGAGGACCGCCTCGGCACGCCTGCCTCGCAGCTCACGATCGCGGGCAAGAAGCGCCTCGAGCTCGCCCGCGCGCTCTCCGCGAGCCCCACGCTCCTCCTTCTCGACGAGGTGCTCGCCGGGCTCAATCGGGTGGAGGTCGAGCGCATGATCGAGGTCATACGCCGCGTGCGCGAGCGCGGCGTCAGCATCCTCATCATCGAGCACCTGATGCAGGCGATCATGAGCCTCTCGGACCGCATCGTCGTGCTGAACACGGGCGAGAAGCTGGCGGAGGGCTCGCCCGCAGAGGTGGCGAACGATCCCGCCGTGATCGAGGCCTATCTCGGCGATCCCAAGATGGCCGAAGAGCTGCACGGAAACGCATGAAATGACCGGGCCGGTATTGCAGGTCGAAGCACTCGAGGCGGGCTACGGCGAGGTCCAGGTGCTATGGGGTATCTCGCTCGCCGCGGCGCGCGGCCAACTCACCACGATCGTGGGGGCCAACGGTGCGGGCAAGACCACCACGCTCCGGGCGGTCGTCGGCAGCATCCCGCCGTGGCGCGGGCGCGTCCTCTTCGAGGGCGAGGATGTGACGCGGCTCCCGCCCCATGCCAAGGCGGCGCGCGGGCTGGTGCTGGTTCCCGAGGGGCGCCAGCTCTTCGCCGCCATGACGATCGGGGAGAACCTCGAGATGGGGGCCTACTCCCCGCGCGCCGCGCGCAAATTCGCCGCTCGCCTGGAGCAGGTCTTCACCCTCTTCCCGCGCCTCAAGGAGCGCCGCCACCAGAAGGCCGGCACGCTCTCCGGCGGCGAGCAGCAGATGCTGGCGATCGCGCGCGGCCTCATGTCCGGTCCGGATATCCTGATCATCGACGAGCTCTCGCTCGGCTTGGCCCCCCTCGTGGTGTATCAGCTCTTCCGCACGCTCAAGGAGCTCAAGGCTTCCGGGCTCACCATCCTGCTCGTCGAGCAGAACGTCCATCTCGCCTTCGCCACGAGCGACCATGCCTACGTCATCGCCGACGGGCGCCTCTTCACCGAAGGCCCGCCCGCCGACCTCGCGGCACGGCCCGAGATCAGGCAGGCGTATCTGGGGCTCTGAGGCGGCGGGGAGACGCCGCTAAGCCTTGCTCTCGAGCCCGTCGCCCACGGCGACGTTCTCGGGCTCGAGCGCCAAGCCCGCGGCCTTGGCCTCGAGTGCCAGGAGGGCCGCGAAATCGCAGTCCACATAGCCGTTGCCGATGAGGCTCTGCACGATCTCGCGCACCGCGGCCGCGAGCGGCATGGGCACGGCGAGCTCGCGCGCGGCGGCGAGGCCGAGATCGAGATCCTTCCTCAACAGCACGGGCGTGAAGGTGGGGGTGAAGTCGAGATTGACGAAGGCCGGCGTCTTGTAGCGGCTGAAGGCCGAGCCGAGCACGCTCTTGTTGACGAAGTCGAGGAAGGCGTGACGCTTGACGCCCGCCTTCTCGGCCAAGACGGTGATCTCGGCGAGCGACTGTGCTAACACGCCAAGCAGCACGTTGTGGCAAATCTTGACGATGCGCGCGCGCTCGCCCTCGCCGACGTAGCTGACACCCTGGCCGAGGGCTGCGAGATAGGGCTCGGCTTGCGCGTAGGCGGTGCCGGGGCCCGAGACGACGAGGCTGAGCCGGCCGGCCTTGACCGCCTTGGCGTTGCCGCTCACGGGGGCTGCGAGGAAGGCGACCCCCGCGGCCGCGGCGCGCGCGCGCGCCTCGGCCGAGGCCTCTTGGGAGACGGTCGAGCAGTCGATGATGATCTTGGGCGCCCTGCCCTTGCGCGAAAGCAGGCCCGCGGGGCCGGAGAGCACCTCGAGCAGATCGGCCGACGCCGACACCATGGTGAAGACGATGTCGCGTTCGGCGAGCTCCGCGGGTGCGGACACGATCTTGGCGCCGAGGGGCGCGAGCGGCTCCGCCTTGCTGCGCGTGCGGTTGTAGGCGGCAAGGTCGCAGCCCCTCTTCAAGAGGCGCGAGGCCATCGAGAATCCCATGCGGCCGAGGCCGATCCAGCCGAGCGTGTGCTTGTCGAGGGTCGCGTCCGTCATCGCTCGAGCTCCTCCTGGTGCCTACTCTCGAAAATTCGAGCGTCACCCCCCACCCCAACCCTCCCCCTCAAGGGGGGAGGGAGCGCATATCGCATGACACCAAAACGTCCCCCTCCCCCCTTGAGGGGGAGGGTAGGGAGGGGGGTATCACGAGCCCTAATACCGATTGGCGATCGGCAGCTCCTCCGCCGGGTAAAGCGTGATCACCTTGCAGCCGCGGTCGGTGACGACGATCTCCTCCTCGATGCGCGCGGCGGAGATGCCGTCCGTGGCCGGGCAATAGGTCTCGAGCGCGAAGACCATGCCTGCCTTGATCTCGGTCGGGTCGTCGAAGGAGTTGAGGCGGCTGATGATGGGCCGCTCGTGGAGCCCCAGGCCGAGGCCGTGGCCGAACTCGAGGCCGAAGGCCTCCATCTCGCCGCTGAAGCCGATCTCCTCGGCCTTGGGCCAGCACTCGGCCACCTCGTCCGAGCGCACGCCCGGCCGGATCATGGCGATGGCGGTGTCGATCCACTCGCGCGCGCGCTTGTAGGCGTCCTCTTGCGCGGGTGTCGCGCGCCCCACGTTGAAGGTGCGGTAGTAACAGGTGCGGTAGCCCATGTAGGACTGGATGATGTCGAAGAAGGCCTGATCGCCCGGGCGCAGGAGCCGGTCGGTGAAGTTGTGCGGGTGCGGCGAGCAGCGCTCGCCGGAGATCGCGTTGATGGCCTCGACGCAGTCCGAGCCCTTCTCATAGAGGTCGTGATTGGCGAGCGCCACGATCTGGCTCTCCCGCACGCCTGGCTTCAGGGCCTCGGCGATGCGCTGGTAGGTGCCGTCGACCATCGCCGCCGAGATGTTGAGCAGCATCAGCTCGTCGCGGCTCTTGATCTCGCGCGCATCGAGCATGACCTGCTGGCCGTCGCGCACCTTGATGCCGAGCCGCTCGAGCTCGAAGAGCATGGGGAGCTCGGCCATGTCGACGCCGAGCGGCATTTGGGCGACGCCCTCCTCCTCGAGGATCGCCTTGATCTCCTCGGCCGCGCGCTTGAAGAGGCCGACCTTGGGATGCACCGCACCCCTCAAGCCCAAGAGGCCGGCGCGGCAATGGTCGGGGTGCAGCCAGGGCGCATAGAGGCGATGGTGCTTGGCCGCCGAGCCAAAATCCCACACGTAAGGGTCGCCGTTGCCGCTCAAGAGGCAATAGCGCGTGAGCTTGTCGCGCGCCCATTCGCCGATCACGGTCGAGGAGATGTAGCGGATGTTGTGCTGATCGAAGGTGAGGATGGCGCCGAGGTCCGACTTGGCGAGGGCCTCGCGCGTGCGCGCCAGGCGATAGTCGTGGAGACGGCGGAAATTGACGCGCTCCTCGAAGTCGACCGCCATCTGGCCGAGTGCCAGGAGCGGGCGGCTCCAGTCGTGCCGCGGATCGAGATCCTCCGCCTTGACGAGCTTCGGCTCGTGCGTCCTCTTTGCCATGGGCGGAAACTCCCCTCTCGAGAGACGGCTCAGACGGGCGTCGGCATGCTGCGCAGCGTCCGCAAGCGAGCCGCGTGAGCCAGAAGACTCGAGGCGATCTCGCGCGATTCATTCCACGGCGTCGTCTAGGCTGTCAATCGAGGGCGCCGGCCTCACTCGCATCGCGATTCGGGAACGCCGACCCAGGCACGTCGGGCCCTTGAGGTGCTGGACTTGCTGCGCTCGACGTCTTGGACGAATTGCGGCACGGCCTGGCTGAAGCAGCCGTTGTACCAGTTGCCCGAATACGTGCCGCCGTTGGCGTCCGTAAAGGTTCCCTTGCCGTTCGGCAGGTCTCCCTTGAACTCGCCCTCGTAGCGCCCGCCGTCCTTCTTCGTGTAGACGCCCTGGCCGTCGGCGATGCCGCTCTTGAACTCGCCCTCGTAGCGGTCGCCGTTGGCATAGGCGAGGGTGCCGTGGCCGTTGGGATTGCCGCGCAGCCAGGGGCCCTCATAACGGTTGCCGCTCGCCCACACCTCGACCCCCGGACCGTTGCGGTCGTCGTCGCGCCACGCGCCCTCGTAGCGGTCGCCGTTCTTCCACACCATGACGCCCTGGCCGTTGCGCCTGTCGTCCTTCCACTCGCCCTCGTAGCGATTGCCGTTGGCCCAGACATAGACGCCGCGGCCGTTCTTCTGGTCGTCCTTCCATTCGCCGTCGTAGCGGTTGCCGTGGGCCGATACCACGATGCCGTGCCCCTGCTCATGCCCTTGCTGGAACTCGCCCTCGTAGCGGTCGGTAGGCTTGCCGCTGGCGTACCATTGCAGCACGCCGACCCCGCTCGCGAGGCCGTTCACGCAAGCCCCGCTCCAGGCCACACTCTCGTTCGGCTCCGGCACCGGGTCCCACACCCGGCAGCCGCCCTGGGCGGTGATCCAGCCCGAATCGCGCCGCTGCTGCGACTCTGCCTGTGTCACCACGAGGGCCGCCACGACGATGCCCAAGGCAAGCCGCCACATCCAAGGGTCCTCTTTCAACTGCTCATGCCGCGGGTGGAGGATAGCACGGGACGGGAATTATTCGGCGGCCTCGGCGAGCCGGGCCGCCTTCGGCATCACCTCGCGGGCGAAGAGCCGCATCGAGCGCCTGGCGTCCTCGAGCGAGACCAGGTTGAAATTGACTTGCATCGAGGCGCTCTCGAAGCCGCCGACGAGCGCCTGGTAGGCACGGATTTGCTCGACGATGCTGTCGGGCGTGCCGATCCAGGCGGCACCCTTCTCGACCTGGCTCTCGAAGGTCTCCTGGGCGAGACCGGCGATGATCTTGTCGTAGTTGGGATAGTCCTTGGAGTTCAGCCCCTCGGTCCAGTCCGACGCGGCGGCGACGAGGGTCTTGAGATAGCGGTTGAGCGGCTCGCGCGCGATCCGCACGGCTTCCTCGCGCGTCGCGCAGCAGAGCATGTGGAAGGCGAGCATGACGCGGCCGCGCCCCTGGTGTCCGGCCTTGCGCCGCGCCTCGCGGTAGAGTGCGATGAGCTCCTTCATTTTGCCGCCGGCGAGCGGGATCGCCATGATCGAGTGTCCGGCGGCCCCGGCGCCGGTGAAGCTCTCGGGCGTTGACAGAGCCGCGATCCAGAAGGGCGGGCGCGGCTTCTGCGTCGGGCGGGGGAGGGAGGTCACGTTGCGGAAGCTGTGGAAGCGGCCTTCGTGCGTGACGTTCTCCTCCTCGAGCAGGCGGCGCACCTGCTCGAGCCCCTCTTCGAAGCGCGCGCGGCTCTCGTTCACCGAGACGTTGAAGCGCGCGAACTCGTGGGGCAGGAAGGCGCGCGCGAAGCCGACCTCGAGCCGGCCCTCCGAGATGGCGTCGAGCATGCCGATCTCGCCCGCGAGCTTGAGCGGGTGATTGAAGATCGGCAGCACGGCACCGGTGACGAGGCGCGCCTTGCGGCTGCGCATGGCGGCCGCGGTCAGGAAGACGATGGGGTTCGGGCTGTAGCCGCCGTAGGCGTGGAAATAATGCTCGACCGTGCGCACGTGGCCGTAGCCGAGCTCGTCGCAGAGGGAGACGAGCTCGAGCGCCTCGTGCCAATATTGTCGGCCCGACTTCTCGGCCGGCCCCACGTCCGGAAAGAACTGGATGCCGAATTCCATGGGCGCCCTCCTTCTTGCGGCGCACGTTACCACAAAAAGGAAGCAAGGTTCAGCGCGGAGGACGCGGAGTTACCGCAGAGGTCGCAGGGAAAAATTCTCCTCGGCGTCCTCTGCGCAACCTCCGTGCCCTCCGCGCTAAGTACTTGCTTTCCCGCTGCCGCCCAAGCCGGCGAGCGCGATGCGGACGCGGCGGTTATGGCGGCCCTTGTTGTCGATCTTGAGGATGCGGATGGGCGGGGAGGCGCCCGTGGAGGCGAGATGAGTGCCGCCGCAGGCCTGGCGGTCGAGGCCGGCGATCTCGACGATGCGGATCTTCCCGTCGGGCGTGGGGGGCGGTGCCACGGAGCGGCTGCGGATGAGGCCGTGCTGCGCCTCGGCCTCCGCGAGCGGGACATAGGCGAAGCTCAAAGCGATATCCTGACGGATCGTCTCGTTGATCGGCGCCTCGAGCGCGCGCAGGCGGTCGTTGTCGGCGAGGGGCACGTCGAAGTCCATGCGCGCGCTGCCGTCCGCGTACATCTGCACGCCGGTGACAAGCGCGCCGTCGAAGGCCTGGAAGACGAGCGCGTTGAGGATGTGGGTGCCGGTATGGAGCTGGCGCATGATGTTGCGGAAGAGCGGATCGACCGCGGCCTCGACCCTGCCCTTGGCCTCGGCCCCGCCCTCGAGGAGGTGCCAGAGCAGGCCTCCCTCATACTCGAAGCCGGCGACCCCTGCCTCCCCACCCTCCCAGCGGATGACGCCGCGGTCAGGCGGCTGCCCGCCCCCGCCTGGATAGAAAGGCGATTGCGCCAAGAGCACGGCGCCGGGACGCGCATCGATCACCTCGCTCTCGAGCGTGAGGGTCTCGGGAAAGTCGTGGCAAAAGAGGCGCATCGCTCGTTCGTCCTTGCGGATTCAAAACTGGGAGAATGCGGCCAAACCTTACGCCAAGGCGCCGTCGCCGTATTGGCGAAAATTGCGCGGGCCCGCATCGCCTCGGCCGCGGGCCGCCCGCGCGAACTGCAGCGGCGTGATGCCGAAGCGGCGCTTGAAATGCTTGGAAAGCGCACTCTGGTCATAAAAGCCGCTCGCGGCCGCCACGTCGGCAAGCGGCAAGCCGCGCCTGAGATGGCGGCAGGCCATGTTGAGGCGGAGCTGGGTCAGATAGGCGTGAGGGGTCAGGCCCGTGGTGCGCCGGAACAAGCCGATGAGCTGGAAGGTGGTGAGCCCGATCCCTTGGGCGAGCTCCTCGAGACGCAAGGGTTCGGCGTGGCGCGCGCGCATGAGCTCTCTGGCCCGGAGGAGGAGCGCCTTGTCGCGTGGGGGAGGCTCGATGCGGCCCCCACCGCTGCCGTGGCGCGCGAAGAGGCGGCCGCAGCAGCCGATCAGGAGCTCGCGCTCGCGCAAGCCGTCCCTCCCCTCCTCGAGCGCCTTGTGGAGTGCGAGGAAGCCGCGGATGAGGTCGGCGTCGGTGAAGCGGTTGCGCGTGAAATAGGGCACCTCCTCGATGCCGAGGCCGCGGGCGACCTCGTCTATGGCGGATTGCGCGAGATAAAGGCCGCGATAGCGCCAGCGCCGGCTCCAGCCCATCCAGCCCGCGTGCGGCTCGGCCGGGTTGAAGACGAAGAGGGTCGAGGCTCGCGCCTCCTCGACACGGCCCCGGCTCTTGATGATGGAGCCGCCCGTCTCGGTCACCGCGACGACGAAGGCCTCGTGGCTATGCGGGGGATATTCGTGGGTGGTGAAATCGGCGCGCAGCAGGCTGAGGCCGGGGACGTGCCGGTCCCACCAATAGCGCGAGAAGTTCCTGCCGTCGCTGCGGGCCACGCGGCAATTTTAGCCAATACCGGCCGTGAAGGTCCATGCAGGATTGGCGGAGAGAGGAGACCTGCCGACATGATCGCACGCATCTGGCGCGGCTCGGCCAAAGGCGACAATGCCGAGGCCTATCGCCGCCACGTCACCGAGACGGTGTTCCCGGCACTCCCGGCGATCGCGGGGCACCGCGGGGCCTATCTCCTGCGGCGCGAGACGGCGGAGGGCACCGAGTTCCTTGCCGTGACCCTCTGGGAATCGCGCGCGGCGATCCGGGCCTTCGCGGGCGACGATCCGGAGCGCGCGGTCGTCGAGCCCGCGGCGCGCGCCGTGCTCGCCGACTTCGACGAGTTCGCGCGGCATTATGAGGTGATCCACGGGCCCGCTTGCGCGGGCTCCTGAGCCTCGGCGCTCGATCATCCCGGCCGCGCGCGGCAGAAGCCGCTTACATACTCCCTCGCCCGCTTGC
>DATNIJ010000134.1:0-33878 GCA_035604475.1 Alphaproteobacteria bacterium
TGAGGCGCTGCATCATCAGCTGATCGTAAACGCCCCCTTCGCTCACCCGGGCGATGACCTCGTCCAAGTCTCGATGCTCGCTTTTGAACGCTGCGAGGCGCGCCTTGAGCTGGGCTGTCTCTTCCTCGGTCAACCGGCCGACGCCCCCCCTCTCATGCTTCCCTGAGCGAAATCTTACCGCAGCGGGGCCGCTCGCGAAATGCCCGCGCGGGCTCGCCCGGCGTTTTCTCATGTGTGCGTCGCCGCCTGGGGCTGGCGAATGCGGAAATTGCCCCCAACTCAAGGCGTTGGATCGGCTTCGGGGCGCGATTGATGCCGGCTTGCAACTAAGCCACACTCGGGCGGGTCGGACCTGCAGAGGACGAACGCCGTCATGACCAAGAGAATCGGCCTGCTCACCAGCGGCGGCGACTGCGCGGGTCTCAATGCCACCATCCGTGCGGTCGTGCGCCGCGCCGTGCTCGGCTATGGCTGGACCGTCGTCGGCATCCGTCAGGGCACGCTCGGCCTCATGGCACGACCGCCTGCGCACGAGGTGCTCAGGCCCGGCATCCTCGAGCCGGAGATCATACGCCTGGGCGGCACCATTCTCGGCACCACGAACACGGGCAATCCCTTTGCCTTCCCCATGCCGGACGGGAGCCTGATCGACCGCTCGGAGGAGGTGATCGAGGGCTATCGTGCGCTCGGGCTCGAGGCGCTGATCGGCGTCGGCGGCGACGGCAGCCTCGCGATCCTGCGGCGCTTGGCGCAGCAGGGCGGCATCGGGCTGGTCGGTATCCCCAAGACGATCGACAACGATATCGGCGTGACCGAGGTCGCCCTCGGCCACGACAGCGCGGTGCGGATCGCGTGCGAGGCGCTCGACAATCTCCAGCCGACCGCCGCGAGTCACAGCCGCATCATGGTGCTCGAGACCATGGGGCGGGATGCCGGCCATATCGCACTCGGCGCCGGGATCGCAGGCGGCGCCGACGTCATCCTCATCCCGGAAATTCCCTATCGTCTCGCGCGCATTGTCGAGCATATCGAGACCATCAAGTCGCACGGCCGCAATTTCTTCCTCGTGGTGGTCGCCGAAGCGGTCAGGACCGAGGCGGGCGATGCGGTGACGGGCGCCTTCGGAAGCACGGCCCATTACGGCGGCATCGGCTACTACATCGCGCGCCGCCTGCAAGAACTCACCGGCGCGGAGGCGCGCGCCACCGTCCTCGGCCACTTGCAGCGCGGCACCAGCCCGAGTCCGCTCGACCGGCTCATGGCCGGCGCCTTCGGCGTGCACGCCGTCGACATGATCGCGGAAGGCCGCTTCGATCGCATGGTTCTCTGGCGGCATCGCGGCATCTCCGATGTGCCGCTCGAGGAGGTGATCGACCGGCCCTTCCTCGTCGATGTCGACGGCCCGCTGGTGCGTACGGCGCGCGGCCTCGGCATCTCCTTTGGGGACTGACGCGGACTTAGCTCGAGGGGGAACGGCGTCATGGCGCGCTTTCCGGCTTGCGAATTCTGGGACTTCTCGCTCGCCGTCTACGGCCGCGAGGGCGTCGCAGCCGCGTGCCTCGCCCTCCAGGAGCGCCACGGCGTTGATGTTAACCTGCTGCTCTTCTGCTGTTGGCACGCGCGGAGCGGGCGGGGTGCGCTCGCGGGCGAAGGCTTGAGGCGCGCCGCGGCCACGGTCGAGCCCTGGCACGGCCAGCTCGTGCGCGGCCTCAGGGCCGTGAGGGTGCGCCTCAAGCGCGAATCGGCACCGCTGCCGCAGGCAACGGACGCGCTGCTCGCCGAGCTTGCCGAGGCGCTGCGCAAGAAAGTCGCCGCGGTCGAGCTCGAGGCGGAGCATCTCGAGCAGCTCCTCCTCGCCGCATCCGCCCCTACCGTGCTGCCGGAGAGTGCTGCCGTCCCTTTGGCCGCGCGCGCCCGCGATGCCGCAGGGGGGGCCTTGGCCTACCTTGCCTTGCTTGGGGCACCCCTCGACCCGGCCGACCGGAGCGATCTTCTCGCAGTACTCGCGGGCGTATTTCCCGAGCTCGACAGGGGCGAGCTCGAGTCCATCCTCGCCCGCCGCCCGCCGCGCGGTGCGAGCTGAGCGGGGCCCGCCTGAAGGGCCCTGGGCGGCTCCGACTCGGCGACAAGATTTTGTTGCGATTCCGAGGGTTAGCCCCCAAATCCCGTGCCTCAATCGGGCGCTGGTACTGAGCCAAAAACGGGCGTAGCATTTTCATGCGGCGAGCCACTCGCCGCTGTCGGACTCGATTTACAGGAGGTGTCCGGTGAACATTGCAGAGCGGATCGATTCCCTCAAAGCCAAGCACGCGGCGCTCGACGCCGCCATCCAAGACGAAAACAATCGCCCGCTGCCCGATGCCACCAAAATCCACGACCTCAAGCGCCAAAAGCTCAAGATCAAGGACGAGATGGCCCAAATCGATCGGCATTAGCTTAAGCTAAGCCGCTCCAACTTTCGCAGTCTGTCGATGCCGCCCAGCGGGTATATGGGGAACCTGCGCGGGGCGGCATAATCTTTTTATGAGGGCGCAAAGGCGCTACTTGAGCGCCTTGGTCTGCTCGCGCAGCACGTACTTCTGCACCTTGCCCGTCGAGGTCTTGGGCAAGGGGCCGAAGACGACGCTCCTCGGCACCTTGTAATGCGCGAGATGGTCGCGGCAGAACGCGATGATGTCCTCCTCCAGCACGGCCGTGCCGGGCCTGAGCGTCACGAAGGCGCACGGCGTCTCGCCCCACTTCTCGTCGGGCCGCGCCACCACCGCCGCCTCGAGCACGGCGGGATGGCGATAGAGCACCTGCTCGACCTCGATCGTCGAGATGTTCTCGCCGCCCGAGATGATGATGTCCTTGGAGCGGTCCTTGAGCTCGATATAGCCGTCGGGATGCCAGACGCCGAGGTCGCCCGAATGGAACCAGCCGCCGGCGAAGGCCTCCTCGGTAGCCTTGGGGTTCTTGAGATAGCCCTTCATCACGATGTTGCCGCGCAGGAACACCTCGCCCATGGTGGCGCCGTCGCGCGGTACGGGCTCGAGCGTCTTGGGGTCCGCCACCATGAGGTCTTCCAGCACCGGGTAGCGCACGCCCTGGCGCGACTTGCGCGCGGCCCGCTCGCCGAGCGGAAGCTGGTCCCAGTCCTCGTGCCATTCGCTCACCACGGCCGGCCCATAGGTCTCGGTCAGACCGTAGACGTGGGTGACGTGGAAGCCCTCGCGCTCGATCGCTTCCAGCACGGCAGGCGGCGGAGGGGCCGCCGCGGTCATGATCTCGACGGTGCGGCCGAGCGGGCGCCGCTCCTCGGCTTTGGCATTGATCAGCATGCCGAGCACGATGGGGGCGCCGCAGAGATGCGTGACCTCGTGCTCCGCGATGGCGTCGTAGATCGCCTTGGCCTCGACCCGGCGCAGGCACACATGCGTCCCGGCAAGGGCCGTGACCGTCCAGGGAAAGCACCAACCGTTGCAGTGGAACATGGGGAGCGTCCACAGATAGACGGGATGCCCGCGCATGCCCCAGGCCAGGATATTGCCGAGCGCGTTTAGATAGGCGCCGCGATGGTGGTAGACGACCCCTTTCGGGTTGCCCGTGGTGCCGGAGGTGTAATTGAGCGTGATCGCCTGCCATTCGTCGGCAGGCGGGCTCCAGTCGAACTCCCCGTCGCCCTCCGCGAGGAAGGCCTCGTAATCCTTCTCGCCGAG
Organism: Alphaproteobacteria bacterium; assembly: GCA_035604475.1. Classification (GTDB taxonomy): domain Bacteria; phylum Pseudomonadota; class Alphaproteobacteria; order JACZXZ01; family JACZXZ01; genus DASPPM01. Next base: position 3,699 of record DATNIJ010000134.1, read on the forward strand.
GCGCTCGCCGGCCGCTGCCGCCGGGTCGTCGATGTCGATCACCGGAATCTTGCGCCCGAGACGGGCCAAGGCCCGCTTGACGATCGGCGAGAACTCCTTGTCGGTGATGAGGAACTTGGCCTCGCTGTGCGCCAGGCTGAACGCGATCGTGTCGGCGTCGAGACGGATATTGAGGGCGTTGAGCACGGCACCCATCATGGGCACGCCGAAGGTCGCCTCGAAGGCGGCCGGTATGTTGGGGGCCATGACGGCGACCGTATCGCCGGGTGCTATGCCGCGCCCCTCGAGTGCAGAGGCGAGCCGCCGGCAGCGCGCGTAGCTCTCAGCCCAGGTCCAGCGCCGGTTGCCGTGCACGACGGAGGTGCGCATCGGATACACGCTCGCCGCGCGCTCGATGAAGCCGAGCGGCGTCAAGGGCGCGAAGTTCGCCCTGTTCTTGTCCAGCTGCGTCTCGTAAGGATTGCTCGCTCTGCTGCCGGCCACGGTCTCCCCCCTTCTCAAGCGCGGGCTTACGCCGCTCTTATCCGGGCGATCAGTCTGCCACAAACCGCCTTGGCAAGGGAGCCGCTTTGCGGGTATTGCTCGAACGAGCAGGCGCGGGTGGCAATGTCGCGAGAGAGAGCGGCAACAGCACGAGGAACGCTACCATGACCAGTCGCTACGATGCGGTCTACGAGCGCTCGCTCCGCGATCCGGAGGGATTCTGGGGAGAGGCCGCGGCCCAGGTCCACTGGTTCAAGCGGTGGGAGAGGGTGCTCGATGCCTCCAATCCCCCTTTCTTCCGCTGGTTCCGCGGTGGGGTGGTCAATACCTGCTACAACGCGCTCGACCGCCATGTGGACGGCGGACGGGGCGAGTGGACGGCCCTCATCTACGACAGCCCGGTCACGCGGAGTATTAAGCGCTATAGCTACCGCGAGCTGCGCGACCTCACGGCCCGCTTCGCCGGCGCGCTCGCCGCCTTGGGCATCGGCAAGGGCGACCGCGTCATCATCTACATGCCGATGGTCCCCGAGGCGCTGATCGCCATGCTCGGCTGCGCGCGCATCGGTGCCGTCCATTCGGTCGTCTTCGGCGGCTTCGCGGCGAACGAGCTCGCCGTGCGTATCGAGGACGCCAAGCCCAAGGCATTGGTCTCGGCCTCCTGCGGCATCGAGACGGCGCGCGTGATCCCCTACAAGCCGCTGCTCGACGAGGCGCTGCGGATGGCCGCGCACAAGCCCGCGCACACCATCATCCTGCAGCGCCCGGAGGTGCTGGCCGAGATGGTGAAGGGCCGCGACATCGATTGGGACGAGGCCGTCGCCGCGGCCCAGCCCAAGGATTGCGTGCCGGTCGCGGCGACCGATCCGCTCTACATCCTCTACACCTCGGGGACCACGGGCCAGCCCAAGGGCATCGTACGCGACAACGGCGGGCACCTCGTGGCGCTCAATTGGTCGATGAAGAACATCTATGGGGTGGAGCCCGGCGAGGTCTATTGGGCGGCCTCGGACGTCGGCTGGGTGGTCGGCCACTCCTATATCGTCTACGCCCCCTTGATCCACGGCAACACCAGCGTGCTCTACGAGGGCAAGCCCGTCGGCACGCCCGACGCCGGCGCCTTCTGGCGCGTGATCTCCGAGCACAAGGTGGCGGCGCTATTCACCGCCCCCACCGCCTTCCGCGCCATCAAGCGCGAGGATCCCAACGGCGAGCTGATCAAGAAATACGACCTCAAGCACTTCCGCACGCTCTTCCTGGCGGGCGAGCGCGCCGACCCCGACACGGTCGCCTGGGCCGAGAGGCAGCTCAAGGTGCCGGTGATCGATCACTGGTGGCAGACCGAGACGGGCTGGGCGATCGCCGCCAATTGCATCGGCATCGAGCACCTCAAGGTGAAGCACGGCTCGCCCACGCGCGCCGCACCTGGCTACGACCTGCGCGTGCTCGACCCGAGTGCGAACGAGCTCGGGCGCGGGGCCATCGGCGCGCTCGCGGTCAAGCTGCCCCTACCCCCCGGCTCGCTGCCCACCCTCTGGAACGCGGACGAGCGCTACAAGAAGGCCTATCTCGCGAGCTATCCCGGCTATTACGAGACGGGGGACGCGGGCTACATCGACGAGGACGGCTACGTCTTCGTGATGTCGCGCACCGACGACATCATCAATGTGGCGGGGCATCGCCTGTCGACGGGTGCCATGGAGGAAGTCCTCGCCTCCCACCCGGATGTCGCGGAGTGCGCGGTGATCGGGGTCGCGGATGCGCTCAAGGGCCAGGTGCCGGTCGGCTTCCTCGTACTCAAGGCGGGGGTCAAGCGCAAGCCGCAGGACATAGCACTCGACGTCGTCAGGCTGGTGCGCGAGCGCATCGGCCCGGTCGCCGCCTTCAAGAGTGCCACCGTGGTGCCGCGCCTGCCGAAGACCCGCTCGGGCAAGATCCTGCGCGGCACCATGCAGAAGATCGCCGACAACGAGCCCTACAAGACGCCGGCCACCATCGACGATCCCGGCAGCTTGTCCGAGATCGAGGAGGCGCTCGGCGGCCTCGGCTACGCCAAGGCGCGCGCCGGCAGCGAGGCGGGGACAGGCTGAGGCGAGCGCGGACGGCAGGATGGACGACGCCCAATTCGCAGAGCTGGCCGCATGGATCGCCGAGGCCGGATTGGCGGGCAAGAGCGAAACCGAGATGGTGACCGGCTTTTGCACGCGGGCCATCGCCTTGGGTTTGCCGCTTGCGCGCGCCTCGGTTTTGATCGACACGCTGCATCCGATCTATGAAGGACGTCACTTCAGCTGGCAAGCGTCGGAACGGGAAACGGAGCTTCGCGAATACGGCTTCTCTGGCCACGGCGAAGTATCGGAACGATGGCGGCGCAGCCCCTTCTATCGCCTCGTGCAATCCGGCGAGTCGCTGCTGCGGCGACGCGTCAATGCCGAGAGCGAGGCCGAATTCCCGATCCTCACCGACATGGCCGCGGCAGGTATCACGGACTATGTCGCGATGGTCAATCGCTTCGCCGCGGAAGGCATCATCGGCGAGATGGATTGCGTCTACTCCTCGTGGGCGACGGAGGTTCCGCAAGGCTTTCGGGGTGCCGATCTCGCGGATCTCAAGCGGCTCGTGCCTTTGCTTGCGCTCGCGGTCAAGTCCGCCTCGCTGGCGCGCATCGCAAAGACCCTGGTCGAGACCTATCTTGGGCGCGATGCCGGCCGGCGGGTCCTTGAGGGGCGCATCGTCCGCGGAACAGCCGACCGGATCGAGGCCGTCCTGTGGTTCAGCGACCTGCGCGGCTACACGCGGATCACCGATACCGCGGCCCCGGGGCAGATCATCCCCCTCCTCAACGACTATGCCGATGCCATCATCTCCGCCATCCACGCGGCGGGCGGCGACGTACTGAAACTGATGGGCGACGGCACCCTTGCGATCTTCACGGCCGAAGATCGCGAAGAGGCTTGCCGGGCAGCCCTTGCCGCCGCGAGCGCCGCCCGGCGGAGCGTGGTCGAGCTCAACCGGCGGCGGAGCGCCGCGAGCCTGCCCGTCACCGACATGTATCTCGGGTTGCATTTCGGCGAGGTGTTTTACGGCAATATCGGCAGCAAGGAGCGCCTCGATTTCACGGTCGTCGGCCCGGCCGTCAACGAAGCGAGCCGCATCGCGGCACTGTGCCGCTCCGTCGAGCAGCCGGTGCTGCTCTCCGCCACCTTCGCCTCGGCGGCGGGCGAAGCGAGAAGACGGCTCGTGTCGGTCGGCCGCTATGCGCTGCGCGGCGTCGGCCGCCCGCAGGAGCTCTTCACGCTCGATCCCGCTCAAGATTCTCCGTGACGCGGGCGCGGCAGGCTATCCCCGCTCCGCAAACGGCGGAACCGGCCGAAATGGAACGGACCGGAGCGGGCAAGCATAGGGGATTACCCGCGCCTTTGCTCTTCGAGCGCGCGCCGCGCCTCCGCCAAGGCCTGCGGCTCGACCAATAGACCTTGTCGCTCGTAGCGGCGACGGCTCCTGCTGAAGCGCACGACGACAGCGTATCTGGCACTTTTCGCCTTGGCCCGGCGGGTGAGCAACGCATCCCCGGCTGACAGGAACTCAAGATCGCCGAGACCGACGCAGCGTAAGCACGCCGGGCCGGGATTTTCCATCACGAGGAGATCACCGGTGCCGCCGCACCGGTGGCAGGTCCAGGCGGCGTTCAAAGGCTGGATCACCACCAGATCCGCGGCCCGGCTCGCCTTCTCGGCCAAGCGTTCGCGCTTCCTCTCGGAAAGCTCGCGCGAAATCCAATGGGTTCGGTACAGCCGTTCGATCACGGGATTCCCGCTCCGGCTGAAGCGCAGCGTCTGTCGCTGCGGCGTGCGCGCCACATAGGACGTCTCGCTCGCAAGCAACCCCTTTTCGGTCGCCCAGGATCGGAACAGCTTTGCGGCTTCGGATATGCGCGACGGATTGGTCTGAAGAGCGCCCTCAAGGCAATCGATTTGCCCTTGCCGCCAGCGTTTCAGCGCTCCGGGGTCAAGCCATCCGATCCCCACGAGCACATCGACGGTACTCACATAGTCCTGGGCTGCGAGCGATGCCTCCGCAGCTTTGATGACTCGATCGGCAAGCGTCCCGCGATTCTTCCGACTCATGACCTAACTGCTATCCCACCAACCTGAACCCGACCACGGCAAAGTGGTGGTCGAACGTGTAGGCAAGTCGAATTCGCGCGCGCTTCATGACCGACAGCTTGATCAGGTCTCGTCGTGAACGCTGTCGTGCTCGATGGAGGAGCGCTTCGGCTCGCCGTGCCAGATCGCAACCGGCCCTCCGGCCGGCGGCTTGAGCACGACCTTCCGGATGGCATCGCGCACCAACTCCGCGACGCTGCGCCCCGACCGCGCGGCAGCGTTGCGCAGCGCGTCAAGCTCTTCCTCGCGGAGGTAAATTTGTGCTTTCTTCATATATGGCAGATTATTGCCGCCCGAGACACACGCCAAGTTTGGCGTTCTCCGCTGCCTCGCTTTGATCGTTCGGTGGCTCGGGAGGCCGGAGTCGCCTCTGCGCCGATTCTCTGGTAGAGTTCCGCTCAAGATTAGAACAACGCTACCAAGGGAGGCGATCATGACGAGCGCCACGCGCGACCTCACGCGGGCCATTCATCCGAGCAGACGCCGCTTTCTCGCGGGCAGTGCCGCCGGTTTGGCCGCCATTCTCGCAACCGGCCGGGCGCCGGTCTTCGCGCAAACGGCGGCGAAGAAACTCCTCTTCGCGCACATCAACCCGGCACCCGAATCGGCCGCGGTAGCCTTCCAATGGTTCGCGGACGAGGTCAACAAGCGCTCGAAAGGCGCGCTCGACGTGCAGTTCTACGGGAGCACGCTGCTCACCAAGGAACTCGAGATCATGAACGCGGTGAAATCCGGCAATATCGCGATCGGCAATCCCGCGGGTGCGGCCGCCACGGTGTTTCCCGAGATGGGCGTCTTCCTGGTCCCCTATCTGGTGCGCAGCTACGATCAGGCCTACCGCATGTTCAACGGCGCCGTGGGCGACCGGCTCGACGCCCAGTTCCAGGAGAAATACAAGCTCAAGGTCCTCTGCTTCTTCGATTACGGCTTCCGCCATTTCTGGAACAGCAAGCACCCCATCGTCGAGCCCAAGGACCTGCGCGGCATGAAGATCAGGGTGCAGCTGGCCAAGGTCTTCGCCGACACCATCAACGGGCTCGGCGGCAATGCCGTGCCGATGCCGTGGGGCGAGGTGATCCCGGCGGCCCAGCAGGGCGTCATCGACGGCGCCGACTTGCCGATCGTGAACATCCTGGCGCTCAAGGCCTACGAGGTCTCGAAATACGCCTCGTTGACCTATCACAACTACGGGCCGACGGTGAACGTCATCAACCTCGAGATCTGGAACGGGCTCCCGAAGGACCAGCAGAAGCTGCTGCTCGACGTCTCGCGCGAGGCGCAAGCCAAGATCCGCGAGGCGACCGAGAGTGTCGACAATCTCGCCAAGGCCAAGGAGCTCCTCGAGCCCAAGGGCATGACGGTGAATGCCGCCGATGTCGATGCCTTCCGCAAGGTCGCCGAGGAGAAGATCTGGCCGGACTACCGCAAGCAATATCCCGAGATGTGGGACGAGATCACCAAGACGCAAGCATGAGGGGCAGTGTCTCAATTCGAGTTTCCGCAAGAGCGGGTGGGGCTTGCTTCTCCTCTCCTCCTTCAGGAGGAGAGGAAGGGGCCCATCCGTTTGGGATGGGAAGGTGAGGAGGGCGAGCGCAGCGAGCTTCTGCGGCCGATGGCGTGTCTCGCGCCTCCTCCTCCTCACCCCCACCCTCTCCTCCTGAAGGAGGAGAGGGAGGTAGCCCCGTTTCAGGTCGGAAAGACTCAAACTGAGAGTCTGCTGCGTGAGGGCCGCGCGCGCTTGCGGGAGAGGTTGGGGTGAGGGGATGACGTGCAGCCGACCATAAACGCGATAGAGCGGCATGGCCGTTGGCTCGCCATGCTGCCCAAGATTCTCATTGCAGCCCTCCTCATCCTCGCCATCCTCGACATGCTGGTCGGCGTCCTCTTGCGCTACGTCGTGGTGGCGATCACCGACGCGCTCGACCTTCCCACCGTGAACTTCTTCTGGGTCGAGGAGGTGGGCGAATTTGCACTTGCCTGGCTCACGGCCCTCGGTGCCGCGGTCGCCATCATCGAGCGCACCCACTTCGCGCTCGGCTTTCTCCTTTACCTCCTGCCGGCACGCGCCGCGCGCGCGCTCGAGCGCCTCAACCACCTCCTCATCGCCGGCTTCGGCGCCTTGGCCGCCGCCTATGGCTGGAAGCTCTGTATGCTGAACGCGGGCCTTGCCTCGCCCGGTCTTCAGATCGACCTCGCCTGGCTCTATGCCTCCTCGGTGGCGGCGGGCGGCCTCATGGTGATCTATGGCCTGGGCGTTGCCGCCGGCCTCATCGAGCGGCGCGAAGCGGCCACGCTCGGGGGGCCGTAGGCGATGCTGCTCGTGGTCACCGCACTTGCCTTCGTCGTCCTCCTCGCCCTCTCGATGCCGATCGTCTTCGCGCTCGGCATCGCCGGGATCATAGGCCTGGCACTCGGCGGCTATCCCTTGCAGATGCTGCCCTCGAGCATGGTCGGCGGCTCGCAGAACTGGGTGCTCCTCGCCATTCCCTCCTTCGTCTTCGCGGGTACCTTGATGGAGCGCTGCGGCATGTCGCACGCGCTCGTCAACCTCGCGCGCGCGTTGGTCGGCTGGCTGCGCGGCGGTCTCGGCATGTCGGTCATCGTGGTGTCCTACTTCTTCTCCGACATCTGCGGCTCCAAGATGGCCGAGGTGTCGGCACTCGGCTCGACGCTGATGCCGCCCCTCGTGCGCGCCGGCTACAAGCCCGAGGACGGCGCCTCGCTGATCTCCTCTGGCACGGCGATGGGAATGCTCGTGCCGCCCGCCATCTTCATGATCGTCATCGGCGAGGTGACGAACACCTCCGTCGTGGCCCTCTTCCTCGCCGGTTTCATCCCCGCCGCCACGATCGGGGCGTGCCTGTGCGCGTTGGTCTTCATCCAGGCGCGCATCCTCGGCTGGCCCAAGGACACGCGGCCGAGCTGGCGCTTCCTCTTGAGTGCTGCGCGCGAGGCGAGCGTGCCCATGGTGGTGCCGGTCGTGATCCTGGGCGGCTTCTATCTCGGGGTCTTCACCGCGACCGAGGCGGGCGCGGTCGTCGCCTTCTATGCCTTTGTCGTGGCGCGCTTCTACTACCGCAACGTCTCCTTCAAGGAGATGGGGTGGATCGCCTACGAGAGCGCGCTTCTGACCGCCGCGGTCGTCTTCCTGCTCGCGGTCGCGACCATCTTCCAGTACCTCATGGGGGTGACGGGGGTCCCTGCGATGCTCGGCCGACTCTTGGCGCCGCTCGGCTCGGCGCACTGGCTTTTCCTCGCGGGCGTGGCGCTCATGACCATGCTCTTCGGCATGGTGCTCGAGGGCCTGCCGGCGGCCGTCGTGCTCATCCCGGTGGTATTCCCCATCGCGGTCAAGCTCGGCATCAACCCCATCCACTTCGACATCGTGCAGACGGCCGCCGTCGGCATCGGCCTCTTCCTGCCGCCGATGGGGGTGGGGCTCTTGATGGCGCTGCGCTTCGCGAACGTCTCGGTCGGGCGCCACGCGCGCTCGTACTGGCCCTATCTCCTGGCCCTTCTCGTCGGGCTCGCGTTCATCATCGCGATCCCGGAGCTCAGCCTCTTCCTGCCGCGCAGTGCGGGCATGGTGCGCTGACTTCCGCGCCGGATCGATTATCCTCACGCGCCGTTGCAGCCCCTCAGGGAGAAGGAATAATGGAGGTACGTGCCGCCGTCGCCCATAAGCCGGGAGCCCCGCTCAGCATCGAGACGGTGAGCCTCGATGGCCCGCGCGCGGGCGAGGTGCTGGTCGAGATCAAGGCGACGGGCATCTGCCACACCGACGCCTATACCCTCTCGGGTGCCGATCCCGAAGGCCTCTTCCCCGCCATCCTCGGGCACGAGGGAGCGGGCGTGGTCGTCGAGGCCGGCCCCGAGGTCGCGAGCTTGAGTAAGGGCGATCACGTCATTCCGCTCTACATTCCGGAATGCCGCCAGTGCGAATACTGCTTGAGCCGCCGCACCAACCTCTGCCAAGCCGTGCGCGAGACGCAAGGGAAAGGCGTCATGCCCGACGGCACCAGCCGCTTCTCGCTCCAAGGCGAGAAGCTCCACCACTACATGGGCACCTCCACCTTCGCGAACTTCACCGTGGTGCCGGAGATAGCACTCGCCAAGATCCGCGCCGACGCGCCCTTCGACAAGGTCTGCTACATCGGCTGCGGGGTCACGACCGGCATCGGGGCGGTGATCAACACCGCCAAGGTCGAGCCGGGGGCGAACGTGGTCGTCTTCGGCCTCGGCGGCATCGGGCTCAACGTCGTGCAAGGGGCGCGCATGGCGGGCGCCGACATGATCATCGGTATCGACCTCAACCCCGGGCGCCGGGCCCTTGCCGAGAAATTCGGCATGACGCACTTCGTCAATCCCAAGGAGGTCGCGGGCGACCTCGTGCCCTATCTCGTGGCCCTCACCAAGGGCGGAGCCGACTACAGCTTCGAGTGCATCGGCAACGTCGACTGCATGCGCCAGGCGCTCGAGTGCTGCCACAAGGGCTGGGGGACGAGCGTCATCATCGGGGTGGCGGGGGCCGGCCAGGAGATCAGGACCCGCCCCTTTCAGCTCGTCACCGGCCGCGTGTGGAAGGGGACCGCCTTCGGCGGCGCCAGGGGCCGGAGCGACGTGCCGCGCATCGTCGATTGGTACATGGAGGGGAAAATCAAGATCGACGAGCTCATCACCCACCGCTTGACGCTCGCGCGCATCAACGACGGCTTCGAGCTCATGCACAAGGGTCAATCGATCCGCAGCGTCGTCGTCTACTGAGGCGGCCTGAATATCCAGTGGATGTCCTCATCCTTGGAGGGCCGCAGGCCCGTCTCGAAGGATGAGCAGGTTCACTCAATGCCAGATGCGATTGTTCCCCATCAAGGGACGCTTTGCGGGCTCGCCTTTTCCTCTTCCTCGACCGCGGCGGGTGCTTCGCCTTCGGCCGATGCCTTGCGCAGGCGCTCGCGCGCCCGGTGCACGGCCTTCTCGAGCTCGTCGTTGCTGCAAAGCCCGAGCAGCACCGGGCTCTGGGCACGGATGTTGGGCGTGTTCCAGTGGCTGCGGTCGCGCACCGCCTGGATGGTGTTCTTGGTGGTGCCGACGAGCTTGGTGATCTGGGCGTCGGCGAGCTCCGGGTGGTTCTTCAAGAGCCAGGCGATCGCGTCCGGCCGGTCGCTGCGTTTGGCAACCGGCGTGTAGCGCGCGCCCTTGGTGCGCGCCTCGGGCAGCGGGATCGACGGCTTGGCGAGTTGCAGGCTGTAATTGGGGTCGGCCTGGCCCTTGGCGATCTCCTCCTTGGCGAGCTGGCCGTTGGCGACCGGATCGAGGCCCTGCATGCCACCCGCCACCTCGCCGTCGGCGATGGCCTGCACCTCGAGCTCGTGGAGCCCGCAAAACTCGGCGATCTGCCTGAAGGTCAAGGTGGTGTTCTCGACGAGCCAAACGGCCGTGGCCTTGGGCATGAGCGGTTGCGCCATCGTTCCTCCTCGCGTTTTTGCTTGTCTCGGGGTGGGGCGCTCCCGCTGCAAGGGGGCGCCGCCGGGCGGCCACGACAGCCGGGCCGCGGGCGAATGGGTCCACCCGGCTTATATAGGGACTTCTTCCGGGACGCAAACGGCTCGCACGGCGGAAAGTGGCACTCGTTCAGACCGTCAGCATGATCTTGCCGATATGGGCGTTGGTTTCCATGAGGCGGTGGGCTTGGGCCGCGTCCTTGAGGGGGAAGCTCTTGAAGATGACGGGCTTGACCTTGCCCGCTTCGATGAGCGGCCAGACCTCCTTGAGCAAAGCCGCGGCGATGCGGCCCTTCTCCTCGACCGCGCGCGCACGCAAGGTCGAGCCCGTGAGGGTCAAGCGCTTGAGCATGAGGGGGGCGAGGTCGATCTCGACCTTGGCACCGCGCAGGAAGGCGATCTGCACCACGCGTCCGTCGGGTGCCAGGAGCTTGAGGTTCTTCGCCGCGTAGTCGCCGCCCACCATGTCGAGGATGACGTCGACCCCCTTGCCGCCGGTCGCTTTCATCAGCGCCTCGACGAAATCCTCGCTCCTGTAGTCGACGCACTTCTCGGCACCGAGTTTCTCGCAGGCCTGGCATTTCGCCGCCCCGCCCGCGCTTGCGAAGACGCGGGCGCCGCGGGCCTTGGCGAGCTGGATCGCGGTCGTGCCGATGCCGCTCGCCCCACCGTGGACGAGGAAGCTTTCGCCGGCCTTGAGGCGGCCGCGCTCGAAGACGTTGGTCCACACCGTGAAGAAGGTCTCGGGCAGTGCTGCCGCCTCGACCATGTCGAGGCCCTTGGGAACGGTGAGGCATTGGGGGGAGGGGGCGGCCGCATATTCGGCATAGCCGCCGCCGGCAAGCAGTGCGGTCACCGGGTCGCCCGGCTTCCAGCCGGCGACCCCCGCGCCGAGCCCCACGACGGTGCCGGCGATCTCGAGCCCCGGGATGTCCGAGGCGCCAGGTGGGGGATTATAGAGGCCTTGGCGCTGGAGCACGTCGGGACGGTTGACGCCGGCCGCCGCCACCTTGACCAGAAGCTCTCCCGCACCCGCTATCGGCACCGGCCGGTGCGCCGCCACGAGCGCTTCGGGGGCGCCGAAGGCCTTGATCTCGATCGCGGTCATGGTCTTGGGCAGCATGTCGGACATGGCGCTTGATCCAGTCTGGCTTGAGCGAAGGGTGGCGATGCCGGGCTATGAGAGAGCCGCTCTCGTCTAGTATGTTGAGTGCCGGCTGACAAGCATCTTCAGCGCAAGGGGTGCGGCCATGGACATCGAGGATCTCGAGCCCCGCAAGACCAAGCCCAAGCCCAAGAATCTCGATCCGCTCTCGGTCGACGAGCTCGAGGACTATATTCGCGAGCTCGAGGAAGAGATCGCGCGCGTCAAGGGCGAGATCGCGAAGAAGTCCGCGCACCTCAATGCGGCTGCGGCCTTCTTCAAGCCGTCGTCGGGCGGTTAGGTCTGTCGGGCGGTTGGGTCTTGCGGCGGCGTCCGATATAGAGGAGCCAGCCGAGCGGCCCCAGCAGCAAGACGATCACGAGCCAGCCGAGGCGGGGGCCGAAGGGACAGCGCGCGCCCTTTGGCGGCAGCCAAGGCCCGCTCCGCGCGGAGAGCGCCACATGCAGCACGGGTGCGGCGAAGAGAAGGAGGAGGGCCAGCCAAAAGAGGAGCGGGCTCATGCGCGGCATTCTGGCTGAGTGCTTCCCGGCTGTCATCGCAGAATGCGCATAGAACCGAGCCTCGTGCTGGCATGGGCGCATAGGCACGGGTGCCTCCTTCGCAGCCGGGCGTGCGCGATGCCGATCCCATCGAGTGCGCTTGAAACCGCGTTATCGGACTGCTACACCGGGCCGCGTCTCGCACAGCCGGAAGCCTTGGAAATTCCCCGCCCTGCCACCCCCTCGAGGTGACCCGCCATGGAACTCGCCATGATGTCCGCCGCCCGCATGGCGGCCCTCTTCCGCAAGAAGAAGCTCTCGCCCGTCGAGGCGACGAAGGCGGCACTCGCCCGCATCGCGGCGCATAACGGCAGGCTCAATGCCTTCATTCTGGTGGATGAGAAGGGTGCGCTGGCCGCGGCACGGCGTGCCGAGCGGCGCTACGCCAAGGGCGAGGCGCTGAGTGCCGTCGACGGTGTCCCGACCAGCATCAAGGACCTGCTCTTGACCAAGGGCTGGCCGACCTTGCGCGGCTCGAAGGCCCTCTCGCCCGACCAGCCGTGGCTCGAGGATGCGCCGGCGGTCGCACGCCTGCGCGAGGCGGGGGCGGTGTTTCTCGGCAAGACGACGACGCCCGAGTTCGGCTGGAAAGGAGTGACGGACAGTCCCTTGACCGGCATCACGCGCAACCCGTGGAACCCCAAGATGACCCCGGGCGGGTCGAGCGGCGGGGCCGCGGTGGCGGCGGCCACGGGCATGGGTGCCCTTCATCTCGGCACCGATGGCGGCGGCTCGATTCGTATTCCCGCGGGCTTTTGCGGCATCTTCGGCTTCAAGCAGAGCTGGGGTCGCGTCCCCGCCTATCCGCCGAGCCCGTTCCAGACGCTCGCCCATGTCGGCGCCATGACGCGGAGTGTCGAGGATGCGGCCATGCTGCTGACCATCCTCGCCGGCCCCGACAACCGCGACGTCTACGCCCTTCCCCCTGACGGTACCGATTACCGCAAGGGGCTCGGAGGTGGGATCAAGGGCCTCAGGGTTGCCTTTGCGCCGACGCTCGGCAACCGCCGCGTCGAGCCCGAGGTGGCGGAGCTTGTCGCCAAGGCGGCCAAGGGCTTGCGAGCGCTCGGCGCCCGCGTCGAGGAGGCGCGACCCGAGCTCGGCGACTATGGCGCGGTGTTCCAGACCTTCTGGTTCGCAGGTGCCGCCAGCCTCATGAGCCAGTTCTCCCCGGAGCAGAAGCGGCTCATGGATTCGGGCCTGGTCGCCACGGGGGAGGCGGGGGCGAAAATCACGCTCCCGGACTATTTCGCCGCGGTCAAGGCGCGCGAGGCGATGGGCCTGGCAATGGCCAAGTTCCACGAGCGCTATGACCTCCTGGCCCTGCCGACCCTCCCGCTCCCGGCGTTCGAGGCCGGCCGGCTCACGCCCGCGACTGAGAGTAGGGAGGGCTGGGTCGATTGGACGCCCTTCACCTATCCTTTCAATCTCACCAAGCAGCCCGCCGCGACCGTGCCGTGCGGTCTTACCAGCGCCGGCCTGCCGGCCGGGCTGCAGCTCGTCGGCCGCCTCTATGACGATAGGACGGTGTTGCGCGCGGCCGCCGCCTTCGAGGCGGCGCATCCCTGGCCGATGCCGCAAATCTGAGACAAGAGCGGCCATGCGCATCGCCCTCGACCCGCGCACGGCACTGCCCGTCGATGCCGATGCCGCGACCCTCGCCGGCCGGGCCTGGGTCCCCGGCGCCCCCGGCGGACCGTCGCCGGTGCTCATACGGCCCGATGTGGTGGTCGACTTGGGCGCTAGCTTTGCCACGCTTGCCGAGCTGATGGCGGAGCCCGATCCGGCGACAGCCCTCCGCGAGGTGGGGAGTGCCGCCCCCGCGATCGGCGCCACATCCGCCATCCTCAGCAATTCGTCCGCCGACGCGCGCGATCCGCAGAGGCCCTTCTTCCTGGCACCTTGCGATCTTCAGCCGGTCAAGGCTTGCGGTGTCACCTTCGCGGCGAGCCTGCTCGAGCGCGTCATCGAGGAGCACGCGCGCGGCAATCCCGCGGAAGCGGAGGATATCCGGCGCAAGGTCACCGCCGCGATCGGCGGCGACCTCGCCCGCGTCAAGCCGGGCTCCGCCGAGGCCGCGCGCCTCAAGGCGCTCCTCATCGAGCGCGGGCTGTGGTCGCAGTATCTCGAGGTGGGCATCGGGCCGGATGCGGAAGTGTTCTCCAAGGCCCCGCCGATGGCGTCGGTCGGCACGGGTGCTGAGATCGGCATCCATCCGAAATCGTCGTGGAACAACCCGGAGCCGGAGGTCGTCCTCGTCGTGAATCCGCGCGGCGCTATCGTGGGGGCAACGCTCGGGAACGACGTGAACCTGCGCGATTTCGAGGGCCGCAGCGCGCTCCTCCTCGGCCGCTCGAAGGAGAACAACGCCTCCTCGGCGATCGGTCCTTTCGTGCGTCTCTTCGACGCGCATTTCGGGTTCGATGACGTGCGCGGAATCGAGGTGGCCCTCAAGGTCGAGGGCGACGACGGCTTCGTGCTCGAGGGCAAGAGCTCGATGCGCGAGATCAGCCGCGACCCCGCCGATCTCGTGGCGCAGACCATCGGCGCGCACCACCAATACCCGGACGGCGTGCTCCTCTTCCTCGGCACGATGTTCGCGCCGACCAAGGACCGGGAGATACGGGGCCAGGGCTTCACCCACAAGCTCGGCGACCTGGTGACGATCTCGACCGCTAGCCTCGGCGCGCTCGTCAACCGGGTCAATCACACGAGCAAGGTCAGACCCTGGGACTTCGGCCTCGCCGCTCTCATGCGCAATCTCAAGGCGCGCGGCCGACTCTAGTGTTCGGAATCATGGGTGCGCGATACACCCCCCACCCTAACCCTCCCCCTCAAGGGGGGAGGGGAAGTGCATGGCTTGGCAACAAATTCCGCCTCCCCCTCGATGGGGCGGGGGTGACGCTCGGGTTCTTGCAGGCTGGAACTGGGCGAGGGAGAAGGCCGGGGTTCTGCTATTGATAACTATTTCTTTACGGTTACGCGGTTAAGCTGCGAGCGTTGGTTCGGATGAGCGAACCCTCCCCGGAGCTTGTCCAAACCTGCATTGACGCCTCCCTGTTCAACTCGAGCCGCGCCAGTCGCGGCTCTTTTTCTGTGTCAGCGACGCCTCGCGCGCGCCCCTTGAGAACATAGCGGGACCGGAAGATTACAACGCTACGATGTCGCAGGTCTCCCGTACGATTCCGGCTTGACTGCGTCAACTAGCCGCATCTAGTCTCGCCCAAGCGGTGAGTTGAATAGGGATGGGCGTCGTCATAACAAGAAGGGCTGCCACAGAGTAGCTGATAAGTTGTAGAGGGCCGCGTCAAGCGGCCCTTTCTTTGCGCCCGCAAGGCCGCAAACCCCGCCCGGCGTGCATCGGCCGGCCATGAACGGCGCGGGCTTTTCCTATATTGTGGTGCTTCATCGCGGCGTGCGGCACTCGCCGCTGCCGAACCCTTGCCATGCTCAGTTGCGCGCGGCGGGGCGTACTATTTCGAGGTGATGCCATGATCGATCCCAAGCACCTCAAGTTCGACACCCTGGCGCTTCATGCCGGCCAGCGTCCCGATCCGGCCACGGGCGCGCGCGCCGTGCCGATCTACCAGACGACCTCGTATGTCTTCGAGGACGTGGACCACGCCGCAAGCCTCTTCAACCTCGAGCGCGTCGGCCACATCTACACGCGCATCTCGAACCCGACGACGGCGGTGCTCGAGGAGCGCATCGCGGCCCTCGAGGGCGGGGTCGGTGCGGTCTGCGCCGCGAGCGGCCAAGCCGCCCTCCATCTCGGCGTCGCCACCCTCATGGGCCAGGGCGGGCACATCGTCTCCTCGGCCTCGATCTACGGCGGCAGCCACAATCTCTTTCATCACACGCTCCCCCGCTTCGGCATCACCGCGACCTTCGTCGACCCGCGCGAGCCCGCCGCCTTCAAGGCGGCGATCCGGCCCACGACGCGCCTCGTCTTCGGCGAGACGCTCGGCAACCCCGGCCTCGAGGTGATGAATTTGCGCGAGGTCGCCGCGATCGCGCACGATGCCGGCGTGCCGCTCATGATCGACAATACTTTCGCCACCCCCTACCTCTGCCGGCCCTTCGAGTTCGGCTGCGATCTCGTCGTTCACTCGGCGACCAAGTTCCTGGGCGGCCATGGCGTCGCGATCGGGGGAGTCTTGGTCGACTCCGGTCGCTTCGATTGGGAGGCCTCGGGCAAGTTCCCCACCTTGAGCGAGCCCTACGCCGGCTACCACGGCCTCGACTTCGCCGAGGAGTTCGGCCCGCTCGCCTTCGTCATGCGCGCGCGCGCCGAAGGTTTGCGCGACTTCGGCGCCGCGATGAGCCCGCAGAATGCCTTCTACCTCCTGCAAGGCGTGGAGACGCTGCCCTTGCGCATGGAGCGCCATGTCGCGAACGCGCGCGTCGTGGCGCAATTCCTCGCCGCGGCCCCCGAGGTCGAGTGGGTGAGCTATCCGGATCTGCCGAGCCATCCCGACCACAATCTCGCCAAGCACATTTTGCCGAAAGGCCCGGGTGCGATCATGAGCTTCGGCATCAAGGGCGGGCGCGCGGCCGGCCGGCGCTTCATCGAGGCGGCGCAACTTTTCTCCCACCTCGCGAACGTTGGCGATGCCAAGTCGCTCGTCATCCATCCCGCGAGCACGACGCACCAGCAGATGGATGCGGCGGCACTCAAGGCGGCAGGCGTCGGCGAGGAGCTCATCCGCCTCTCGGTCGGGCTCGAGGATGCGAACGACATCACGGAAGACCTCGCCCAGGCGCTCAAAGCCTCGCAAAGGAGCTGAGCGCCATGGAGCTCGGCAGAGACGGCCGCACGGTGTTCGCGGCGACGGGGGGTGCGGACTTCGAGCCAAAGCGGCCCGTCGTCGTCTTCCTGCATGGGGCCGGGATGGACCACTCGGTGTGGACGCTGCAGGCGCGCTATTTCGCGCACCACGGCAGAAGCGTGCTCGCGCTCGACCTGCCCGGCCACGGCCGCTCGTCGGGCCCGGCACCCGCAAGCATCGAGGCTTATGCGGCCTGGCTCGCCGACCTCATCGCGGCGGCGGGGGTCGAGCGCGCGGCCCTCGTCGGGCACAGCATGGGAGCCCTTATCGCGCTCGAGACGGCGGCACAGGCACCGCAGCACGTGCGGGCGCTGGCACTCCTCGGCGTCGCCGCGCGCATGCCAGTGCATCCCGATCTCTTGGCGGCGGCGGAGCGGGGCGATCCCGCCGCGATCGAGCTCATGACCGCATGGGCATACGGCAAGCCCGCACATCTCGGCGGCCACAAGGCGCCCGGGCTGTGGATGCTCGGCGGCGGAAGGCGCCTCTTGGAGCGCAGTCGCGCTGGCGTGCTCGCCAGTGATCTCCGCGCCTGCGACGCCTATGGCGGAGCGCTCGCCGCCGCCGCGCGCGTGAGTGCTGCCACCCTCTTCCTCTTGGGCGCGCTTGACCGCATGACCCCGCCCAAGGCCGCCGAGCCCCTTCTCGCGGCTCTGCGCGGCGCCAAGAGCATCACCCTCCAAGGTGCCGGACACATGATGATGGTCGAGAGCCCCGACGCCACGCTCGCCGCCTTGCGCGATTTTCTCTGAGCGGCGCCGAGCGTTTAGGCGTTGGCGCCGTGGAGGGCGTCGCACACCGCCGCCGTCACTTGGCGCGTCGTCGCGGTGCCGCCGAGATCGGGCGTGTGGAAGCGAGGCTCGGCCGTCACCCGCTCGATCGCCGCGAGGAGACGTGCTGCGGCCTCGCGCTCGCCCAAATGCTCGAGCATGAGTGCCGCCGTCCAGAAGGAGGCGATGGGGTTGGCGATGCCCAGGCCTGCGATGTCGAATGCGGAGCCGTGGATCGGCTCGAACATCGAGGGAAAGCGGCGCTCCGGGTTGAGGTTCGCGGTCGGTGCGATGCCGAGGCTGCCGGCAAGCGCCGCCGCCAAATCGCTCAGGATGTCGGCGTGGAGGTTCGTCGCCACCACCACGTCGATCGTCTCGGGCTTCAAGACCATGCGCGTGGTCATCGCATCGACGAGCTCCTTGTCCATGGCGACGGCGGGGAAGCTTCGAGCGACCTCGGCCGCGATCTCGTCCCACATCACCATGCCGTGGCGCTGGGCGTTCGACTTGGTGACCACGGTGAGACGCTTCCGCGGGCGGCGCTCGGCAAGGGCAAAGGCGAAGCGCATGATGCGCGCGACCCCGCTGCGCGTGAAGACCGCGGTCTCGGTCGCGACCTCCTCGGGCAAGCCGCGGTGGACGCGCCCGCCGCTCCCGGCGTACTCGCCCTCGCTGTTCTCGCGCACGATGACCCAGTCGAGCGTCTCAGCGCTCGCCTTGCGCAAGGGGCTCACGATACCGGGAAGGATGCGCGCCGGCCGTACGTTGGCGTATTGGTCGAAGCCCTGGCAGATCGGCAGCCGCAGGCCCCAGAGCGTGACATGGTCGGGGATGTCGGGCGCACCCACCGCGCCGAAATAGATCGCATCGAAGTGCCTGAGCCGCTCGAGCGCGTCCGCCGCCATCATGGCACCATGGCGCTTGTAGTAGGCCGAGCCCCAGGGGAATTCCTCGACCGCGAGGCGGAAGCCGCCGTCCCGCGCCGCCAGCGCGCGCAGGACCTCCAGGCCCGCGGGAATCACCTCCCCGCCGATGCCGTCGCCGGGGATCGCCGCAATCCTATATTCGCGCATCGCCGCCGTCCCTGTTGTTGCCGGCATCCTCATAATCCGGCGGCTGGCGCCATGGCAAATTCCCGCTTGACATCATTGTAAGTAATTGCTTACAGTAAGTTATGACTTACGGAACAGCTTTGGCTGCGCTCGGCGACCCCACCCGGCGGCGGGTGTTCGAGCGCCTCAAATCCGGGCCTCAGGCGGTCGGCGCCCTCGCCGTGGGCCTGCCGGTCAGCCGGCCCGCCGTGTCGCAGCATTTGAAGGTGCTGAAGCAGGCGGGCTTGGTGAGCGACCGGCCGGAGGGAACGCGCCGGGTCTATTACATCGATCCCCGCGGGCTCGGCGCCCTGCACGCTTGGCTCGACCAGTTCTGGGGCCAGGCACTCGTCGCATTTCAGGCCGAGGCCGAGGCCGAGGCCAAGACCGACGCCGGCACGGACACTGATAGCGGAGAAGAGGAGACGTCATGACACGCACGATAGCGCTGGCACCCGTCCGCAGGAGCCTGCTCGTCAAGGTGCGGCCCGAGCATGCCTTCAAGGTCTTCACCAGCTATAGCTGGTGGCCGAAGGAGCATTCGCTCTTCCGGGGGAACCCCAAGCAGAAGAGCGTGGTGATCGAGCCGCGCGTCGGCGGCCGCTGGTACGAAAAGGGCGAGGACGGCCGCGAATGCGACTGGGGCAAGGTGCTGGCGTGGGAGCCGCCGGGGCGCCTCCTGCTCGCCTGGCAGATCAACGGCAAGTTTGAATACGACCCGAGTGCTGCGACCGAGGTCGAGATCACCTTCGCGCCGGAAGCGAGCGGCATGACCCGCGTCAATTTGGAGCATCGCTACTTCGAGCGCTTCGGCGAGACGGGTGCAGCACTCCGCGCGGGCGTCGACGATCCCGCTGGCTGGAGCGGCTTGCTCAAGCTCTTCGTGGGCGCCGCGGAGGCGTGAAAGAGCCGGCGCTAAAGGCCCACGATACCGGGAAGGATGCGCGCCGGCGGGATTGAATTGGGCAATGTAGCTTCGGATGCTCTGCAGATCGGCCAACGCCGCATCTGTCCAAACTATTTGCGCCATCGCGGGCAAGGAAGCTCGCGGGCCGTTCCCCACGAACGCAGCCAGCGGACGACCTTCCCGTGGACAATCAGGCGTCCCGCGGCAACATCGGCTTCCGCCTCGCCGAGCGCCTGCGCCTCCGCTTCATCGTCGACATCGCCGAGCGTCGACACGAGTTCGGTAGAGGGCTTTGCCATTGTTGAAATAAAATACAACCGCGTCTGCGGAGCCAGAAGCCAAAAAGCAAGAAGCCAGGGCTTGGCCCTGGCTTCCGCTTTCCGGCTCTCCGACTGACGAGCGCTCAGGCGGCTTTCGCCTCGACCGACTTGGGTGCTGCCGAGATCTTGATCTCGCGCGGCTTCTGCTCCTCCGGGACCTCGCGCACGAGGTCGAGGTGGAGCAGGCCGTTCACGAGCTCCGCACCCTTGACCTTGATATGGTCGGCGAGCTCGAAGCGGCGCTGGAAGGCGCGCCGGGCGATGCCGCGATGGAGATACTCAACCCCCTCGGGCACCTCCTGGGCCTTGCCGGAGATGGTGACGCTGTTCTCCTGGCTCACGATGCTGATGTCGTCCTGGCCGAAGCCGGCGACCGCCATGGTGATACGATAGCTGTCCTCGCCCGTCTTCTCGATGTTGTAGGGCGGATAGGAGAGCTGCGCCTCATCCACGCGCAACGCGGAGTCGAGGAGCTGCGACATGCGGTCGAAGCCGACCGTCGAGCGGAAAAGCGGAGAGAGATCGAAGGTACGCATGGCTACACATCCTCCATTTGAGCAACATGTAGAAGAGCGGCCCACCCTGGGGTCGAGCCCGCTTGCTTCAAGGTTCACCGGACCCCACGGCTGGGCGTCCGGCACCAAGAGCCATTTGGGGGAGGATCGTTGGAGTTTCAAGGGGGCGCCGCGATCTCGCGCGGCGGCCCGGAGTGCGGGCGCGCGCCATGAAAAAGGGCGCCTTAGCTGCGCCCTTTGCTCGAGTCCTGCCGACGAAGGCCTACGAGGCCTTCAGGCCCATGCCCTTGAAACGCTTATTGAATTTGGCGAGCTGGCCGCCCGTGTCGACGAGCCGGTGAACGCCGGTCCAGGCCGGATGGGTCTTGGGATCGATGTCGAGATGCAGCACCGCCCCCGGCTCGCCATAGGTCGAGCGGGTCTTGAACTCGGTGCCGTCCGTCATCACGACGGAGATCTCGTGATACTTCGGGTGGATGTCCTTCTTCATCGCTCTCGCTCCGCGCCTCTTTGTGCGCCTTATAGCCAAGGCCGGCCGGCAATGCAAGCTTGGCCGATGCTACGCGCGCCTCTTGGTTTTCCTCAACGTTGCGTCAGCTTGAGCTCGATGCGGCGGTTCTTGGCGTAGGCCGCCGCGTTCTCCGCCGCGTCGATGGGCTGGTATTCGCCGAAGCCGGCGGCCGAGAGATGCTCGGGTGGAATGCCGCTCGCGATGAGGAACTTCACCACCGCCGTCGCGCGCGCGCTCGAGAGCTCCCAATTGGAGCGAAAGCGCGGTGTGGCGATCGGCCGCTTGTCGGTATAGCCGTCGACCTCGAGAATCCAATTTATCGTCGCGGGAATCTTGGGCGTGATGCCGGCAAGCGTCTGAGCGAGACGCTTGAGCGTCTCTCGGCCCTGGGGATTGAGATCGGCGGACCCGCTGGGGAACAGCACCTCGGACTGGAAGACGAAGCGGTCGCCCACGATACGGATTTCGGGACGGTTGCCGAGAATTTCGCGCAGGCGGCCGAGGAACTCGGAGCGATAGCGGGCAAGCTCCTCGACCTTGCTGGCAAGCGCTATGTTGAGGCGCTTGCCGAGGTCGGCGATCTGCACCTCCTTGTTCTTGTTGGCGGCTTCAGAGGCCTCGAGCGCCTGTTGGATCGCGGCGAGCTGCTCGCGCAATGCCAGGATCTGCCGGTTCAAGAGCTCGACCTGCTGCTGCGCCTCGGCGCTGAGCTTCGTCTCGGCCTCGAGTGCCGCCTTGTCGCCCTCGCTCGTCCTCTGCGTGGTCTCGAGCTGCTTTTGCGTGGTCTCGAGCTGTTCTTGCGAGGTGTCGAGCTGTTTTTGCGAGGTGTCGAGCTGGCCCTTGAGCCGCCCTGCCTCCTCGGCGGCGTTCTCGGCGCGCGCGTTGGCCTCCGCGAGCTGCGCGTTGAGCTTCTCCCGCTCGCCCGAGACCTCGGAGAGCCGCGTCGAGAGCGTGTCGCGCTTCAAGGTTGAGCTCTGCAGCTCGGCCGAGAGCTGCGCCACCGAGAGGCGCAGGTCGGCGTTCGCCTTGCGCTCCAGGCTGAGCACGTCGGCCAGCTCGGCGATCTGGCGGTTGAGGCGCTTCAAGGCCTCGTCGCGCCCGGTCAGGACCTCGGAGAGGGTGAACTGGGCGATGACGAAGATGAGCAGCACGAAGATGAAGGCGAGCACGAGGCTGGTCAGCGCATCGACGAAGCCCGGCCATATGTTGACGGTGCGGAGCTGGCGGTGCGCTCTCACTCTGAATGTCCTTCCACGCCGAACACTCTTTACGGCTCGGCTTCCTCGGCCAGGTTGGCGATGGTGCGCGCGAGCAGCCGGATCTCGGCGCGCAGCTCGTCGACCGTCGTCTGGCGGCCGACCGAGAGCTCCTCGACGAGGCGGGCGAGATACAAGTCCATGTTGCGGATATGGATGCGGCTCGCCTCATCGATGCCGCGCTCGCCGGCACTCTCGGCGAGCTTGGCGAGCACCGGCCGCATTTCGATCTGCCCCTCGACCAGCTTGGCCAGGAGCGACTGCTCGGCGCGCATTTGATCGGTCAGCGTCGAGAGCCGCTCGCTCAGGGTGAAGAGATGGGTGCTGGCGGCCGTGCGGTTGTCCTCGCCGCGCTGCACGGTGCGTTGCAGCGCATCCAGGCTGTCCGCGGTCTTCTCGAGGAGCGCTTCGATGTAGGCCGGCACCGAGGTCTCGCCCTCGGCGATGACGCCGCCGCCCGAGAGCCGCGTGAGACTCGAGAGCCACTCCTCGAGGTCGTTGTAGAAGAGGTTCTGCGCTTGTCCCGCCTGGAGATCGAGGAAGCCGAGGACCAGCGAGCTCGCCAAACCGAAGAGCGAGGACGAGAAGGAGGTGCCCATGCCCGCGAGCGGCCGCTCGAGGCCGCTCTTCAGGTTGTTGAAGATCGTAGTCACGTCGTTGGAGCCGATCTCGAGGCTTTGGATCACGGTGCCGACCGAGCTCACGGTATCGAGCAGGCCCCAGAACGTGCCGAGCAGGCCGAGGAAGATCATGAGGCCGATGAGGTAGCGGGAGATGTCGCGCGCCTCGTCGAGGCGCGAGCTGATGCCGTCGAGCAGCGTGCGCATCGAGGTCGTCGACAGCGAGAGCTGCTTGTCCTTGCGCTCACCGAGCATGGTCGCCATGGGCGCCAAGAGGCGCGGGGCCGCGCGCGAGAGCGGCTGGTGCGAGCGTTTGTAGCTCTCGATCCAGGCAAGCTCCGGCCCGAGCTGCAGCAACATACGGAAGATGAAGACGATACCGATGAGGGCAGCGCCCAGGATCATGCTGTTGAGCGGCGCGTTATGCAGGAACACGCGCTCGAGCTGCGGAAAGAGCAGCGCCACGACGGCCGCAACCGCGAGCAGGAACAAGATCATGCGAACAAAGAAGCGTCTGAGCCGCGTCATGTTCCCGCCCGGCCGCTATGACGTGATGAGAGAAGCCGCAAGCGTGCGCCCCTTGCCGCTCCCGCCTTACTTCTCGACCGTGATGAGATCGACACGGTCGGGCGAGCCGCCGCCCTCGAGCTTGTTGCCGAGCGCGCGCACGTCCATGCGGCTGGCGCCTACACCCTGATCGAAGAGATAGCCGCGTACGGTAAGCGCGCGCGAGAGCGAGAGGCGGCGCGCCTGGCTCGCTTGGTCCTCGCTGCCCGCGGCATAGGCGACAAGCTGCACGCGCAGTTCCGTGTTCTTCTTGAGCGTGTCGGCGAGCTTGCTGAGCTCGGCTTTGTTTTGCTCAGTGAGGACGATGCCGCCGGCCGCGAAATTGACGCTCACCGCGGCACGGCCGGGTGCGGCACCGGGGGCCGCGGCGGCGGGAGGCTTCGCCGCAAGCTGAGTCTGAGGCGCAGCTGGCGCAGGCTTGCTCGCCGCCGGCGCCGGCACGGCCGCGGCGGTCGCGGCCCCAGCAGCCGGTGCCGCCGCCGTGGCCACGGGCGGGGCGGCCGGCTTGGCTACCGGTACGGCGGCGGCGGACTGAGCTGCAGGGGCCACCGGCTTGGCGGCCGGTGCCGTTGGTGCCGGCGCAGCGCTGGCGAGCTTGCTTGCGGGCAGCTCCGGAGGGATCGGGGGCTCGGGTGCCGCGGCCGGTGGCGGGCTCGCCTGCGCGCGCTCTGCGGGGGCCGGGGTGGTGCCTGGGGACTGGGCGGCAGATGCCGCGGGCTTGGGCGCTGCCGCGGCCGGCCGGCTCGTCTCTGCGGGCTTGATTGGCGCGGTTGCGCTGCTCTTGCCGGCCGATGGCGCCGGAGGCTGCGGCGCTGCCGCCGGTTGGGGGCTCGTCTCAGCCAGCTGGGTGGGGCTCGCCGCGCTGCTCTTGCCGGGCGACGGCGCCGGCGGAGCCGGGGGCTCCGGTGCTGCAAGGGGTCGCGGGCCCGTCTCGGCGCTCTGAGCGGGAGCCGGGGCGGCGCTCTTGGCGGGGAGTGCCGGCGGTTCCGGGATCACGGGTGCTGGCGGCGGAGTAGTGCTCGGCATTGCCGGCGCCGCCGCTGCGACCTGGGGCGCTTGCCCTTGCGCTCTGGCGCGTGCGGGCGGGGCGGCGGGCTTCGCCGGCTCGCGCGGCGCGGTTTCCGCCTCCGCCTTGGCCGTCGCCTTGGCGCGCTCCTTGCCTTTGCCTTCCGTCTTGCCGGGCCTCTCCTCGCCAGGAGGGGTAAGCACGATGGTGCCGCTCTCGGCCTTGCCGCGCGCCTGCTGCTCGGGCTTCCCAAAGGGCGCTTTTGCAACAGCCGGGGGCGGGCCCAGCCTGTTGAGCACCGAGAGGTCGAGGATCACGTCATGCGGATTGCCCTTGCCCACGAAAACGGTCTCTTGCGCGTATAGCGGGGTGCTCGCGCACATGAGCGCCGAGCACGCCGCGCCCGTCATGAGCGCTAGCACCAGAGCGTTGCGGGACGCCGCTTGCAGCATCCCCGGTTTTCGCCTCATCTGCTGCCGCCTCCCCGTGCCGGAACTTATTGATTTAGATTGCCGACCGCCGCCGACAATAGCCCAGCGGGAGAGGCGCGACAACGGCTTTGCCGGAGACCGATCATGGCTTGAGGAAATTCACAGCGCCCTGCGCCGAAGCGGCTCGCCGAGCGCCTTTTGCAGGAGCTCGCCGAGCTGCTTCATCAGTCTGTCATTGGCGGCCAGCACGCTGCCGCTTGCGAGCATGTTGCGCCCGCCGTCGATTTCGCCGACGTAGCCGCCCGCCTCACGCACCAAGAGGATGCCGGCGGCGATGTCCCAAGGCTTGAGGCCGAACTCCCAGAAGCCGTCGAGCTTGCCCGCCGCGACGTAGGCGAGGTCGAGGGAGGCGGTCCCCAGGCGGCGAATGCCCGCGACCTCGGGCATCACCGCGGCGAAGGTCTTGAGAAAGCTCGCGTGGTCGCCGTGGCCGTGGAACGGAATGCCGGTGCCGATGAGCGCGTCCACCAGGCGGCTCCGCGCCGACACGCGCAGGCGATGCTCGTTGACGAAGGCGCCGCCGCCCTTCTCGCTCCAGTAGAGCTCGTCCTTGAGCGGCTCGAGGATGACGCCGGCGACGATCTCTCCGTCGCGCTCGAGCGCGATCGAGATGGCGAAATGCGGGATGCCGTGAAGGAAATTCTCGGTTCCGTCGAGCGGGTCGACGATGAAGCGGTGCTGCCCGTCCCCGGCCTCGGCACCCGATTCCTCCATGAGCAGGCCGAAGGACGGGCGCGCCTTCTTGAGCTCGGTGCGGATCACCCTCTCGGCGCGCAAATCGGCGGTCGAGACGAAATCCGCGGGGCCCTTGCGCGAGACCTGCAGCTGCTCGACCTCGCCGAAGTCGCGCACCAGCCCGCGCGCCGCCTTGCGCGCGGCGCGTTCCATGACGTTGATGATGGCGGAGCGCAGCGCCATGTGCGTCGGGGCCCCACTCCTAGTCCTTGGCGCGCTCGACGTAGCTCGCATCCGCGGTATTGACCACGATGCGCGTCCCCGCCTCGACGAAGGGCGGCACCATGGTACGCACGCCGTTCTCCAGCACCGCGGGCTTGTAAGAGGAGGCCGCGGTCTGGCCGCGCACCACCGGATCGGCCTCGACGACCTTCATCGTCACCTTGTCGGGGAGCGCCACCGAGACCGGGTTGCCCTCGATCAGGTCGACGACGACCTGCATGCCGTCTTGGAGGAAGGCGGCGGGCTCGCCCACCACCTCGCGCGGCAAGGTGAACTGCTCGAAGCTCTCGGCATCCATGAAGGTGAGCGAGTGCTCGTCGCCGTAGAGGAAAGTGCAGTCCTTCTCCTCGACCTGCAGCTTCTCGACCGTGTCGGCGGTGCGCCAGCGCTCGTTGGTCTTGCTGCCGCTCTTGAGGTCGCGCATCTCGACCTGGATGAAGGCGCCGCCCTTGCCGGGCGTGATGATCTGAATCTTGAGCACGGCCCACTGCCGGCCGTTGTGCTCGATGATGTTGCCGGGGCGGATCAGGTTGGCTTGGAGCTTCATGGCCTTCTATGTAGGCAATGCAAAACGGCCGCGTAAGGTGAAATCGGCGCGGACCCTAACAGCTCGCCGCGGCCGTGGCAATTCCTCGGCTTCCGCTATATGGGAGTTCCCGCTGCCGGCGGCCTCACTCTATATAAGGAAAACTAAGGCAAAACCATGTCCAACGAATCCTGGTGGTATCCCGAGACCTTCGCGAAGCGGCGGCCCGCGCTCGAGATGCGGGCGCGCGTGCTGGCGGCCGTGCGCGCTTTCTTCGCCGAGCGCGGCTTCATCGAGGTCGAGACGCCGTGCCTGCAGCTCTCGCCCGGCATGGAGCCGCACATCATGGCGCTCGCAATAGCACTCACGGAGCCGACGGGCGGGCGGCAGCGGCGGCTCTACCTTCACACCTCGCCCGAGTTCGCCATGAAGAAGCTCATGGTGGCAGGCGTTGAGCGGCTCTACCAGATCGCCCGCGTATGGCGGGACGGCGAGCGCTCGCCGACGCATCATCCGGAATTCAGCCTACTCGAATGGTATCGCGCGAACGCAACCTACGAGACGCTCATGGCGGATTGCGAGGCGCTCTTGCGCGCCGCCGCCGCCGCCGCCGGTGTCGTCGAGCTCGGGCGCGGCGCACTCGGCTGCGACCCGATGCGCCAAGCCGAGCGCCTCACCGTCGCCGAGGCATTCGCCCGCTACTGCGGCATCGACCTCCTCGCCACGGCCCCCGATCCGCGCTCGCCCGATGCCGGGCGGCTCGCGGCGGAGGCGCGCCGCATCGGGCTCTTCGTGAGCGAGAGGGACGGCTGGGAGGACGTCTTCCACCGCATCATGCTGGCCCGCATCGAGCCCCGTCTCGGAGCGGGGGCTGCCACCATCCTATACGAATACCCGCTCTCCCTCGCCGCCCTCGCGCGCCCAAGCCCGGCCGATCCGCGCGTGGCCGAGCGCTTCGAGCTCTACGTCGCGGGCCTCGAGCTGGCGAACGCCTTTGGCGAGCTCACGGACGCCGCCGAGCAGCGCCGCCGCTTCGAAGCGGATCAGGCGCTCAAGGAGCGCCTCTACGGCGTGCGCTATCCGCTCGACGAGGAGCTCCTCGCGGCCCTTGCCTACGGCATGCCGGAAAGCGCCGGCATCGCCTTCGGCCTCGATCGCCTCGTCATGCTGCTCGCGGGTGCCGCCACCATCGAGGAGGTGCTGTGGGCGCCGGTCGGATGAATCCAACGGGCTTTCAGCCTCGCGCGTCGCCGCAATGCAGCCCTTGAACGAAGTACGACATCGGTCATAAGGATGGATCGTGGGCCTTGATTCGAGATTGGGTCAAGACGTTGCAAGACAATGATTCTTAGGGCGCCGACAAGTAAGCTAGGGTAGAGGGATCGCCGCCCCACTGGTTCTCCCTCAAGTCCCCTCCCCGGCGAGCGCGGATTTTTTCATTGTTTCGGGTAGCTGGCGCGAGGGACGCGAGGTCCGTACCACGTAGGAACCAACGCGGCGGCTTTCCGCGCCGGAGCCGCGAGCAAAGCCTCTTGAGAGCGGTCCGCCAATGGCGTATATAAGACCGACTCGACCAGAATTGCATACTGTCGTCGAGACTCCAGAGTTCCTGGCTGGCGCAAGGCGGGTGTTGACGGAGGCGGAGCGCGAGGCGCTGATAAGCTTCGTCGCGAAGAACCCCACAGCGGGCGATTTGATGCAAGGAACGGGAGGCGCCCGTAAGCTCCGTTGGGGCGCCAGAGGAAAGGGCAAGAGCGGTGGCGCGAGGGCGATCACCTATTATGCCGGGCCGGACGTTCCCGTGTTCCTCATGGCGATCTTCGGGAAGAACGAGAAAGCGAATCTGTCCAAGGCCGAACGGAATGAGCTGCGCGACGTGTTGGCAGGTATCGCGACCGCTTATGGGAAAGGGTAAAGTGAGATGTCCAAATCCGGCCAGAGCATTCTTCGCGGTGCGCGGCAGGCGCTTGCCTATGCCCGTGGCGCGCGCGAAGGATTCGTGGCGCATGTGCCCGAGGAGGTGGATGTGGAGGCCATTAGAAAGCGTCTCGGCCTCTCCCAAGCCGATTTCGCGATGCGGTTCGGCTTCAAGCTCGACGCTGTACAGAATTGGGAACAGGGACGTCGCCGACCCGAGGGCGCAGCGCGTGCTTTCCTGCGGGTCATCGAGCGCGAGCCGGCTGCCGTGCAACGCGCGCTCGCCAAGTGAGGCTTGAGCAGTCAACGGGCTAAGCCAACGGAAGCACCGCCTCCCACGGGTTCTGCCTCAAGTCACCGAGGGGACGACATTGGTCCCAGGGACTTCGGCATGGTCAATCTCAGGAGACTGGCTGATGCCGTAATGGAGGTCTTGGAGTGCGGAAATCGTCGTTGAAGGAGCGCTTCGGACATCGGGTGCGAATCCAGGACGTTTCCCCGAAAGGCTCCGGTTCAAGCGTCGCTTACGTTCTTGAGGCCCGTCCGGAGGCGTTTTCGAAGACGGTCACCGCCGCACAGGTGCTGATCCGCAATGGTGTCGGCGCATCCAAGGCAAGGACAACCGTGGA
The DNA here is from genome assembly GCA_035604475.1 of Alphaproteobacteria bacterium. Lineage (GTDB taxonomy): Bacteria > Pseudomonadota > Alphaproteobacteria > JACZXZ01 > JACZXZ01 > DASPPM01. The sequence goes on from DATNIJ010000134.1 coordinate 32,465, forward strand.
GCGGCTGCTTGCCGGTGAGAAGGTGCCGCTTGTGGTACCCCAGGTGGGGTCCACCGCGACTTTCGAGCGGGAGCTCGATACGCTCGGCGTGCGAGCGCATCGACGCGCCATACCGGCGCACGTGGATGTAGCGGCAATCCGTCAGCGCCTCCACCTGACGCAAGAGGAATTCGCGGCTCGTTTCGCATTGAGCGTTGCCACCGTGCGGAATTGGGAACAGAACCGCTCGGTGCCCGATGATGCGTCTCGGGCATTTCTTGCCGTCATCGCTCGCGCGCCCGAGGTCGCCGAGGAAGCGGTTTCGGCATGACGACGGCCGCTCAGATCGCCCGCGCCCTCCCGGCGAGTGCCTCCCCGATCGCGGCGTTGAAGTCCTTGACCGCCTCGGCCGGCCCCTTCGGGTAGTCCCACACGCCGCTCACCACGGCGAGGAAATCCGCTCCCGCCTCGACGAGTTGGGCGCAGTTCTCGACCGTGATGCCGCCGATGGCAACCGAGGGCACCGTCATGATCTCGCTCCACCAGCGCAAGAGCTCGGGATCTGCCGCGCTCTTGGCTTCCTTGGTCGCACTCGGGAAGAAGGCGCCGAAGGCGACGTAGTCGGCCCCCGCCTCCGCCGCCTCGATGGCGAGATGGCGCGAGGCGTGGCAGGTGACGCCGACGATGCGCTCGCGGCCAAGGAGCTCCCGCGCCTCCGCGTAAGGTGCGTCCTCTTGGCCCACGTGCACGCCGTCAGCACCCGCCTTGAGGGCCAAGTCGGGGCGATCGTTGATGATGAGCGCCACGTCGTGGCGCGCGCAAACGGGGGAGAGGGCCGCTGCCGCGGCGAGCACCTCCTCATCGGGGGCACCCTTGAGGCGGAGCTGGAGGCAGGCGACGTCGCCGCCCGAGCACGCTTGCTCGAGCGCGCGCGCGAAGCTGCCGCGCTCAAACACAGGCGGCGTTACGAGGTAGAGCCGGCAGGAAAGGGGTTCGCTCAGTCCTTGCCCTTGTAGATGTTGACGATCGTGTCGAGGAGCCGGAGCGCCTGCTCGCGCGGGCGCTGGAAGCTGTTGCGGCCGATGATCGAGCCGGTGCCGCCGCCGTCGCGGACGGCGCGCACCTCGGCGAGAAGGCCCGCCTCGTCCTTGGCCTCCCCGCCGGAGAAGACGACGAGCCGGCGCCCGTTGAAGGCGGCCTGCACCACGTGGCGGATGCGCGCGGCGAGGCTGCCGATGTCGATTCTCTGGCTCTCGTACACTTTCTTCGCGGCCTCGAGCTCGAGATGCTCGCTGGGCGGCTTGACCTTGATGATGTGGGCGCCCAAGAGGGCGGCCATGTGCGCGGCGTAGGCACAGATGTCGATCGCCGTCTCGCCCGCCTTGGAGAGATTGCCGCCGCGCGGATAGGACCAGATGACGACGGCGAGACCCTT
>DATNIJ010000135.1:0-14167 GCA_035604475.1 Alphaproteobacteria bacterium
ACTTTCCCTGGCCCAGCGTTACGGCCTGTCGACCTATGACGCCATGATCGCCGCCTCGGCCCTTCTAGCCGACGCCGATATCCTTTGGTCCGAGGACATGCAGGACGGGATGGTGCTCGATGGCCGGCTGCGCATCGTCAATCCATTCCGCGTGGTGCGTTGACCAAGGATAAGAAGACCAAGGGCGTGGCCCGCATAAGTCCGATCCTTGCCGGATTACCGGGACCGCGCATCGCTGCCTTACATCCGCCGACGTTTTGTTCGCTTCGCGCCGAACCTCGCCGCAATCATGGCGAAGAGGGCGCGCATGGCGAGCCCTTCCCCGCCCTCGGGTCGGCCGGGGCGCGCTTTCGCGTTCCAGGCGTAGCTGTCGATATGGGCCCAGGGGGTGCGCGGGCTCACGAACTCTTGAAGGAACAGGGCGGCGATGACCGAGCCGGCAAAGCTGCCGTCGGAGATGTTGTTGATGTCGGCCGTCTTGCTCTCGAGCAGGCGACGATAGGGGCGCCAGAGCGGCAGGCGCCAGAGCGGGTCCTCTTCGGCCTCGCCGTGACGCAAGAGCTCGTTAGCGAGCTTTTCGTCGTTCGAGAAGAGGGCGGGCAGCTCGGGGCCGAGTGCAATGCGGGCGGCACCGGTGAGGGTCGCGCAATCGAGGATCATGGCCGGCCGCTCGGAATCCGCCTCCGCGAGCGCGTCGGCGAGCACGAGCCGGCCCTCGGCGTCGGTGTTGCCGATCTCGACCGTGATCCCCTTGCGGCTCTTGACCACGTCGAGCGGCCGCATGGCGTTGCCGGCCACGCTGTTCTCGACCGCCGGCACCAAGAGGCGCAAACGCACGGGAAGGCCGGACGCCATGACCATGGAGGCGAGCCCGAGCATGGTCGCGGCCCCGCCCATGTCCTTCTTCATCATGAGCATGCCGCTTGCGGGCTTGAGGTCGAGCCCGCCCGAATCGAAGCACACGCCCTTGCCGACAAGCGTCAGCTTGGCGGCGGTCTTGTCGCCCCACACCAGGTCGATCAGGCGCGGCGCGCGCGCGGACGCACGCCCGACCGCGTAGATGAGCGGGTAGTTCCGCGCCAAGAGACGCTCGCCCTCGATCACCTCGATCTTGGCGCGGTTGCGGCGCGCGAGCGCGCCTGCCGCCTCGGCGAGCTCGGCCGGGCCCATGTCCGAGGCGGGCGTGTTGATGAGATCACGGGCGAGGAAGATGGCGTCGGCACAGCACTCGACCGCGGCACGATCGGCACCCTTGGGCCAGACTAAGGCTGCGAGCGGCGTGGTCTCCTTGCGGTAGCGCGCGAAGCGATAGGTGCCGAGCGCCCAGCCGAGAGCCGCCTTTGTCGCCGCCTCGGTGCCGAGGGCCGCATCGAGGCGGTAGACGCCTTCGGGCAGGCTTTGCGGCAGTGCCGCCAAGGCCCACAGCTCGTCATGCCCCTCGCAGCCGACGAGGACGCGGGCGAGCTTGCCCGCCTTCCCGGGGACGAGGCAGAGCTCGCCCGGCTTGGCCGCGAAACCGGTCGACTCCACCCAACCGCGCAAGGCGGCGCCGGGACCGGCGAGCCAACCCTTGAGCTCCGCCTTGACCAGGGGAGTGATGGGTAGCGCCTCGCGCGAGGCCTCGGCCACAAGATATCTCGGCATCGGGTTCCTCGTCTCTCTGGGGGAGCTCTGCTGCGTCGTCAGGGATAGCATGGAGCGGAAGGTAGCGCTTGGAAAGCTCCGCTCACTCACTTGTGCGCGAGCCCTTGCGCGCTCCGGCGCCGTCGCCTAGACCGCTCACTCGTCCTTTCGAGAGGGAGCGCCATGGCCGACATCGCCATCGTCATCGGGAACAAGAACACATCGTCCTGGTCGCTGCGCGGCTGGCTCGCGCTCAAGGCCACGGGGGTCGCCTTCGAGGAGATTCTCGTGCCCTTGCATCGGCCGGAAACCAAGGCCGAGATTCTGCGCCACGGCGGGGGCCCGACGGTGCCCATCCTCAAGCACAAGGGTACGGTCGTGTGGGAGACGCTGGCGATCTGCGAGTTCCTCGCCGAGCGCTATCCCGCGGCCCGGCTCTGGCCCGAGGACGCCGCTGCCCGGGCGCTCGCGCGCTCGGTCTCGGCCGAGATGCATGCGGGCTTCGCAGCCCTGCGCGCCAACATGTCGATGGACATGCGGGCGCTGAAGCCGGGGCAAGGCTTGGCCGAGGGTGTTAAGAGCGACATCGACCGCATTTGCGCGATTTGGCGCCAATGCCGTGAGCGTTACGGCAAGGGCGGGCCCTACCTCTTCGGGAGCTTCAGCGCGGCCGATGCCATGTTCGCGCCCGTGGTGAGCCGCTTCGTGACGTATGCGCCGAGGCTTGATGCGCTCGCGGCGGCCTATCGCGACGCCCTCTGGCGCTGGCCGGCAGTGCAAGAGTGGTACGAGGGAGCCAAGCGCGAGGATTGAACGCGCGCCCGAGCCGGTCCCCTCATTTGAGGATGCCGGCCTCGCGGTAGAAGCGCTCGGCCCCCGGGTGGAGCGGTATCGCCAGGCCGTCGAGTGCCGTCTCGAGGCGAATCTGCCTGCCCTCCGGATGGCCGAGATCGAGCAGGCGCCGCGTGCTCTTCTCCCACAGCGCCTTGGTGACGCCATAGACGAGGCCGTCATCGAGCTCCGTCGAGGTCACCCACACGGCCCCCACGCTCACCGCATCGGTGGCCGGCACGCCCTTGTAGGTATCGGCCGGGATCTGCACCACCCCGAAGAAGGGGTGGGTCTGGCGCAGCTTGGGGAGTGCCTCGGGGTCCGCGGGAAGGAGGCGGATGGGCAGCGCCTCGGCAAGGCCCGCGATGGTAGAGTTTGGCCAGCCCGCGACCAGGAAGAAGGCGTCGATACGGCCTTCGCGCAAGGCGTCGCTTGCAGCCCCCGGCTTCAAGAAGACGACGCGGACGTCCTTGCGCCGCACCTTGTAGGCGGCGAGCAAGGCCTCGGCATCGATGAGGGTGCCCGAGCCCTCCTCGCCCACGGAGACTCGCTTGCCCTTGAGCTGCGCGATCGAGGCGATGTTCGAATCGGCGCGCACCACGACGTGCACGGCCTCGCGGAAGAGGCCGGCGATCGCACGCAGCTTGGTCATCGGCGTCTTGACGAAGGAGCCGAGGCCGTAGAAGGCGGCGTAGGCGAGGTCGGCCTGGGCGAGGCCGGATTCGAGCTCGCCCGCCTCGATGCGGGCGAGGTTCTCGAGCGAGCCCGCGGTCGATTGCGCGACCGCGATCAGCCCCGGCACGCCGCAGCTGCCGCCCTTGTCGCAGGGCCGCGCACCCGGCGGGCTCGAGATCGCACTCGCGATCACGCCGCCGATGGGGAAATAGGTGCCGCCCGAGGCGCCCGTGCCGATGCGGAAGAAATGCAGCGCCTGCGCCTGGCCGCTCTCCTCGGCAGCCCGCGGGGTGACGGCATCGGCCAGGGCGAAAACGGCGATGACGCCGGCCAAAAGTGCTAAGCGGGCGCCGCGGAATGACAAACCCATCGCCGATCTCCGAGAGCAACCGCCCATTAATAGCGTGCTACGAGCGCCAATCAAAGCAACCAGCGTGCAGCGGCGCGAGAATCTCGTGCGCTAGCCGCCGTCTCTGAGGGAGAGGAGGCGCACGGCGGCGCGCCACAGGCGCCAGGCGTCGGCGAGGTCGCCGGGCGTGAGACTGGCGTGCGCGAGGCGGTCCAGGAGATAGAGATGAGCGCGCGGCCCGAGGGCCTTGGCGAGGGCAATGCTCTCGCTATAGGGCACGATCGCGTCGTCGCGGCCGTGGATGAGCAGGACCTGGGCTTTGAGCCCCGAGAGGTCCTTGTCGGCAAGGTCGAGGGCCTCGATCTCGGCCTGGATGCGCGCCGGCAGCGTGGCGATGAGCGCTGGCACCCGCAGCGGATCGCGATTGTCGAGGAGCGCCATCACCGCGCGGCCCTGCGGGCCGAGGCTCTCTTCGAGGCCGCTTGCGTCGGCGTCGAGATTGGCGAGCTTCTGCCGGGCGATGGCCGCGAGACGCTCGCGATCGGGATAGCTGTCGAGCCGGCTCGCGTTCGCCAGCACGAAGACCCACTTGCCGTAGGCGTTCGGCCGGCCGAGCTGCCAAGGGGCCCCCGCCTCCTTGCGCCAATAGCCCGTGGTGAAGAAGGTCAAGACGCTGGTGGCGTCGTAATAGCCGCCGAGGCTTACGAGGAAGCCGATGCGGTCGCTGACCCGCGGCTCGATGGCGGCGAGGATCGCGGGCCCGACGCCATAGGAGATCGCGGCGATGCCGAGCGGCCCAGCACCATGCGGCAGGCTCAAGAGATAGGCCGCGGCATCGGCGATCTCGCCGATGTCCTCATGGCCGACGCGCAGCGCCTTGGGTCCCGGGAGGTCCGGCACCAGCACGAGGAAGCCGTGCGCGGCGAGCCCGCGCGCGAAACTGACGAGGCGGGGATCGTCCTTGCCCGTCTCGGCCGCACCCGGGACGAGGAGGAGGGCCGCGCGCGCGCGCTCAGGCGGACGGTAGAGATCGCCCGTCTCGCCCGCACCCCCCGACTGCCAGCTTACGGACGCGGGTGCGAGCAGCGGCACCTCAGCCCGCGCCAGCTCAAAGAGCAAGACGCCGGCCTCGACGCCGCGCGGCAGATGGAGGGCGAGGCCCGCCGCGACGATGGCTGCCAGCGCGGCCAGGATCAAAGCGGCGCGGCGGAGCGCAATCATCTCCTCACCCTGCTCGCTTCGCTCGTCTCCCTCTCCTCCTCAAGGAGGAGAGGGATGAAGTCAGGATCGTCTTTAACTCCCTCTCCTCCTTCAGGAGGAGAGGGCCGGGGTGAGGAGGCCTTCGTCCCCGCTTACGATTTCGGCTTTTCCTTGGGCTCGACGAGGTCGGAGAATTTCTTCTCGAGATTGACGAGATCGCTGGATGCGAGCCCGAACGCCCAGTCCTTGCCGCGCTCGTTGATCTTCTCTGCCTCCTTCTTGACCTCCTCAGCACTCTTGAGCTTGGGCTTCACGGCCTCCGCGGCAGGCTCCGTGGGCTTGTTCGCCTCGCCTTTGTCCGCCGTGCCCTTGGCCGGCTCGGCGGGCTCGGCTATCGCCCCCGCGGCGTCATAAGCGGCCTTGATCCTCGCCCATGTCTTGCCGTCCTGCTCGTAGAGTGCCAAGTCGACGACGAGTCCGTCGAAGCTCTTGTACTCGAGCGAGCGCAAGAGCTTGGCATCGGGCTTGAGGTCCTTCGCCGGCAGCACGTCGTCGAGGAGGAGGACACCCAAGGCGCCCACGACCGAGTTGAGCTCGTAGGCGGACTTGATCTTGTCCTCGGGGGGTACTGCGGCGAGCGTGAAATCGCCCTCGCCCGGCTTCTCCTTGCTGAGCGTGAAGGGCTTGTCCTGGGCGGGCGTTACCGTCACCTCGCGCACCCGGTCGCGCTCGAGCGCCACCACGTCGCGCTCGAGCCAGAGCTTGAGGTCGTCGTTGCGATCGAGCGTCCCGCGAGCGAGCCAGGACTGCGCCTCCGCGGGCTTGCGCACATAGATCTCGACCGCCTGGTCGCTGCCGCGGCCGTAATGGCGCTTGCCGAGGATGAGGCTCGCGAGCATCGCACCCTTGGCGTCTTCGAGTGTTAACAGCTCGCCCTTGGCCCCTTTCTGGCCCACGTCCTCGACCTCGAGCCGTGAATAGAGCGAGGGCTCGGCCGTCTTGGCCTCGACGGTCTTGAGCTGGGCCAGACCCACGAGATCCTGCTTCACGAGATCGAACTTGGCGGGGTAGTCGTACTTGTCCGCGACCACCCAGCCCTGATCCTTGCGCTCGATCGTGAACTTGTGGTCGGCCGTCTGAACGATCAGCTTGGCCGCGTCATTGACCCGCTTCGCGAGATCGGGGAAGACGAGCTGGCCGCCCGTGCCGCTCGTATAGGCGGGAGAGCGGCTGTTGACCACGACGGCGGCGACCGCGAAGAAGAGCGTCGCGATCGCGAGCAGGGCAAGGGTTCTCGGCTTCATCTCTCTCCGTCTCCCTCTCGCTCAAACGACGGCGTGGCGCCGCCGCCGGCGCGCCGCGCGCACGAGCGCCACCACGATCGCGGCGATCCCGATCAGGATCGGTATGAGGGCGATATTGACGAACTTGAGCACCTCGTCGAGCCGCTCGATGTCGACCCTGAGCGCATGTTGGACCTCGCGCAACGACTTGCGGGTCCGCAGCGTCTCGGCGCGGAACTTCTCGATCTCCTGCTGCTGGGCGGCGCTCAGGATCTGGCGCGAGCCGGCCTCGCCTTCCTTCTCGAGGGAAGCGAGCTTCTTCTCCGCGTCCTTGAGCCGGTTCTGCAGCTCCTGGGCCTGCGACAGATAGCGCGCGTCGGCCTCCGCGCGCAGGCGCTGCACGAGATCGAAGGGCCGCGCCGAGAGACCGCGGCTGCGCAGCCCGATGAGCGCGTCCGAGCCGGCGAGATTGTCGAGCGCGTCGATCACGAAACTGCCGTTGCCCGCGGTGGGCTGGACGATCTCTTGGCCGAAGAATTCCTGCGTACGCACCCAGAAGCGGTCGGTCAGCATGTCCGTATCGGCGACCACGATGACGTTGATCGGCTTCACCGACTCCTTGAGCCAGCTCGCCGGCTTCGGCTGCTCCGCCGCCGGCTTGTCCGAATCCTTCTTCTCCTCGGTCTTTTCGCTCGCCTTTGCGCCTTCGCTCTCGCCCGCCTCGGCGCCCTTCTTCGCCTCCTCCTTGCTCGCGGCAGGCGGACCGTCGGGAAAGGCGGTCTTGACCATGCCCTCGATGCGGGCCGCGAGCGTCAAGGGACGGCCGACGGGCTTGTAGTCGGCGAGGAGCCCGAGGAAATCGGGGAAGAGGCGCAGCTTGTCGGCGGCGATCTCGGTGGCGTCGGCATTAGTCGACACGAGCGGCGCGAAGGTGGTGGAGGCGCCCTGCTTTTTCTCGAGGATGCCCGGGGTCGCCATCAAGAGGCTGGAAAGGTCGGCCGTCACTACGTCGTCGCGGTTGAGGTTGTCCTCTCCGAGCGACAGCCAAGCGATGTAGTCGATCGTCTGCGTGCGCCCGGAGACCGGGGCCTGGACGCGGGTGGCGAGCTCCCGGTCGCCGACGACCTTGTCGGGGACGAGCTCGATGCCCCAGGCGCCGAACAGGCGCTTCAAGTCCGAGCTCGAGGCCCCCGTCATCAACATCGGGCTCGGCCCGGTGTCGGATTCCGCGTTGGGATCGACGAAGACGAGGGCGTGGCCGCCGCCGAGCACGTATTGATCGATGGCAAACTCCGCCTTCGCCGTGAGCGCCTTGGGGTGGACGATCATGAGGACGTCGATGTCCTTGTCGATCTTGTCGGGGTTCTCGCCGAGCTCGCGCACGGTGAACTGCTGGCGCATCTCGGTCATGATGACCCACGGTTTGACCGAGCCCTGTCCCATCATCGGATTGCCGAAGGAGCCGCCCATCGGCAGCGAGCTCACCAGGCCGATCACCTTCTTCTTCGGGTTAGCTAAGCCGGCGACGAGCTTGGTCACGTCGTACTCGAGGAAGCGCTCGCGGTCGGCCTGGAAGAAGGGGATGATTTCCTCATCGTCCGTGCTGTTGGTGCCGGCCAAGCCGAAATAGACCTGGTCGCCCGAGCCGCCGATCGGCACGCCCTGCAGCCCGAAGGCGACGGCACGGTCCTCGGCATCCGAGAATGGCTCGGGATTGTAGAATTCGATGCGGATCTTGCCGTCGGAGAGGCTCGCATAACGCTCGAGGAGCTCGCGCACCCTGGCGGCGTAATTGGCGTAGCTCGGCACCGAATCGGCGAGACGCTGGGAGAAGTAGAAGCGCAGCGTCACCGGCTCCTTGAGATGCGCGAGCAGCTGGCGCGTGCCCGAGGAGAGCGTATAGAGGCCTCCCTCGGTGAGATCGAGGCTGATACCCTTGAAGGCCGCGTCGGCGAAAATGTTGAGCGAGAAGAAGAGCGCGACCGCGAGCGCCAAGCCGACAAGGGAAAGCGTCGTGCGGTCGGACCGGTTAGCGGTCTTCATGGTTTGCAGCCCATTCGATCATGCCGATTTCTTGAGATCGACCAGAACCACGTTCGCGAAGAGGAAGAGCGTTATGAGGGAAGCGAGAAAGACGACGTCCCGGAGATCGATGACGCCCTTCTTGATCGCATTGAAATGGGTGAGGAAGCTGAACGAGGCGACGGCGTCGACCAGCACCTGCGGCAGCCAGCTCTGCGCGAAGCCGAGCACGAGCGGCGTGCCGGAGAGGATGAAGAGAAAGCAGGCGGCGCACGCGAGCACGAAGGCGATCACCTGATTCTTGGTCAGCGCGGACATGCAGGAGCCGACCGCGAGGAAGGCTCCCGCCATGACGAAGCTGCCGAGATAGCCCGCCACGATCACCCCGTTGTCGGGCCGGCCGAGCACATTGACGGAGATCCAGATGGGAAAGGTCAGCGCGAGGGCCACCGCGGTGAAGGCCCAGGCGGCGAAGAATTTCCCGAGCACGGCCTCGGGGATCGAAATCGGCAAGGTCAAGAGGAGCTCGGCCGTCCCCGTCTTGCGCTCCTCCGCCCAAAGACGCATCGAGATGGCCGGGATGAGGAAGAGATAGAGCCAGGGATGGAAGGTGAAGAACGGCTCGAGGTCGGCCTGCTCGCGCTCGAAGAAGTTGCCGATGTAAAAGGTCAAGGCGCCCGCCAATGCGAGGAACACGACGAGGAAGACATAAGCCAAGGGAGTGGTGAAATAAGCGGCGAACTCGCGGCGGAACACCACATAGACGTTGCGCATCCCTCTCATCGATACTTCCTTTGTCAAGCCAGGCTGCGCCGGCGTTCCTCAGCCTTGTCCCGTGGTGATCTCGCGAAACACCTCGTCGAGCTGGCCCTGCTCGACGTGGATCTCCTCGACCGCCCAGCCGCGCGCGTGGACGAAGCGGCTCACCTCGGTGATGATCGGCCGGCCGCCCTCGGCATAGAGCCGCAGAGCGATGCCCGCCTCCGCCGTCTCGAGCGCATCGACGGCACCGACGCCGGGGACGGTCGCGAGATCGCGCCGCGCGTCCGCGAGCGAAAGGCCGCTGAGCTTCAGCGAGATCGCGTTGTGGAGCCGCGAGCGCGCCTCGAGCGCCTCGGGCGTCGAGTCGATCACCAGCCTGCCGCCCGCGATCACAATCGCGCGGGTGCAGACGGCACTCACCTCGTCGAGCAGATGCGTCGAGATGACGGTGGTCTTGTGCGGCGCCATCTCGCGGATGAGCGAGCGCACCTCGTGCTTCTGGTTGGGGTCGAGGCCGTCGGTCGGCTCGTCGAGGATGAGGACCTCGGGGTCGTGAAGAAGGGCCTGGGCCAGCCCGACGCGGCGCTTGTAGCCCTTGGACAGCGTGTCGATCGGCCGATCGAACACCGTGAAGATCTGGGTCTCCTCGGCAGCGGCGTGGATGCGCCGCTTCGCCTCGTCTCCGCGGTACCCGCGCGCCGCGGCGACGAAGGCGAGAAAGCTCTTGGGCGTCATGTCGGCGTAAAGCGGAGCCCCCTCGGGCAAATAGCCGATGCGCGCCTTGACCTCGATCGGCTGCTCGAGGACGTCGAAGCCGCACACCTTGGCCGACCCGCTGGTGGGGGTGAGGAAGCCCGCGATCATCCTCATGGTCGTCGACTTCCCGGCGCCGTTGGGCCCTAGGAAGCCGAGCACCTCCCCCCGCCCTACCGTGAAGCTCACGTTGTCGACGGCCACGATCGGCCCGAAGCGCTTGGTGAGCGATTGAACTTCGATCATGCCGGCGCAACCATGGCTGCTTAACTCCGATTTCTTCTGCGGGCCGCCCGCCTTCGCCGAACGACGCAGCCCCCTCCCGAGTTGGCATCAATGCCATTCCGGGCCGCGAATCGTTTGTACCCGCCCATATAGGGAAATGCGGGCGCGAGATAAAGGGGGTTCTTGGTGCCGCCGCGGAAATTTCGGATCGGCTTGGTCCGGCCCCGGCAATTGTCAAGCGCGGCCGGCATTTGTCGCCAAGCCGCGAAATCAGCCGGCGGCCTTGCGCGACCCTCCCGCCGCGTGCTCCTCAGCCGGAACGGCATCCGCACCCGCCGCGGCGATCCCGAGCGCCTCATAAGCGCCGGGGGCGGCGGGCGCTGCCGCAGGGCGGCGGCGCGCGAAGAGCCGCACATGCTGGAGCTGGTCGAGGTAGATGTAGATCACCGGCGTCAGATAGAGGGTGAGGAGCTGCGAGAGTATGAGCCCGCCGACCACCGAAAGGCCGAGCGGGCGGCGCGCCTCCGAGCCGGCGCCGAAGCCGAGCGCTATCGGCAAGGTACCCATGAGTGCCGCCATCGTCGTCATCATGATCGGGCGGAAACGGATGAGGCACGCCTGGTAGATCGCCTCGCGCGGGCTCATGCCTTCCCCGCGCTGCCGCTCGAGCGCGAAGTCGATCATCATGATCGCATTCTTCTTGACGATGCCGACCAGCATGATGATGCCGACGAAGGCGTAGAGGCTGAGCGTCACGTTGAAGAGCATGAGGGTGAGGAGGGCGCCGACCGCGGCGGAGGGCAGGCCCGAAAGAATCGTGAACGGATGGATGAAGCTCTCGTAGAGCACGCCGAGCACGATATAGACCACGACGATCGCCATGAGGAGCAGGATGCCGAGGCCCTGGAGCGACGCCTGGAACGCTTGGGCGGTGCCCTGGAAGCTGGTGCTCACGCCCGCCGGCATGGCGACCTGGCGCTCGAGGCGTTGAATCTGCTGCACCGCCGTGCCGAGGGACATGTCGGGTGCCAGATTGAAGGAGACCGTGACCGCAGGCAGCTGGCCCAGATGGTTGATCGTAAGCGGACCGACGCCGCGGCCGATCGTCGCTACGGCGTCGAGCGGGACGAGCGGCCCGTTCGCCGAGCGGATATAGAGGCGCGAGAGCGAGGCCGGATCGGCCTGGTATTTGTCCAGTAGCTCGAGGATCACCTGATACTGATCGAGCGAGGTGTAGATGGTGGAGATCTGCTCCGAGCTGAAGGCCGCACCGAGCGCGTCCTCGACCTGCTGGGCGGTCACGCCGAGCATCGCCGCCTTGTCGCGGTTGATATTGACCACCAGCTGCGGGCTGGCGATCTGCATGTCGCTGTTGGCGTCGATGAAGCCCGGCTGCTTGCGCAGCTCGTCGAGGAACTTGGTGGCGCTTTCGTAGAGCTCGGGGAGATCGATGTCCTGCAGCGTATATTGGTACTGCGCCTTGGTGAGATGGCCGCCGATGTTGATGCTCGGCGGGACCTGGACGTAGACCTTGATGCCCGGCACGCCGCCGAGCTTGGTGCGCAATTCCTGGGCGATCTGGTCAGCACTCAGCGCGCGCTCGGCGCGCGGCTTGAGCCTGACGAAAAGCGTGCCGGAGTTGGCGGTCGGCCGCGGCCCGGAAGCTCCCACGAAGGACATGTATCGCTGGGTGTTGGGGTCGGCGCCGACGATCGCCGCCAGCTTCTGCTGGTTGCGCACCTGGGCATCGAAGGAGGCGTCGAGCGAGCCCTCGGTGAAGGCGATCACTTGGTCGGTATCGACGCTGGGGAGGAAGTCCTTGGGTATCTTGACGAAGAGGTAGCCGCTCGCCACCAGGGTGCCGACGAAGACCACCAGCATGATCGGCTTGTTGTCGAGGCACCACTTGAGCGACTTCCCATAGCCGGCGATCAGTGCACCGAACCCCCTCTCGGTGACGCGGTAGAACCGGTTGTGCTCGGCCGCATCGTGGTGGCGGACGAAGCGGCTGCACAGCATCGGGGTAAGCGTCAGCGACACGATGCCGGAGACGCCGATCGCCGCACAGATGGTGACGGCGAACTCGTGCAGGAGCCGCCCCACGATGCCGCCCATGAAAAGCACGGGAATGAACACGGCGGCGAGCGAGATCGTCATCGAGAGGATGGTGAAGCCGATCTCCTTCGAGCCCTTGAAGGCCGCTTCGAGCGGTTTCTCGCCCTGCTCGATGTGGCGCACGATGTTCTCGAGCATGACGATGGCATCGTCGACCACGAAGCCGACCGAGAGCGTGAGTGCCAAGAGCGACAGATTGTCGAGGCTGTAGCCCATGGCAAACATCACGGCGAAGGTGCCGATCACCGAGATCGGCAGCGCCAAGGACGGGATGATGGTGGCCGAGAGATTGCGCAAGAAGACGAAGATCACCATCACCACGAGGCAGGCCGCGAGCAGGAGCGTGAACTGCACGTCGTCGACGGAGGCGCGAATGGACTGCGAGCGGTCGTAGAGGACGTCGAGGCTGACGGCGGCGGGCAGATGCGCCTGGAACGAAGGCAGCACCGCCATGATCGCATCCACCACCGCGATCGTATTGGTGCCGGGCTGGCGCTGGATGGCGAGCACGACGGCACGGTGGCCATTGTACCAGCCCGCGACCTTGGTGTTCTCGACGCTGTCGAGGATCCGGCCGAGGTCCTTGTAGCGGATCGGCGCGCCGTTGCGATAGAGCGCCACCTGGTCCATGTAGGCGGAAGCGCTCATCAACTGACCGTTCGCCTGGATCGTCATCGACTGATTGGGCCCGTTGACGGTGCCGATCGGCTCGTTGACGTTGCTGGCCTGGACCGCCTTGAGGACCTCGTCAAGCCCGAGGTTGCGGCTGGCGAGCGCGTCGGGATCGACCTGCACGCGGACCGCGTACTTCTGCGAGCCATAGACGTTGACCTGGGCGACTCCGCTCACCATCGAAAGCCGCTGGGCGAGGATGGTCTCGGCGTATTTGTCCACCTCCGAAAGCGGGAGCGTGGGCGAGCTGAGCGCCAAATAGAGGACCGGGAAGTCGGCCGGGTTGACCTTGCGGAAGGTCGGCGGGCTCGGCATGTTCGGCGGCAGCAGCTTGGCCGCGGCCGTGATCGCCGCCTGAACGTCCTGCGCGGCGGCGTCGATGTTGCGCTCGAGCGAGAATTGCAAGGTGACCTGGGTCTGGCCGAGCGAGCTCGTCGAGCTCATGTTGTCGAGCCCGGCGATGGTCGAGAACTGGCCCTCGAGCGGGGTGGCAACCGAGGAGGCCATGGTCTCCGGATTCGCTCCCGGCACCTGCGCGGTCACCGAAATCGTGGGGAAATCGACGGTCGGCAGCTCGTTGACCGGGAGCGAGCGGTAGGCGACCATGCCGAACACAACCGCACCCGCCATGATCAGCGTCGTGGCGATGGGCTTGCGGATGCAGAGCGCGGGGAGGTTCATCTCGGGCTCCGCCCCATCAGCCCGCACTCCTCACTTCGACCTTGGCGCCGGGGAAGAGGCGAAGTATCCCGTCGGTCACCACCAGCTCGCCCGCGCTCAGCCCCTTGGTGATCACCGAGGTGTTCTTCTGCTGCGGCCCGACCTCGACGGCACGCTGCTCGACCGTCTTGTCGGGCTTGACGACATAGACGTAGGTGCCCTTCTGGCCGCTCTGCACCGCCTCAGAGGGCACCACCAGCGCGTCCGGCATCGTGCTCAAGATCATCACCACGTTGACGAACTGCCCGGGCACCAGACGGTCGTCCGCGTTGGGGAAGGTGGCCTTGAGCTGAATGGTCCCGGTCGTGACATCGACCTGATTGTTGATGAAGGTGATGTCGCCGCGCTCGGCAGGCCTCGGATCGCCGGGAATCGTCACCTCCACTTGGAGCGTTTCCGCCGCCATCCGCCTTCTCACATCGGGCAGGTTCTGCTGGGGAATGGAGAAGGAGACGTAGATCGGCCGCGTCTGGTTGATCATGACGAGCGCGACCGTGTCGTTGGCCTTCACCACATTGCCGACGTTGATCAGCATGTTGCCGGTGCGCCCGTCGATGGGCGAGCGGATCTGGCTGTACTCGATGTTGAGCTTGGCCTGATCGATCGCGGCCTGGTCTGCGAGCACGCTCGCGTGCGCGCTGTCGGCGGTGGCGCGCGCCTGCTCGAACTGCTGCTGCGAGGACCACTCCTTCTTCGAGAGCTCGGTATAGCGCTTGAGATCGAGGTCGGCGCGCACCGCCTGTGCCTTGTCGCGCTCGACATTCGCCTGCGCCTGTTGCAACGCTGCCTGGAAGGGGCGCGGATCGATCTGGAAGAGAAGATCGCCGCGATGGACGTATTGTCCCTCCTGGAAGCCGGCCTTGAAGATCTGGCCGTCGACGAGCGACTTGACCGAGACGGTCGTATACTGCTGGACGTTGCCGATGGTGCTGAGCTC
>DATNIJ010000136.1:0-9005 GCA_035604475.1 Alphaproteobacteria bacterium
GCTCGGCGGCAGCCGTGGCCGATTTCATGGTGCCGCTCGCACTCGGCAGCCAGACCGCAGGCTCGGTGATCCGTCCCGCCTCCTTCTGCGGCGTGGTCGGGTTCAAGCCGAGCCACGGCGCCATCGACATCGCGGGCGTCAAGCCCTTCTCCCCCTCCCTCGACACGGTCGGAACCTTCGCGCGCACGCTCGAGGACACCGAGCTCCTGCGGCGCGTGCTCTCGGGCGAGGACCCCGGCATTCCCGACCTGGTCTCCGAGCGCCCGAAGCGCATCGGCCTCTGCCGCAGCGCCTATTGGGACAAGGCCGAGGCCGCGACGGCGGCGGCGATCGAGCGCGCGGCCGACGCGTTGCGCCGCAACGGCATCGAGGTCGCCGAGCTCGAGCTCCCCGAGCCATGCCGCGGCCTCAACGAGGTCCAGCAGACGATCATGGCGTTCGAGGCGCTTCTTTCCTACGCGGCCGAGTGGCGCGGCCACCGGGACAAGCTGAGCGCCAAGCTCGCCGAGTTGCTCGAGAACGCCCAAGGGATTCCCGAACGGCACTACGAGGCGGCCCTCAGCTACGCGGCCGCCGCACGCGCCAGTTTCGACGGCGTCTTCGCGAAGCTGGACGCGATCCTCACCCCGAGCGCTCCGGGAGAAGCGCCCCACGGCATCGAAGCCACGGGCGACCCCGTCTTCAACCGCCAATGGACCCTGCTTCACGTTCCTTGCGTGACCATCCCCGTGCATGAGGGAAAGAGCGGGCTCCCCGTCGGCGTCCAGCTCGTCGGCCGCTTCAAGCGCGATCAGGAGCTCCTCGCCCAGGCGCGCTGGCTCGAGGCGGAGCTGGCGTAGCTTCCCTCACCCGGCTCCCCCCGGGTACTTCGTCCCGGGGGTCGCCACCCTCTCCCGCAAAGCGGGAGAGGGAAGGGGCCCATCGCGAGAGCGATGGGAAGGGTGAGGGTCAGCGCGCCGCCTACATCACCGCACCCAGCTGCCAGGGGGCGAACTCGTCCTCGCCGAGGCCGAGCGCCTCGCTCTTGGTCTTTTGCCCGGACGCGGTCTTGAGGATGAGCTCGAAGATGCGCTTGCCGCAGTCCGCGACCGTCTCGCTGCCGTCGACGATGGTGCCGCAGTTGACGTCCATGTCGTCGGTCATGCGCTCAAAGAGCGCCGTGTTGGTGGCAAGCTTGATCGAGGGGGCGGGCTTGCAGCCGTAGGCCGAGCCGCGGCCGGTGGTGAAGCAGACGAGGTTGGCCCCGCCCGCGACCTGGCCCGTCACCGACACCGGATCATAGCCGGGCGTGTCCATGAAGACGAAGCCCTTGGCCGCGACCGGCTCGGCATAGCGGTAGACCTCGACGAGGTTGCTCGTCCCCGCCTTGGCGGCGGCGCCGAGCGATTTCTCGAGGATGGTGGTGATGCCGCCCGCCTTGTTGCCGGGCGAGGGGTTGTGGTTCATCTCGCCGCCGTGCTTCGCCGTGTAGTCCTCCCACCATTTCATCAGCCCGACGAGCTTCTCGCCGACCTCGCGGCTCACCGCGCGCCGCGTCAAGAGATGCTCGGCACCGTAGGTCTCGGGCGTCTCCGAGAGGATGACCGTGCCGCCGTGGCGCACCAGGAGGTCCGAGGCGGCACCCAGTGCCGGGTTGGCGGAAATGCCCGAATAGCCGTCGGAGCCGCCGCATTGGAGGCCGATCGCGATGTGCGCGGCGGGCACGGTCTCCCGCCGCACCTTGTTCGCTTCGGAGAGGAGCGCCTTGATGCGCGCCGCCCCCTCGCGCACGGTCTTGGTCACTCCGCCCGTGTCCTGGATGGTCATGGTCTGCAGGAGCTCGCCTTCCTCGAGCCCCTCCGCATTGAGAATGCCGCCGAGCTGGTTCGCCTCGCAGCCGAGGCCAACCATCAGCACGGCGAAGAAGTTCGCATGGCGCGCGTAGCCGCCGAGCGTACGGCGCAGCGTGTCCATGCCCTCGCCCTCGCTCGCCATGCCGCAGCCG
Source organism: Alphaproteobacteria bacterium (assembly GCA_035604475.1). Taxonomy (GTDB): domain Bacteria; phylum Pseudomonadota; class Alphaproteobacteria; order JACZXZ01; family JACZXZ01; genus DASPPM01. Next base: position 1,985 of record DATNIJ010000136.1, read on the forward strand.
CTCTTGTGGGTGAGGGCCACCACCCCGTCCACGTTGGGGTAATCGCCAAGCAGCCCCTCGCCGGTCAAGGGATTGGTGCGGAAGGCATCGGCGATGTGCCTGGCCGTGCCGGCCGAGCAGTTGACCGAGGTCAGAATGCCGATGTAGTTGCGCGTGGCGACGCGGCCGTCCTTGCGCACGATGCCCGAGAAGCTCGCCGGCTCGTTCGTGGCCGGCGTCGGCCTCGCACTCGCGCCAAAGGCATAGTCGCGCGCGAAGTCCTGCATGCCGCAATTATGCGTGTGCACGTGGGCGCCTGCCGCGATGGGCTCGAGTGCCGTACCGATGATCTGGCCGTAGCGCAGGATGGCCTCGCCCTTGGCGATCTTGCGCACGGCCAGCTTGTGGCCGGACGGGATGTACGCCTGGGCGGCCATCGCCTCGCCCGGGATGGGGGTGCCGACCGCGATGTCCGCGCGCGCGATCACGACGTTGTCGGCGGGATTGAGACGGATGGTGAGCGCCGAGCTCTCGGCCATAGGGATGCCCTCGGAGGTGGGATGCCGCAGAGAGTATAGTGCCGATCCGCCGGGGAAAGACAGTCTCGCGCTTATTCGTCGCTGCCCCGCATAAGGGCTCCCATAGCCCGTCCTGGCGAGGCAGAGGGCCTCGACCGGCTTGCGATATCCCTTGAGGTCTTGGAGCGGCAGGTGGCGCCAATTGGCGCTTTGGATGAAAGATCCGACGTCAAGTGAGAAACGGTCCGAGAGCGGTGCCGAGTCCGTAAAGCGCAATCGCTGCCCTCACGCCAACGCGAGGGCCGCGCGCGTCCGCAGCAGAAATGATCACGAGCGCCAGGGACAGGAACACGACCAGGCGGACGATGGCGGAGATTTTTCGGCCTAGAGTTCAGCGTGCCGACGGAGCGCCCGGACGCTCGTCATTTCATCCGACATTCCCCGGATGACCGACTCTCCAAACGCGCGACATGCCCTTCGGGCTTTGCCAGCAAGGCTGACCCGGGCGCGCTTCAGTGCGGGGCTGTCGAGGCCGGCGGATGCGCTCTCCCTGCGCGCCTCGGCGCGCGGTCTTCCGCCATGAAGACGTCCTGAGACTGCGTCACCCGCCTCGCCTGGCGGGCGCAATAGCCGGCCTCATGCGGGTCGGCTACATCATTCCCATCGGCCCCCAGTACAGCTGGTCGGTTGCCTGCTTTTGCGTGTCGCTGAGAGCCGCATAGAGCGGCTTAAGAGCCTTGCCCATCGACCGCAGCGCGTCGAGCTGCGCGGCCATGAACTGCACATGTCGGTCCAGCCGATCGGGCAGGCTGGTAGCGTTCGCATCACCAGTGCCGATCATGGCGGTACAATGCGCGCTCATCGCTTGCGCATTCTCGCGCGCAGCATCGGCATAGGCTTTCCACAGCGGCTCCTGGGCCTCGGTGATCTTCAGTTCAGCCTTGACGTAAGCGAGACGGCCATCGATGTGGCTGGCCATCGCGGCGCACATCGCCGCGCCCTGACCGCTCTGGCCCATCATCCACGGGCCCATGTTCCAATTGCCCATCATGCCGTGGTCGCCCGCCAGCCACGGCCCCATCATCCACCGCCCCATCATGTAGCCGTGGCCGCCCCACTGGCCTTCCTGCGGTGATGCTTGTTGCGCATTTGCGCTTCCGATCGTCCCTACCATCGCCAACAAGGCGACGCTGAGGGCAAGTCTCACTATGGTCTTCATGGCGATCTCCTCGAAGTTACTTGTATTCGGCCGCGATTCCTCCGCTGTGTCATTGACGTGGATCAAAGGGCAAGGCTTCGCTCTCGACGCGTTCACGCGCTGGCGCCTCTGCGATTGCGAAATGATCGTCGCCTCCCGCCTCCCCGACGGCGCAACCGTTCAAGAAGCTGGCGACTGCCTTGCCGGCGTTCATGCGCTTGGAACCGATCTTGGCGCCGGAAAGCCCGCGTCGCCGATATTGAGCGGCATTCCGCGGGCAAGGCCGCTTGCCAAGCGGCGAAGCCGGCCTCTACCATCGCCCGAGTGCCGAAGTGCCGAGGGGAGTGCGGGCATGAGCGGAAGGCTCGAGGGCAAGACGGCGGTGGTGACGGCGGCGGGGCAGGGGATCGGCCGGGCGACGGCGCTCGCCTTCGCCCGCGAGGGTGCGGAGGTAATCGCGACCGACATCAACGAGAGGACCCTCGGCGAGATGGCCGGCACGGCGGGACTGGCGACGCGCCGGCTCGATGTCACCGACAAGGCCGCGGTCGAGCGCTTCGCGGCCGAGCTCGGCGCCGTCGACGTGCTCTTCAACTGCGCGGGCTACGTCCACCACGGTACCATCCTCGACACCAGCGAGGAGGACTACGACTTCTCGATGCGGCTCAACGTCAAGTCGATGTATTACGTGACGCGCGCCTTCCTTCCCGGCATGCTCGCCAAAGGCGGGGGCTCCATCATCAACGTGGCATCGGTCGCCTCCTCGCTGCGCGGCATCGTCAACCGCTTCGTCTACGGCACGAGCAAGGCCGCCGTGATCGGGCTCACCAAGTCGATCGCCATCGACTACATCAGGCGCGGCATTCGCTGCAATGCGATCTGCCCGGGCACGGTCGAAAGCCCCTCGCTCGAGGATCGCATCGCGGCCTTTGCCGATCCGGTCAAGGCGCGCCAGGACTTCATCGCGCGCCAGCCGCTCGGCCGCGTCGGCACGGCCGAGGAGATCGCGGCACTCTGCGTCTATCTCGCTTCCGACGAGAGCAGCTACATGACCGGCACGGCAATCGCGATCGACGGCGGGATCACGCTTTGAGGCGCCAAAGCGCCCAGCGCACCCCGAAGCCGGGAAGCATGCCGTGACCGATGCCGCGGCCCGGAGCCTCGGCGGCGGGCGCCACCGCATCGTCATCGTGGGCGGCGGTGCCGGCGGGCTTGAGCTCGCGACGCGCCTCGGCGACCGCCTGGGCCGGCGCGGCCGCGCCGAGATCACGCTCGTCGACAAGGCGCGCGCCCATCTGTGGAAGCCGCTCCTCCACGAGGTCGCCGCCGGCAGCATGGACATGGGCCACCACGAGCTCGACTATCTGGCGCAGGCGCATTGGCACCACTTCCGCTATCGCATTGGCAAGATGATCGGGCTCGATCGCGCGCGGTGCCACGTGCAGGTGGCGCCGGTCCTCGACGAGGCCGGCACCGAGGTCACGCCGCGCCGCGCGTTTGCCTACGACACGCTGGTCATCGCGGTCGGCAGCGTGTGCAACGACTTCGGAACCCCCGGGGTCGCGGACTATGCCATTGCCCTCGACACGCCGGAGGAGGCCAAGCGCTTCCATCGGCGGCTCGTCGACGCCTGCATCCGCGCGCATGCGCAAGCGGGGCCGCTCAGGCCCGAGCAATTGCAGATCGCCATCGTCGGCGCCGGCGCCACCGGGGTCGAGCTCGCGGCCGAGCTGCACCGCACGACGCGGGAGCTCGTCGCCTACGGGCTCGACCGCATCGATCCCGACAAGGACGTGCGCATCCACGTCATCGAGGCCTCCGAGCGCATCCTGCCGGCCCTGCCCGAGCATCTCTCGAAGGGTATCGAGGACCTGCTTCACTCGCTCGGCGTCGTGGTGCACACCGCGGCGCGCGTCGCGGAAGTGACGCCCCAGGGCTTGCGGCTCGCGAGCGGAAAGGAAATCCCGGCCGAGCTCGTGGTGTGGGCGGCAGGGGTCAAGGCTCCCGAGGTGCTGGCCCGGCTCGACGGTCTCGAGAGCAACCGGATCAACCAGCTCGTCGTGCGCCCTACCCTCGAGACGACGCGCGACGCGAGCATTTTCGCGCTCGGCGACTGTGCCGCCTGTCCCTGGCCCGGCGGCAAGGGCAACGTGCCGCCGCGCGCCCAAGCCGCACACCAACAAGCCTCGCATCTCGTGCGCACGCTCGAGCGGCGGCTCGCGGGCAAGCCGCTCCACCCCTTCCGCTATCGCGACTTCGGCTCGCTCGTCTCGCTCGGGAAATACAGCGTCATCGGCAACCTGATGGGTGCCTTGGTCGGCGGCAGCGTGCGGGTCGAAGGCTATTTCGCGCGCCTCATGTACCTTTCGCTCTACAAGATGCACGAGCTCGCACTCCACGGCTTCGCCAAGGTGGCGCTCGACACGCTCGCGCGCCTGCTGACGCGCCGCACCGAGCCGGTGGTGAAGCTGCACTGATGCGGCGTGCTCGAGCTTGCCCGCCCTTCCGCAAGAAGCCGACTCAAGCGCCTGGACTATGCCGGCCGGCCGCCGCTCAATAGGTCGCGCGGCCGCCCGAGATGTCGAAGGTGGCCCCCGTCGAGAAGGAGCAATCCTTGGACGCGAGCCAGGCGACGAGGGCCGCCACTTCCTCGACCTTGCCGAAGCGGCCCATGGGGATCTTGGCGAGCATGTAGCCGATGTGTTCCTTCGACATCTGGGCGAAGATTTCGGTCTCGACCGCAGCCGGCGTCACGCAATTGACGATGACGCCGCTCTCAGCCAACTCCTTCCCGAGCGACTTGGTGAGCGCGATCACGCCGGCCTTGGCAGCACTATAGGCAGAGGCGTTGGGATTGCCCTCCTTGCCGGCGACGGACGCGATGTTGATGATGCGGCCGTAGCCGTGGGCGAGCATGGACGGCAGCACCGCGCGGGCGCAGAGAAAGACCCCGACAAGGTCGATCTCGACGATGCGGCGCCACTCGGAGGGGTCGTAGGTCCAGCTCGTCGCGTTCGAGCCGGCAATGCCGGCGTTGTTGACCAGGATGTCGATGCGCCCCATGCGCTTCTCGGTCGCCGCGGCGGCGCTCCTGACGGCATCGTCCTGGGTCACGTCGAGCGCCATGGCATGGGTCTCGCCCCCGCGCGAGAGGTCGAGTGCCGCCTTGCGCGCGGCACTCTCGTCCACGTCCCACAGCGCTACCGCGGCACCGGAGGCGAGCAGGCGCTCGGCGATGGCATAGCCGATGCCGCGCGCGGCCCCGGTTACCACCGCCTTCTGTCCCTTGAGATCGATTGCGTTCATGATGCCTCGCCTGATGCAGGGCCCCACTCCTCATGCCGCGCTCATGCCGCCCTGGGGCAGCCCTCTGGCTTCAGCTTGCGCTCCCTCAACGCGGGGTATTGGACGAGCTTGTCGGCCGGCCGGACCGGGCGACGCACGAGCTCCCCGCCGCAGTTGGGACAACGCCCGCCGAGCACGCTCTCGGCGCAGCCCTTGCAGAAAGTGCATTCGAACGAGCAGATCATCGCCTCTGTCGACTCGGGCGGCAAGTCCCGGTCGCAGCACTCGCAGTTCGGCCGCAGTGCCAGCATGTCAGGTTCTCTCCATTCTTTCATCGATGATCGCATGGGCAGCGGTTTCGAGACACATTTTACTGCAGGCCGATGAGCGCTGCGAGCTTGGCCCGCACCTCGGCGAGGATGGCCGGAGGGACGGCAGCACCGACATAGGCGATCGGGCGCGTCTCGGCGTCGATGCTTCTCACGTGGCTGGTCAGGATTTCGCCGGAGACGGGGAGGCCAGGCGGGAGAACGACGCTCGAGGCGAAGGGGCGCACGCGCGAGGTGATCGGGCAGACAATGGCGAAGTGGCTGGCGCGGAAGAATGCGACGGGCGATACCACCAGAGCCGGGCGCCGGCCGCGCTGTTCTCGTCCAACCGTGGGATCGAACTCGATCCAGATAAGATCGCCGCCCTGCGGCTCGTAGCCGCTCATTCGACCACTTCGTGACCGACCGCGGGGCCCCAGTCGAACGCCTCGTGCACGGCCTCGGGCGTCATGCCGACGAGCAGCTCGTCGAGCGTGTAGAGGGGACGCACGGCCGAAATGACGATTTGGCCACCCTTCGCGGTCAAATCGACGCGCGCGCCCTCCTTGAGGCCGATCCGCAGCGCAAGCTCCTTGGGGATGCGGAGGCCAAGGCTGTTGCCCCACCTTGTGATCTGTGCTTGCATGGACCTATCCTGGGATATCTATTGTATATATTAAGGGATATTTTGAAGCTATACAAGGGCGGCATCACCTCGCACGCGCGGCCGCCTCGATCGCCCGGGCCAGCGCGATCACTCCTTCGCGGAGCTCCGCTGCCGCCCAGGGGGCGTAATTGAGAAGAAGACCGGAGGGTGCCGGCTTGGGCGTGCGCCCGGCGCCATAGAAGCGGGAGAGCACGCCCGGGGCCACGCGCGTGTCGGCTAAGGCCAGAGCTACGTCCTCGTCGGAGATGCCGGGCGGCAAGCGACCCACGAGATGGAGGCCCGCATCGGATGGCTCGAGCTCGAGGGCACCCTTGAGATGGCGCTTGGCGAGCTCCACGAGAGTGTCCTGCCGCTCCTTGTAAAGCGCCCGCATGCGCCGGATATGGGCGGCGAACGATCCCGCTGCCATGAACTCGGCGACGGCGGCCTGGGTGATGGCCACCGCATAGCCGTCGAGCTGGCCGCGCGCGCGGACGAAAGCATCGCTCAGCGGCGCCGGCGACACCATGTAGGCGAGACGCAGTGCCGGAAACATCGCCCGGCTGAAAGTGCCGGTATAGATCACGCGCTCGCCGCCATCGAGGCCGTAAAGCGCGGTAAGCGGCCGGCCGCCGTAGCGGAACTCGCCGTTGAAATCGTCCTCGACGACGACAGCGTCCGCGCTGCGCGCCCAAGCGAGGAGATCGAGCCGGCGTGCCAAGCTCATGGTGGTGCCGAGCGGGTAGTGATGGGAGGGCGTCACCGAGGCGAGTTTGGCATGCGGTGCGAGCCTGCGGCCGTCCGCCGTGCTCAGGCCCTCGCCATCGACCGGCACGAACGCGAGTGCCAAGCCGGCCGCCTCCAGCGCGGCACGGGATTCGGGATAGCCCGGCTCTTCCGTCCACACCGTGTCGCCCGGGTCGGCGAGGAGGCGCGCTGCGAGATCGACGGCCTGGCGCGCGCTTGAAAGGATGATCACCTGATGCGGCTCGCAGACGACCCCGCGCGCCGGGCCGAGATAGGCGGCGATCGCCTGGCGCAGCGCCGGCCAGCCTCGCGGGTCCGCCGGGTAGAAGAGCCGCCGTCC
>DATNIJ010000137.1:0-2326 GCA_035604475.1 Alphaproteobacteria bacterium
GCTGCCGATCGAGCAGATCCTCGAGCTTTGCGTGCGCTCCAAGCGCGCCATCGAGATCGTCCATAACGGCAACGAGCGCGCGGCCCTTTTCGCGCTGCGCACGGCGCGGGAGATGCGCCAGCTCGAGCGCGTCATTCTCGGTACCGACAGCCCCGCCGGCTCCGGCGTGCAGCCGCTCGGCATCCTGCGCATGGTGGCACTGCTCTCGAGCCTCGGCGAAGTGCCGCCTGAGCAGGTGTTCTGCATGGCGACCGGCAACACGGCGCGACTCCGGAAGCTCGATTGCGGGCTGATCGAGGTGGGCCGCGCTGCGGATTTCGTGATCATGGACCGTGCGCAGCACAGTGCCGGCAACACGCTCCTCGAAAGTGTTTCGGTCGGCGACATCCCCGGCATCGGCATGACCGTCATCGACGGCGTCGTGCGCTCGGGCCGCAGCCGCAACACCCCGCCCGCGACCGTGATGCCCGAAGTGGTCGGACATTGACGAGCATGCCCAAGCGCCGCACCAATGGTGCACTCGGCGGCTACGCGCTCGAGGCGCAGATCGGCTTCGTCCTGCGCAAGGCGCAACAGCGTGCGACGGCCATCTTCGCTCGTCATTTCGGCCGCCATCAACTCACGCCGACGCAATGGACGACGCTCGTTCGCATCCACCAATACGGCAGCCTGTCGCAAAACCATCTTGGACGGCTGACCGCGATGGGTCCCGCCACCATCCAAGGTGTGGTCAAGCGCCTCATCGAGCGCAAGCTCGTCACCCGCATCGCGGACCCGGATGACCGCCGCCGCAAGCGGCTCGGCCTGACGCAAGCGGGACAACGTCTCGTGCGCCGGCTCATCGCCAAGGCCTTCAAGGTGAGCCGCGACACGCTGCGCCCGCTCGCCAAGCGCGAGCAAGCCCATGTCCACGACCTGCTGGAGCGGCTGGGATAGGCCCGAAATCATCGGCGCGTGACACACCCCCCACCCTAACCCTCCCCCTCAAGGGGGGAGGGGACGTGCATGGCATGGCAACAAAGTCCCCCTCCCCCTTGAAGGGGGAGGGTAGGGAGGGGGTGACGTTCGAATTCTCGAAAGCTAACGCTGCGTCGCGAGGTGGCGTGATGAGCGAGCAATGCTCTCGGCGAGGGCCGCGTCGGCGGCATAGACGCCGCCGGCGGTAATCACGAAATCGACGCGCCCGTCGCTGAGCGCCTTGAGGCACTCTTGCGGCGCGTTCACGATCGGCTCCTCGTGGACGTTGAAGCTGGTATTGACGAGCACCGGCAGGCCGGTCAGCGCCTTGAAGGTGCTGAGGATATCGTAATAGAGCGGGTTCTCGTGGCGCTCGATGATCTGCGGCCGTGCCGTGCCGTCGACATGAACGACGCCCGCGAGACGCTCCCGCCACTCCGGCCGCACGGCGCAGGTGATGGTCATGAAGCGGCAGGCATAAGCGTTGACGGCCGAGATATCGAAGACAGCGCTCGCGTCCTCCGCCGCGACGACGGGGGCGAAGGGCATGAACTCGCTGCGCTCCAGCCGCTTGTTCAAGTCGTCGTTGATGGTGCGCTCGGCCGGGTTGGCGAGGATCGAGCGGTTGCCGAGCGCCCGCGGCCCGTACTCCATACGGCCAAGGTAAAGTGCCCCCACGAGCCCGCGCGCGAGCAGCCGTGCCGCGGTCTCGGCCGGCGCTCCCGGAAGCTCGCGCGCACCCGCGGCCGACAAGGTCCGCCCACTCGCGGCGTCGTAATCGCGGCCAAGGGACGCGCTCTCGAGGCGATGGCGCCGCTCGAGCCAGGTGTTGAGTCCGTCGCGCTGGAGGAGGAATTCGAGGGCACCCCCGGCCGCCAGCCCCTCGTCGCCCATCGCGGGGAAGATGAAGACCTCCTCGACCCCCGTCGCCTCGGCCAGCAGGCGGTTGAGGCGCACATTGGCGAACACGCCGCCCGCAAGTGCCAACCGGCGCCCGCCCTCTCGCTGCAAGAGGCGCTGGACGGAGCGCAGCATATAGTCCTCGAGAAGCTTTTGGATCGAGGCGGCCATGTCCTCCCGGCTGACCTCCGCTGCCATGCGCCGGATGTCGAGCGCCATGGCGCCATAGTCCCTGTAGTCGCTGTCGATGCGGCCGGCATCATCGACGCTGAAATGCCGGGCCATCTCCTCGTAGAGGACGGGCTGGCCGAAGGCCGCGAGGCCCGTGAGCTTGCCCTCGTGGCGCAGCATTCTGAAGCCGAGTGCCGAGGTCGCGAGACCATAGGCCATGCCCAGGCTGTCGATGCGCCGAGGCTTGAGCAGCTCCCGGTCGTCGCCGAAGAGCGTGCGGAGCTCTCCCGAGGCCAGC
>DATNIJ010000138.1:0-3108 GCA_035604475.1 Alphaproteobacteria bacterium
GGGCTATAGGGGACGACGCCGAGGCCGTAATAGGCGCAGACCGGGAGCTGCTCGACCTCCGGCATGCGGTTCATGGCGTTGTAGTAGGGCTGGCTCACGATCGGCCGGTCGATGCCGAGCTCGTCGCACAGGCGGCAGACCTCCGCGATGCGCCAGGAGCGGAAATTGGAGAGGCCGAAATAGCGCACCTTGCCGGCGCTGACGAGATCGCCCATCGCCGAGACCGAGGCCGCGAGCGGCGTGTCGGGGTCCTCCTTGTGAAAATAATAGATGTCGATGTAGTCCGTGCCGAGGCGCGCGAGGCTCGCCTCCACGGCCTGGTGCATCCAGCCGCGCGAGAGGCCGCGCTGATTGGGCCCAGGACCCATGGCATTGCCGAGCTTCGTGGCGAGCACCCACGCGTGGCGCTCGGCTTTGATCGCGCGGCCGACGATCTCCTCCGACTTGCCGGCGGTGTACTGGTCGGCGGTATCGATGAAATTGAGGCCGGCCTCGCGCGCGCGCGCGACGATGCGCCGGCTCGTCGCCTCGTCGCTCGGGCCGCCGAACATCATGGTGCCCAGGCAGAGCGGCGAGACCCTGATGCCGCTTCTGCCGAGCGTGCGGTAGTCCATCTCTCCCTCCCTCGCTTTCGCCTTCGACCGGCCGTGCGGACGCGGTACCCTTGCTTCCGCGCGCGGCTCGGCATTCTAGAAGAGCTGAGCACCGCCGCAAGCCCGCGATCCGGGCGATTTTGCCGGGCGATTTTGCTGTTGCGCAGCTGGGCCTTCTCGAATTTGATGGCGCCCTCGGTCCTCAAGGGAAAGGCTTCTCCATGCGGCTCGTGACATTCCGCCAGCAGAATCGCACCGCCCCCGGTCTCTTCCTCGAGGGCGGGCGCGTGCTCGACCTCTCCGAGTGCCTCGCCGGCAAGGGCAAGCTCGCGAGCCTCATCGACATCGTGCGCGCGGGCGAGGAGGGCGAGGCGGGGTTGCGCCAGGCGGCGAAGGGGGCGGGGGCCAAGCTCGATCTCAAGGACATCCGGCTCATCGCCCCCATCCCGTGGCCGCGCAAGAACGTGTTCTGCGTCGGCCGGAATTACGTCGAGCATGTCGCCGAGGGCTTTCGCGCGCGCGGCACCGAGATGAAGCTTCCCGAATATGCGCAGTTCTTCACCAAGCCGCTGACGGCGATCATCGGCCCCGATGCGGACATCCCACTCGATGCCGAGGTGACGCAGAAGCTAGACTACGAGGTCGAGCTCGGCGTCGTCATCGGCAAGCGCGGCCGCAACATCCCGCGCGAGTCAGCACTCGCGCACGTCTTCGGCTACACCATCATCAACGACGTGACGGCGCGCGACCTGCAGCGCCGGCACGACCAGTGGTTCAAGGGCAAGTCCCTCGACGGCACCTGCCCGATGGGGCCTTATCTCGTGCACAGGAGCGCCATCGCCGACCCGCAGAGCCTCGATCTCTCGCTTCGCGTCAACGGCGAGCGGCGCCAGAGCTCGAACACCAAGCACATGATCTTCGACTTGCGCACCATCATCGCCTCGCTCTCGGAGGGCCTGACGCTCGAGCCCGGCGACGTGATCGCGACCGGCACGCCGAGCGGGGTCGGCTTCGCCATGGACCCGCCGCGCTTCCTCAAGGACGGCGACGTGGTCGAGGCCGAGGTCGAGGGCATCGGCATCCTGCGCAACACCGTGCGCCGCATCCCGCATCGTGTCGAGGTCGACTGAAGGCAGCCAGCCGAAGAAGAATTCCCTCTCCCGCGAGCGGGAGAGGGAAGGGGCCCATCGCATAGCGATGGGAAGGGTGAGGGAATGCCGGATGTCGGCGCCGTCCCTCCCCCTCCCACGGCCTTACGGCCGCGGGTCCCTCCCTCTCCCGCTTGCGGGAGAGGGGTAGATGAGGGGAGGCCGCGTCATTTCTTGGCGGCGGTATAGGGGTAGATCACCTCGCCCGATTTGTACTCGGGCGGCGAGAGGACCACTTGCGTCGACGTGCCCTTGAATTGCTCAAGGTCGTTGCCCTTGATGTGCTGGAACTGGATCTGCAGCACGCGCGATTGGGCCAATTCGCCGTTGGCGCCGAACTTGAGGTCGCCGAGGATGGTCTTGAAGGTGCTCGCGCGCATATAAGCGCCGAGCTTGTCCTGGTCGAGGCTCTTGGTCCCCTCGACCGCCTCGCCGAGCACCTGCAGATCGGCGTAGGCCCAAGGCGGGATGTAGTAGCCCAATAGATCGACGCCGGCGGCCGGCGCCTTGGCCTGGTACTTCTTGAGGAAATCGAGCACGCCGGGGAACTGCATCGCCTTCACGGGCAGCCAGAAGTCGTAGTTGACGATGCCGTTCAAGAGCGGGCCGAGCGAGGTCTTGGTCGAGGTGGTTTGCAGGCCGACCATGGCCCCGCCGAACATCTTGGCCTTGAGCCCGATCTCGTTGGCGGCGCGCACCATGCCGACCGAATCGAGCGGATAGGAGCACACCACGACGAGGTCGGCATTGGCAGCCTGGATGGCCTGGACGATCGGCGAGAAGTCGGTGGTCGCCGGCGGATAGGTGCGGTCGTAGACGATCTTGAGGCCGGCCGCCTTGGCGTTCTCGCGCGCGCCGTCGGATGCGTTCTTGGCGAACTCGGAGTCGGCCGCCACGATGGCGACGGTCGTGGGCTTGGGCGTCTCAGCCATGGCTATGTCGAAGAAGCCCTTCGTGATCGTGGCCTTGGGATCCGGCCCCCCCGTCGCGGTCATGGAGAAATAATTGGGATAGTTGAACTCGCTGTTGACCGCGAGGCCGAGGAGCCCGATGAACACCATTTTGTGCTGCATCACGACGGGCATGGCCGGAGCAATCATGACGGTCGCGTAGCCGCTCGCCACGAGATCGACCTTGTCGACGTCGATGAGCTTTGTGTAAATGCCCGGCACGGTCGAGGGGTTGCTCTGGTCGTCGTAATTGATGAGCGTCACGGGACGGCCCAAGAGACCGCCCTTCGCATTGACGTCCTCGGCCCAGATTTGCATGGCGAGCAGTGCCGCCTTGCCATTGGCCGCGAGCGGGCCCGTCTGCGCCATGCCCAGGCCGATCTTGATCGGCTCGGCGGCAAGCGCCGGCGCTGGCGA
>DATNIJ010000139.1:0-8594 GCA_035604475.1 Alphaproteobacteria bacterium
TCCGGCGCAAGAGCCGCAAGATCATGGTGGGCAAGGTGGCCGTCGGCGGAGACGCGCCGATCTCGGTCCAGTCCATGACCAACACGCTGACGGCGGACGCCAAGGCGACGATCGACCAGATCAAGGCGCTCGAGGCCGCGGGGGCCGACATCGTGCGGGTGTCCTGCCCGGACGAGGAATCGACCGCAGCACTCAAGACGATCGTGCGCGAGTCAGCGGCGCCGATCGTGGCCGACATCCACTTCCACTACAAGCGCGCGATCGAGGCCGCCGAGTCAGGTGCCGCGTGCCTGCGCGTCAATCCCGGCAACATCGGCGGGCAGGCGCGCGTGCGCGAGGTGGTCAAGGCCGCGCGCGACCACGGCTGTTCCATGCGCATCGGCGTGAATGCCGGGAGTCTCGAGAAGGAGCTGCTCGAGCGCTACGGCGAGCCTTGCCCCGAGGCGATGATCGAGAGCGCCTTGAACCACGCCAAGATGCTGGAGGACGAGGGTTTCACCGAGTTTAAGATCAGCGTGAAGGCGTCCGACGTGTTCCTCGCCGTCGCCGCCTATCAGGGCTTGGCGGACGCGTGCGACTATCCCCTCCATCTCGGCGTCACGGAAGCCGGCGCCTTGCGCTCGGGCACCATCAAATCATCGATCGGCATCGGCTCGCTCCTTTGGGCCGGGATCGGCGACACGATCCGCGTCTCGCTCTCGGCCGATCCCGTCGAGGAGATCAAGGTCGGCTTCGATATTCTGAAGTCCCTCGGGCTGCGCCACCGCGGCGTCAACATCATCTCTTGCCCGTCCTGCGCGCGGCAGAACTTCAACGTCATTCCCACGGTCGAGAAGCTCGAGAAGCGCATCGCGCACATCACGACCCCGATGACGCTCTCCGTCATCGGCTGCGTGGTGAACGGGCCCGGCGAGGCGCGCGAGACCATGATTGGGCTTACCGGCGGCGGCAAGCGCTCGCACCAGGTCTACATCAACGGCGAGAAGCATCACGTGCTGCACGGCACGGACGACGAGATCGTCGGCCACCTCGTGGCGCTCGTGGAGAAGCGGGCCGCCGAGATCGAAGCCGAGAAGGCCAAGGAAGAGAACGCGCCGCGCTCCGCCGCGGAATAACCACGGAGATTCCCTTGTCGTCGCTGCAGCCGGTCCGCGGCACCCGCGATCTATTGCCCGAAGAGAGCCGGCGCCATCGCCGTGTCGTGGAGACGGCGCGCGCGATCGCGGCACTCTACGGCTACGAGGAGGTTTCGACGCCGATCTTCGAGTTCACCGAGGTGTTCCGGCGCACGCTCGGCGACACGAGCGACATCGTCACCAAGGAGATGTACACCTTCACCGACCGCGGCGGCGAGCAGCTGACGCTGCGCCCCGAAGCGACCGCCGGCATCATGCGCGCGCTGATTTCGGGCGGGCTCGCCCAGCATCTCCCGCTCAAGTTCTTCTGCGCCGGACCGATGTTCCGCTACGAGCGGCCGCAGAAGGGGCGCTACCGTCAGTTCCACCAGATCGACATCGAGCTCCTCGGCGTGCCGGACCCGCTCGGCGACGTCGAAGTGATCGCGGCGGGCGCGCATATTCTCGAGGCGCTTGGCGTTCTCGACAAGACGACGCTCGAGCTCAACACCCTCGGCGACACCGAGAGCAGGGCCGCCTACCGCGCGGCGCTCATCGACTATCTCGGCAAGCACCTCGACAAGCTCTCCGCCGACAGCCGCGCGCGCCTCGAGCGCAATCCCCTGCGCGTGCTTGACTCGAAGGACGCAGCCGACAAGCGCATAGTCGCCGATGCGCCGATCTTCTTCGACTACCTCAATGACGCGTCGCGGACCTTCTTCGCAAAGGTGACGTCCTCGCTCGAAGCGACCGGGATCAACTATGCGCTCAACCCGCGCATCGTGCGCGGACTCGATTATTACTGCCACACGGTGTTCGAATTCACCACGAACGAGCTCGGCGCGCAGGGGGCCGTGATCGCCGGCGGGCGCTACGACGGGCTCGCCGAGACCATGGGCGGTCCGCCGACCGCGAGCGTGGGATGGGCGGGCGGCATCGAGCGGCTCGCCATGCTGGCGGGCGAGATGCCGCTCTCGACGCGGCCCATCGCGGTCATCCCGGTAGGCAGTGCTGCGGAAAGTGCCGCCCTCCGCATCGCGCGCGACCTCCGCCATCGCGGGATTGCCGTGGAGCTCGGCTTCCACGGCAATCTCTCGCGCCGCATGAAGCGCGCCAACAAGGTGGGGGCGCGGATTGCCGTCCTCCTCGGCGAGGACGAGCTCAAGCGCAAGGTAGGGAGCCTGCGCGACCTCGACACGGGCGCGCAAAGCGAGGTGCCGCTCGACACCCTCGTCGACCGTCTCGCCGCAGAGCGATAGCCAAGCCATGGGCGGCGGCGCACATGCGCCGGCCCAATTCGTCGTGGTCGGCGCCAATCATCGTTCGAGCAGCGTAGAGCTTCGCGACAGGATCTTCGTCGAGGACGCCGCGGCACCGGCCGTGCTTGGCCGGCTTCGCGAGGAGGGATTGCGACAGGCGCTCGTGCTCTCGACCTGCGACAGGGTCGAGGTCCAGGGCTTCGCCGAGGACCCGGAACTCGTGCGCGCGGCGGTCGCCCGCGTGCTCGCCGAGCGCGCGGGGCTTGAGCAGGCGGCCCTTGAGCGCCAGCTCTATCTCCACACGGACGAGGCGGCGTTGCGGCACATCTTCGCGGTTGCCGCCTCGCTCGACAGCGCCATTGTCGGCGAGCCGCAGGTGCTCGGGCAGCTCAAGGCGGCGCACCGCACCGCGCGCGACGCGGGCACGATCGGCAGCGAGCTGGAGGCGGCGCTCCAGGCAGCCTACGCGGCGGCGAAGCGCGTGCGCAACGAGACGCGCATAGCCGAGGGACCGGTCTCGATCGTGGCGACCGCCGTCGAGCTCGCCCGCGAGGTCCACGGCGATCTCGGCAGCCTCGGCGGCCTTCTCATCGGCACCGGCGACATGGGCCAACTCATGGCCGAGGAGCTCCTCGGCGCCGGCCTCGCGCGCGTCACGGTTGCGGCACCGCAGGCGGCGCGCGCGGAGGCGCTTGCGCGCCAGCTCGACGGCCATTACACGGATTTCGCCACGCTCGCTGTGGCGCTGGTCGAGGCGGATGTGGTGATCGCGTGCGCGGGCACCGGGCGATACCTTGTCACGGGAGAGATGATGGAGCAGGCCTTGCGCCGTCGCCGCCGTCGCCCGGTGTATCTTATCGACCTCGGCGTGCCGAGCGACATCGAGCCCGCGGTCAACCGCATAGACGATGCCTATCTTTACGATCTCGGCGACCTCGAGCGGGCGGCGCTTGCCGGCCAGGCGAACCGCGTGGCGGCGGCGGAGGAGGCGTGGCACATCCTCGATGAGGCGCTGGCCCTTTTCGCGCGCGGGCGGGCGGAGCGGGGGGCGGTGCCGACGCTCGTGGCGCTGCGCCGGCATTTCGAGCAAGTGCGCGAGCAGGTGCTGGCGGAAATCGGCGAAGGCAATGCCGCCGAGGCGACGCGGCTCCTCGTCAACCGCATTCTGCACGAGCCGTCCGAGGCCTTGCGTGCCATTGCCGCGGAGGAGGGGTCGAGTGCCAGCCGGGCCCTTGCCGAACGTCTCATCCGCCGGCTCTTCCGCCTTTCGCGGGACGAAGGCGATGTGAGCGACGAGGAGAAGAGCAAGTGAATTTCGAAGAGAAATTGCAAGGCATCGTCGCGCGCCACCAGGACGTGGCGCACTCTCTCGCCGCGGGCGGCCTTGGCGTGCAGGACTATGTGCGCCTCTCGAAGGAATACGCCGACTTGACGCCGATCGTGGAGAGCATAGAGACCTTGCGCAGGAGGTCCAAGGAGCTCGCCGATCTCGAGGCGCTGATGGGCGATCCGGCTTCCGACGCGGAGATGAGGACGCTCGCCGAGGAGGAATACCGCACGCTCAAGGGAAGCCTGCCCACGCTCCAGCGTCAGGTGCAGCGGATGCTGCTGCCCAAGGACGTCGCGGACGAGAAGAGCGCCATTCTCGAAATCCGCGCCGGCACGGGCGGCGAAGAGGCGGCACTCTTCGCCGCCGACCTCTTCCGCATGTACCAGCGCTATGCCGACATCCACGGCTGGAAGGTCGAGGTCTTGGCGCTCAGTGACACGGGGCTCGGCGGCTTCAAGGAGGTTATCGCTTCCATCAACGGGCGCGGCGTCTTCGCGCGCCTCAAGTTCGAATCGGGCGTGCACCGGGTGCAGCGCGTGCCCGCGACCGAGGCGAGCGGACGCATCCACACCTCGGCGGCAACCGTCGCCGTGCTTCCCGAGGCCGAGGAGGTCGACATCCAGATCGACGAGAAGGACCTGCGCATCGACGTGTTCCGCTCGAGCGGCCCGGGCGGACAGTCGGTCAACACCACCGACAGCGCCGTGCGCATCACCCATCTGCCGAGCGGCATCGTGGTGCAGCAACAGGACGAGAAGTCCCAGCACAAGAACAAGGCCAAGGCGCTCAAGATTCTGCGCGCGAGGCTTTATGAGGCCGAGCGCGCTAAGCGCGAGGCCGAGCGGGCCGCTCAGCGCAAGAGCCAGGTCGGCACGGGCGACCGTTCCGAGCGCATCCGCACCTACAACTTCCCGCAAGGGCGCTGCACCGATCATCGCATCAACCTCACCCTCTATGAGCTCGATCGCGTGATGTCGGGCGAGGCCCTCGACAAGATCATCGACGCCCTCAGTACCGAAGACGAGGCTGCACGGCTCGCAGATCTGCCATGAATAAAACGCAAGAGACCGCGACCCTTAGTAGCCTCCTCAGAGAGGCGGCATGGCGCCTGAAGACTGCGGCCGTGGGCGAGCCGTGGCTCGATGCGCGGCTGCTCATGGCCCGCGCGACCGGGCGCTCGCTGGAGGCTCTCGTCGCCCATCCCGGCCGGGTGCTGAGCAGAGAGGAACAGAGGTGCTTCGAGGCCCTCCTCGCACGGCGCATCAGGCGCGAGCCGATCGCCCAAATCCTCGGCCGCCGCGAGTTCTGGAGCCTCTCTTTTCGGGTGACGCCCGAGACCCTGGTACCTCGTCCGGAGAGCGAGACGCTCATCGATGCAGCACTTGGGCTTGCCCGCGCCGGTGGGCGCAAGCTGAAGGTGCTCGATCTCGGCACGGGAACCGGATGCTTGTTGCTTGCGTTGCTTATGGAATTCAGCGCCGCCGAGGGAATTGGCGTCGATGTGAGCGAGGCTGCCTGCCGCGTGGCGCGCGAAAATGCCGCGGCACTCGGCCTCGCCTCACGCGCGCGCTTTCTGGTCGGCAACTGGGATAGCGCACTCGCGGGGCGCTTCGACCTCGTGCTGGCGAACCCGCCCTACCTGGCCGAAGGCGAGATTTCCGCGCTGGCGCCCGAGGTGGCTCGCTTCGAGCCGCGTATAGCACTCGCGGGCGGGCCAGACGGGCTCGCCTGCTACCGGGCCTTAGCGCCTGCCCTTGTGCGCCGTCTCGCTCGAGGGGGCCATGCGCTCGTCGAGCTCGGCGCGGGCCAGGGGGACAAGGTGGCGGGCATCATGGCCGAGGCCGGGCTGCGCGAGATCGCCCGACGTTTGGACCTTGCGGGAAACGAGCGATGCCTTATTATGTCAGCCGCGCCAGCCGAGGGGACGCGAGGGCGGAAAAGCGCGGACGCAGGGGAAAAGCGGTGGCGCGGCGGATCGCTTTCTGCTAAGAGGGGGATGGTGCGCGTAAGAGGCACCACGCTCACATCAGACAATACGCCGCAATCAGACCGCGGTCGCGGGGCTCCGAGAGGATCCCCGCGCACAAGGCTCGAAAGGCAGAGCGCGGGGATCTCAAGGGGATCTCAATAAGACAAACGCCACGATAGACCAACCGTTCGAATATCAAGTGAAGGTGCGATGAGACAAGGTCCCAACGCGAAACGTTCGCGTGGCCGCGGGAACGGCGGGCGTAAGCAAAACGTGCCGTTGCGGCTGCAGACGCTCGATAGCAGCGGCCCCAACGGCAAGCTTCGGGGCAACGCCTATCAGCTGCATGAGAAGTACTTGGCACTCGCGCGCGACGCCCATTCCTCGGGCGATCGCATCGCGGCCGAGAACTTCTTCCAGCATGCGGAGCACTACTTCCGCATCATCAACAGCAACGGCGGCCCCATGTCCCGCCACGACTTCGATGGCGGCTACGAGGGCCCGGATGCGGAGCAGCCCGAGATCCGTCCCGGCCCCGGCCAGGGTGCGCCGATCAACGGCTCGAACGACGGGACCGAACCGCAGCCGTTCTGATCCCCCCTGCGGCTCAGGCCGCGGCAACGGCGCAAGACGCACCGGGCTCGATTTCGCCCGCGCTGAGCACCTCGGCATAGACGCCCATATTCGCGTGGCCGATTCCGCCTTCGAGCGCGCGCGGAAGGTTGAGATCGCGCGCGCCGGTGGCGGGATTCACGTTGACCGCGGCACAGCGCGTAATGGCCTTCGCGACCTTGAGCCGCACCGGCCCGATGGCGATCTCGCGGCCGACCAGATCGAGCTCGCGCCATGGGGCAAGCCCCTCGAGATAGAGATTGGCGCGGAAGCGCAGCGGATCGATCTCGCCTCCGACGATGCGCTCGCCGAGGTCGCGCACGGAGGCGAGATTGACGAGCGAGAGCCACGGCTCGGGCGCGTCGGTGAAACCGCCCTGCCGCGCCTCCACGAGCTTGGGTGCGCCGCGCAGCTCTTCCTTCAAGAAGGCGGCGAAGAACTGTTCGATGAGAGTGCGCCCCAGAGGGGTGCTCAAGTCGCCGCGCGCGACCCGTTTGCCGCCGCGATAAAGCAGCAGCACGCCGCTCGCCTCCTCGAAGCGGGCCTCGAGGAGGGCCAGGCGCTCATCGCGCATCAAGTTGAGGAAGCCGGCTTTTGGCTGCCACTCTTCCCTGGCCTCGTGGTTCATGCCGCCGCCGTGCTCGATGGCGTAGCGGCGGTCGCCGGGCAGGCGCTTGCCGGGCTCGAGCCGCACGCGCGAAAGCGGCTCGGCGGTCAGCCCCTTGACGGGATAGCGGTAGATGCGGGCAAGCGTCGCTGGCATGGGCGCGATCTTAGCCCCGATTGAGCGCGGCCTGTCAAACGGCGAGGCCGGCGGCACCTTCGTCCTGGTCGTTCGCCGCGGGCCGAGGCGTTACTCCCGCGAAGAGCCAGCCTTCGGCGGCCTCGCGCCCGGCATCCCTGAGTGCGCGCACGAGCGGCCAATCGGGATGGAGCTTGCTCGCGCTGCCGAGCTTGCTAAGCGCATCGTCGTCGCCGATCGTGTGGAGACGGAGCGAGGCGAGGCGCTCGGCCGGACCGTTAGCACCGATGCCCGCCTTCTTCGCCATGCGGCGCAGCCAGTCGATGCTCTCGAGCTCGCGCTTCAAGGGGTTATCGAAGACGATGCGGCTGAGGCGCGACTGAATGCCGCGCGCGGTCGTCGGCACAGGCACCTCTTGCCTCGGATTGAGGCGCACGAGCACGATGTCGCTGGCGTCGCATTGCTCGACGAGCGGCAGGAGTGGAGGGTTGGCCGTGAAGCCGCCGTCCCAGTAATGCCTGCCCTCGAGCTTCACCGCCGGATACAGCGCCGGCAGGCAGGCGGAGGCGAGAAGCACCTCGGGCGTGAGTTCCCTGTTGGTGAAAAGGCGCGCCGCACCGCTCTCCACGCAGGTCGCGGCGACGAAGAGGCGGATCGCATCGCTGCCGCGCAGGCGCTCGAAGTCGATGAGCTCGACAAGCACCTGGCGCAAGGGGTTGAGGCCGAGGGGGTTGAGCTGATAGGGCGACCACAGGCGCGAGACGAGATCGAAGGCGAGGTGCGAGAACGACCACTCGCTGTTGCGGCCGAGGACGAGCGCCTCGAAAGGGGTCGGCCGCAGCGGGCTGAACTCTGCGAGCTGCGCGAGCTTGCGCCACAGCGCCTCCAGGCGCTCGCGCGCAGCCACGGGGCCGCCCTCGAGGTAGCCCGCGGCGAGCACTGCCGCGTTGATGGCCCCGGCACTCGATCCGCTGATCGCGACGATGCGGCAACCGGGCACCTCAAGGAGGCGATCGAGCACGCCCCAGGTGAAGGCGCCATGCGCACCGCCGCCCTGAAGTGCCAAGGCCAAACGGCAGGAATTCTTCGCGAAGCCGGCGGAGCGCACCGGATTTGTCGTCAGCCACGCGCGCGCCCAGCGCGGAGCGGGGCTCGGCGGCTCGAGGACGCTCGGCAAGTGCTGCCTTCTGCCGAGGCGGAGGGCCATGAGGGTGCTGCGCCACCAGCGGTGAAGCTGCTCGGTCAGCTTGGATGATTGATATTGCATCGCACCATAACTGGGGTAAGTCTCTGTCCAAAGCAAGTGAAATTATTGTGCACTGCAATATCCTGGGTGTGGCGCAAGGGCCTACGGTCACCGCAGATGGAGGCCGCGCGGCGCCGCCCCGGCCCTTGAGTGAGCCCGCCTTCGCCGCCATATGGAAGCCATGGGCGCCCATTTCGCTGACGCGGGGCCCAGCATTCCCGCCCGCCTCATGAGGGGGCCGTAAGACAAGGATGCCACGAGATGGATCTCGAGAAATATACCGAGCGCTCGCAGGGGTTTATTCAATCGGCGCAAACCTTG
>DATNIJ010000140.1:0-8098 GCA_035604475.1 Alphaproteobacteria bacterium
TCCTGGCGCCTCGTGCTGGCGCCCGACCCGGTGCTCGACTATGTGGTCGCCCACGAGGTCGCCCATCTCGTCCACCCCCACCATGGCCCGCGCTTCTGGCGCCTGGTGGAGAAGCTGACCCCCGAGGTCGAGGCCTCGTGCGGTTGGCTGCGCCGGCACGGAGACCGCCTGCTGCGCTACGGCTAGAGCGGGTTCCGCCGCGATGGAATCGCCAATTTTTATTGTCACCCCGGGCTTGTCGCAGGGCTATCCGGTTAAAGGAATTGGGTGGTGGATACGTGGAGTCATAGCAACCGCAAATAGTCATGGTCGGGCTTGTCCCGGCCACCCACGTCTTTCTTTTCGCCCTTGGAGGCGTGGATGGCCGGGACTCGGCCTGCGGCCGGCCCGGCCATGACGAGCTAGGATGGAGTGACCGCAGCTATAGACTCGCTTGTGCTGTCCTCAAACTTTAACCGGACAGCCGTGGGTCAAGCCCGGCAATGACGGGAGGAGGCGGTTCCGCCTGAGCGGAGTCCGTGCTAGCGCAGCCTTTCGGAGTCGACACCACGGCGAACGGCCGTTATGTCGATATCGAATGCGGCGATTGCGGAGAGATTGACAGCGTTGATCACCAGCACCGACACCCTCCCTTTTCCGGGGCTTGGGCCGGCGCGGAAATACAACTGCTCCTCAGGCACTTTCGCCATATTTGCGGATCCGCTCTCGGCGTGGAAGCTCATAGCTAGCGGCGGATGGCGGTCGTCGACCTCGAGGCGGATTGCGACCTGACCGCCGACTTCGACCACCGACCCGTTGGCGGTGAAGTGAACGATCTTTGGCTTCGCCGGATCGGCCGCAAGAGACGCGACGTTGGCCCGTTCGCGCAAGCCCATGTCGACCGCACGCGCTAGATGCGGGACGAGCTCTTTGGCCTCACCGTAATCCTCAACGCTCACGCCGACATTGCGCCGTAGGAAGTGCCGCGCATTGGCGTCCGGTTCCTCGATGGCAACGTCGCCGATTTCGGTCGTCGCGCTGCGGACGAATTTGCGTTTGCGCTGCGACTGCAGAAGGTGGAGGAGCAGCCCGTCGATCGCTCCGGCCGCGCTCTCGCGATCGACGACGATCGTCAGCTGCACGGAGGCTCGGGTGCTTTCCTCGCGATACACATACGTCCTCGCCACCCAGCTGTTCCACGTCGTCGCGCCGGGCATGCGAGCGGGGTGCAATCTGGTGCGTTCGAGCGTGAGCCTGTCGAGCCCCGGAAGCGTCACCGGCGGCGCGTAGCCGGGAATGAACGGCGGGGTGCGGAGCTCCCATCCGCTCACGCCCAAGCTTGCCTTGAGCTCACCCAATCTATCCAGTACAGTCATCGCCATTCAGGCCTCAAGGCGAAATGTCCATCGCTTCCACCACCGGATGGCCGCCGGCGCCCGGCAGGCTCGCGTCGAGCACCTTGGTCTCATAATCCGACTGCGCTAAAGCAATGAGCCAGCCTGCGCGCTGCAGGAGCAGCCGTTCCGCCCACGCGGCACCGAGCGCGATCAACAGCGCCAGAAGAGCATCGATCCATGTACACTTGGCTCCGGATGCCTTCATGCAGGCGTCGAAGTTCTTTTGATCGCTGCTGCGCTTGGCGTAAGCGTGATTGCCGAAGCTTGTTCGACCCGCGTCGCTCTGGGCCACCAGCGGCACGTCATAGGGCGGGGCGGCCGAGCCGTAGAACGGGTTGTTGCACAACCCGCGCCCGATTGGATAGACCGGTTTCAAATATCCGAATGGGTCATGGAAATTATACTGCGCGTCGGCCCCGAGGACCGTCGCAAACGTCGTCACCGCGCCGGCGCAATCGTAGCAATTGACGATCGGACCGTTGCGGAACCCGCCAAGCCAATCAGTAATCTGGAACATCTTCCCGCCGTAGCTGGAACGACCATACCAGATGTCGTACTGGAGCGGCTCGTCATAGACGTGCCGCACGATCCTGGCGATCGCGATCTCCATATCAGCCAGCCCGCGCGTGCCTGCATCCACGATCGCGTAGTCGAGCGCCCAGGTCCATGGGTATTTCTGCGGATCGGTCTGCGACCAGGGCTCCGGCGGCTCCCGGAGCACAGCGTAGATCCGGTGCTGCGTCGTCAGGCGCATTGGATGCCAATGGGTTTGGCTGCTGCATCGGTAAGCCCAAGTCCAGACGATGTCCTGGCGTTCGATGACGCCGAGTGCGCTGTGACGCAGCGTAATCGAAACGAAATCCGGATCTCCACCGTGACTGGTGTCGTGCGAGACGCCATTGATGAACGTGACCTCGACAGGATCGACGGCACCGAGCATGCCACCGCCAGTCGCCTTCACCCATGCCTTGGTGCTCGTCTTCGGCGCGATGGTGAAGCGGCATTGGATGGTGATCGAGCGTCCCGCCGTCTCGGCGATGGCGTAGGCCGCCAGTGACTGCTCCGGCGCGAAATAGCCCGACTTCCATTCGGGGACCGAAACCTCCTGCTGACCATTAACGCGAATATTTATCGCGTCGCCGGCGAGCGAGAGCGGATCATGGTTGAACTTAATGTGGGTCAGGATGACCATGCACGGCGCACGGCGATTTATGACTTCGAGCTCGATGTCCTTAACGCCCCACATCTTCTGCTCGCTGGTAAGTAGGAGCACAGACTTTTGATTGCACTACTTTACCAGGCTACACTTTTTTGGAGATTGCCACAACCGTCATGTTCGGATTCTCTCCCTCGACGCGCCGGCAGGACGGGGGGATCTGTCCCTTGGGCCAAATCCGGCGCAAGCTTCGGATAGCCCCTGGCGCACGCGAGGCGTATCTAAGGCCCATGGAAACGCGAGCAGGAGTTCATGCCGTGACCGACGAGGAGCGCTGGAGTGCTGTGCTTGGCTCGGATGCCCGCCAGGACGGCGCCTTCGTCTATGCCGTGCGCTCGACCGGCATCTACTGCCGACCCTCTTGCCCGAGCCGCCGGCCCCGGCGCGACATGGTGAGCTTCTTCGCGGTGCCGGAGGCGGCGGAGCGCGCCGGCTTTCGCGCCTGCCGCCGCTGCAACCCGAAAGACACGAGGCCGCGCGACCCCAAGCTCGAAGCCGTGCGCAAGGCCTGCCGCTATATCGACGCGCACGGCGAGGGCGTCATCACCTTGGGCGAGCTCGGCCGCGCCGTCGGGCTCAGCCCCCACCATCTCCAGCGCGTCTTCACCCGCGTCATCGGCATCAGCCCGCGCGCCTATGCGGACGCGCGGCGCCTGCGCCGAGTAAAGGGACTGCTCAAAGCCGGCGACGGGGTGGCGGGTGCGCTTTACGAGGCGGGCTATGGCTCCTCGAGCCGGCTCTATGAGCGCGCCAACGGCCAGCTCGGCATGACGCCCGCGACCTACAAGCGCGGCGGAGAGGGTGCGCGCATTCGCTTCACCATCGCACCTTGCGCACTCGGCCGCCTCCTTGTCGCCGCCACGGAGCGGGGCATCTGCATGGTCAGCCTCGGCGACGAGGACGAGCACCTCGTGCACGAGCTCAGCCATGACTTCCCGGCCGCCGAGATTCGGCGCGACGATCCGGCTCTCGGCGCCCCGCTCGCGGCCCTCCTCGACCATCTCGCCGGCAAAGAGCCCCATCTCGAGCTACCGCTCGACGTGCGCGCGACCGCGTTCCAGTGGCGCGTGTGGCAGGCGCTCCGCGCCATTCCCTATGGCGAGCAGAAGAGCTACGGCGAGATCGCAGCCCTCTTGGGCCAGCCCAAGGCGGCGCGCGCGGTCGGCCGCGCCTGCGCCACCAACCCGGTCTCGCTCATCGTGCCGTGCCACCGCGCCGTGAGCAGCAGCGGCGAGCTGACCGGCTACCGCTGGGGGGTCGCGCGCAAGAAGGCACTGCTCGCCAAGGAGCGCGCCGCGGCCGGGCGCGGCAAGCCTCAGGCCGCACCCGCCGCCGTGGCAGAGCGTAGCGCCTGAGCGAAGGCCTTCATGCGCATCGAGCATCGCGGCAAGCACCCTCTCGTCCATCCGAGCGCCTGGGTCGCCCCCACGGCGGTCCTCAGCGGTGCCGTGACGATCGGGCCGCATTCGCGCGTGCTCCATGGCGCTGTGCTGACGGCGGAAGGTGGCTCGATCGTGCTCGGCGAGCATTGCATCGTGATGGAGACGGCGGTCGTGCGCGGCACGAAGCGCCATCCGGTCAACATCGGCAATCATGTGCTGATCGGCCCGCGCGCCTATCTCTCGGGCTGCTGCGTCGAGGACTGCGCCTTCATCGCGACGGGGGCCGCGATCTTCAATGGTGCGGTCATCGGCGCCCGCGCGGAGGTGCGCGTCAACGCCACCGTACACGTCAACTCTCATCTCGCCGCCGATGCGACGGTACCGATCGGCTGGATCGCCGTGGGCCGGCCGGCGCGGCTCTTCCCGCCTTCGGCGCACGAGGAGCTGTCGCCGATCCAGAAGGCGCTAGACTTCCCCGGCACCGTGTTCGGCCTCGCCCGTCCGCAAGCCAGCGAGACCATCATGCCCGAGCTCACGCGGCGCTACGCCAAGGCCCTTCTCGCCCATCGCGACGACAAGACGATCGAGGATGAGTGACGCACTCAGGCGCGGGCGCGATTTGCGCGAGGCCGTCTCAAGGGCGACGGCGGCGCGCGCGGCAGGCGGCTATGCCTCCTGGTCCAGCTTGAAATAGCCACGGGGAAAGGTCACGCTCTCTGCGGCGCGTGCCGGAGCGACATGCTGTGGCCCGGTGAGGGGAGCATGACGAGCAAGGGAGCGATTAAGAGGCACTTCCGCGCGGTTCTCGTGACGATCGCTTGGCTCGCGACCTGCGGCGACGCCCTCGTCAATCCGCAAGTGCCCCCACCTGGGGGTAGCCCCGCCTTCGACGAAGGCTATGTCGACGGCTGCTTCACGGGCTTCCAGGACGCCGGGCGCGATGGCTATCAGCAAGCCGGTCGCAAGGATCAAACGCGCTATCTGACGATGGCCGACTACAGGGCCGGATACGATCAGGGCTACCACGCCTGCTTCGAGGAGGAGAAACGCAATCCGAAGATGATCGGCGGCGGCGGCCATAGCCGCCATTGAGCGCGGGTGCCAAGCCGCGGCTCTGCGCGTCTACTGGTTCACCTTGTAATAGCCGCCCGGCAGCAGCACGGTCTCGCCCGGGCTGTGCTGGGTCGGCACGGTCTCCGGCGCCCGCGGCTGGGCCGCGTCCGCGGGTGCCGACGAGCCGCCGCCCAGAAGCGATTGCAGCACCGATTCCGTCTCCGTCGGCGGCTTGCGGAACTCGTGCGGCGGGGTGTCCTTGAGCGCTGCCATCATGAAATCGTGCCAGATGTGCGCCGGCACGCGTCCGCCCGTCACCTTCTTCATCAGGCTGCCGTCGTCGTTGCCGACCCAGACGCCGGCGGTGAGGTCGGGCGTGAAGCCGATGAACCAGGCATCGTGGTAGTCCTGGGTGGTCCCCGTCTTGCCTGCGGCGGGCCGGCCGATGCTGGCCGACTTGCCGGTGCCGTAGGCGATGACGGCGGACATCATGTCGAGCATCTCGGCCGACTGTCGCGGCGTCATCACCTCCCCCGGGCCGGAGCCCGAGCGGCGATAGAGCACGTGTCCGTCGCGGTCGCGGATCTCGACGATGCCGTAGGGCCACACGCCCTTGCCGCCATCGGCGAAGGCGCCGTAGGCGCCGGTCAACTCGAGCAGGCTGACCTCGCTCGTGCCGAGTGCCAAGCTCAAGTCCTTGCGCAACTCGGAGGTGATGCCGAGGCGATGCGCCACATCGATGACGTGGCCGACGCCGGCGCGCTCGGCGAGCTGCACCTCCACGGAATTGAGCGAGCGCGCGAGCGCCTCCTTCAGCGTGACGCGGCCGTAGTATTTGCCGTCGTAATTGTCCGGATGCCAGTTGCCGATGGTGATCGGCGCGTCGTTGAAGACGCTCGCCGGCGTGAAGCCCGACTCGAGGCCGGCGAGATAGGTGAACGGCTTGAAGGCCGAGCCGGGCTGGCGCAGGGCCTGGACGGCGCGGTTGAACTGGCTTTGGCGGTAGTCGCGTCCGCCGACGAGCGCCTTGACCTCGCCGTCGGGACCGAGTGCCACGAGCGCACCTTGCGAGATGTCGAGGGCGGCACCCTCCTTGTCGAGCTCGGCCTGGACCGTGTCCTCGGCGATCTCCTGGAGCCTGGGATCGAGTGTGGTCACCACCACGAGATCGCGATCGATGTAGCCGAGGAGGTCGCGCACCTGGTCCATCGCCCAGTCGGCGAAATAGCGCCCGCGCCAGGCGGCGACCGAGGCCGGCTTGAGCTCCTCGCGCTCTTTGGCGGCGGCCGCGGCCTGCTCATCCGTGAGGAAGCCGGCATCGACCATGTTGCGCAGCACCTGATCGGCTCGCTCCGCCGTGAGGTCCGGGTTGGCCGCGGGATTGAATTTCGAGGGCGCCTTCAAGAGGCCCGCCAGCACGGCCGCCTCGTAAAGGGAGAGCTCGCGCGAGGACTTGCCGAAATACTTGCGCGACGCCGCCTCGACGCCGTAGGCGCCGGCGCCGAGATAGACCCGGTTGAGATAGATGGTGAGAATCTCGTTCTTGGTGAACTTGTGCTCGAGCCAGAGGGCGAGCAGCACCTCCTGGACCTTGCGCTTGATTGTGCGCTCGGAGGTGAGAAAGAGGTTCTTGGCGAGCTGCTGGGTGATCGTGCTGCCGCCCTGGCGCAGCTGGCCCGTGCGCACGTCGTCGATAAGCGCACGCGCGATGCCGAAAGGATCGATGCCGAAGTGCTCGAAGAAGCGGCGGTCCTCGGTCGCGAGCACCGCCTTGGGAAGATAGGGCGGCATCTCCTTGAGCGGCACCACGTCGTAGTAAAGATCGCCGTAGCTAGCAAAGGGCTTGGCGTCGGCGCCGATGAGGGTGACGCTCGGCCGGCGCGTGAGTGCGGTGGCACTGCCGATATCGGGGAGGTCGAAGCTGTAATAGGCGACGACGCCCAAGACCAGCACCAGCGCCCAGATCGCGAAGGTCACCGCCCAGCGCACAAAGCGGCCGAGGAGCGAGCCGCGCGCCTCGGCGCGGGTCTGGCCGTGCCTCTTGAGCGAGCGCTTGAGCCGCTCACGCCACTCGTGCCACATCTCCGGCGCAGGGTCGGGTGCCCGCGCCCGCCGGTAGCTACCCTTCCTGCCGGCCCGCTCGTCGCTCTCCTCGGAGGCGACGTCGAGTCGCTCGCCCAGCATGCCGGCGGGGCCGCGGCGGGGCCGTCTCGACCCGAAGAACCCGGGTTCGCGCCGCCCTTGCGATGATTTGCGCGCCATACCGCCCTATGTAGCGGTTTCGGCGACAATTTACCATCGCTCTCAGGGATCGGAGATGCGAAGCCGACTTCGCGGCCGCGCGGCAGACCGTGACGAGCGGGGGACGTTCACACTCACCATAGTGGAGCGGGCGCAGCTCTCGCCGGGCGGCGTTCGGTTCGCTCAAGGCGGCGGTTGCGCAGCTGGGCATCCAGGCGGTAGGGAAGGGGCCCGGCTCGCGCCGAGGCCCGCGGCGGCTCCCTTGCCTAGCACATGCCGCGGCCGCGGGAGGACGCCGGGGTCAAGGAGACGCCATGGCACCCCGTTCCCGAGAATTCACCCTCAGAAGCTTCCTCGCGCGCGTCGCGGCGGACGACCCGGAGGGCATCGTCCGGGTGCGCGAGCGGGTGAACCTCGACTATGACGTGACGGCGAGCGTGATGGAGATGGAGCGGCTCGGCCGCGCGCCGGTCCTCTTCTTCGAGAAGGTGGGCAGCTCGCCCTTTCCGGTGGTGACCAATCTCTTCGGCGCGCGCCGGCGCTATGCCCTCGCACTCGGCGTTCCCGAGCATCGCCTGATCGAGGAGTGGGCCGCGCGCAACGACCGCACGATTCCGCCCGTCTTGCGCAAGAGCGGCCCCGTCCAAGACGTGGTGGTGACGGGGAAGAAGCTGGACCTGGCACTCCTTCCGATCATGCGGCACTTCGCCGAGGATGCCGGGCCCTATATCACGAACGCGATCCTCGTCGCCAAGGACCCGGATAGCGGCGTGCGCAATACGAGCTTCCATCGCATGCAGCTCAAGGGCAGGACGCGGCTCGGCACCAGC
>DATNIJ010000141.1:0-2744 GCA_035604475.1 Alphaproteobacteria bacterium
TTGCCGCCGACGATCGCGGTGATGGAGCGCTCCGGCACCTCGAGCGAGACGCCGTCGAGTGCCGACATGTCGCCGTAGCTCAGCACGAGGTCGCGCACGGCGAGGATCATACCGCCTCCTCGCCGAGATAGGACTTGAGCACCTCGGGATGGCGCACGACGTCGGCCGGCGAGCCTTCGGCGATGCGCACGCCGTGATGCAGCACGACGATGCGTCCGGCAAGCGCCATCACCGCGCGCATGACGTGCTCGATGAGGAGAATGGTAAGGCCGGAGCCGCGGTTGAGCTCGGCCAAGAGGGCGACCATGCGGTCGATCTCGGTCGGCCGCAAGCCCGCCATCGTCTCGTCGAGGAGGAGAAGGCGCGCGCCGGTCGCGAGCGCCCGCGCGAGCTCGAGGCATTTGCGGTCGGGCAGCGTCAGGCTCTCGGCGAGGAGATGGCGCTTCTGCCAAAGCTCGAGGCGGCGCAAGACAGCTTCCGCGCGCGCCCGTGCTGAGGCCATGCCGCGCTCGGCCGCAAGCGCGCCCACCACCACATTGTCCTCGACGTTCAGCCGCGTGAAGGGGCGCACGAGCTGGAAGGTGCGCGCGATGCCCGCGCGGCAGACGGCGTCGGGCGAGAGGCCGGCGATGCTGCGGCCCTCCAGGCGCACATCGCCCTCATCCGGCGCATAGACGCCGGCCACCACGTTGAAGAGCGTCGTCTTGCCCGCCCCGTTCGGGCCGATGAGTGCGACGATCTCGCCGGGGGCTACCTCGAAGGAGACCGCGCTCACCGCTTGCAGGCCGCGGAAATGCTTGCTCACGCCCTCGACCGTCAGCATGGCGGAGCTCACGACGGGCCCCCGCTTGCGCTCGCGGCGAAGCCGAAGCGGTGCTTGAGCCAGGGCCAGAGGCCGCCGGGCAAGGCCCGAATGATGACGACGAGCAGGAGGCCGTGGATGACGAGCTCGAGGCCCGGGAGATCGAGACCGAGGGCTGCGGTCAAGCTCAAGAGGAGCTCGCCGAGCGGGGCCAGGATGAAGGCGCCCACGATGGGCCCCATGAGCGTGCCGAGCCCGCCCACGATGGGCGCCAGAATGATGTCGATCGAGCTGCCGATCGAGAAGATGTGCTCGGGGAAGAGGTTGCTGTTATAGAAGGCGTTGAAGGTGCCGGCGAGTGCGGTCATCGCCGCCGAGATGAGCACGGCCGCGATGCGCGCGCGGAAGAGGTTGATGCCGAGCGAGCGCGCCGCCTCCTCGTCCTCGCGGAGGGCGAGCCAGTAGTAGCCGAGGCGCGAGCGCAAAAGGACGGCCGAAAGCAGGAGGGCTGCCGCGGCGAGTGCGAGGATGAGATAGTAGTACATCTCGATGCCGCCGCGGAGATCGAGTAGATCGAGGCGCTTCTCGGCCGCGACCGGAATGAACAGGCCGCCGGAGCCGCCGAGCCAATCGATATGGTCGAAGCCGATGCGCGCGACCTCGGCAAAGGCGATGGTGAGGAGCGCGAAATAGACGCCGGCGATGCGGAAGCGGAAGCCGAGCCAGCCGATGAGCGCTCCCGCCGCTGCGGCGAGGGCGATGCCCGGGAAAAGGCCGAGAAGCGGTGGAATGCCGAAGTGCACGAAAAGTGCGGCCGCCGTATAGGCGCCGAGGCCGACATAAAGCGCGTGCCCGATCGAGAGCAGGCCCGCGAAGCCCATCATCACGTTCCATGCCTGGCCGAGATAGGCCGCATAGAGAATGAGGATGAGGATGGAAAGCGTGTAGCGGTCGACCATGAAAGGTGCGGCAAGGAGGAGGACGAGTGCTGCCGCCGCGAGATAAAGCGCCGGCCGCGGGAGACTTGCCGCAAGTGCGCGCCTCATCGCTTGCCCCCCAAGAGGCCCTGCGGCCTAACCACGAGGACAAGGACGAGGAGGGCGAAGGAGAGCATGCTTTTCATCGAGGGCGCGATCATCAGCCCGGCGAGCGCCTCGGAAAGCCCGATGAGCACGCCGCCCAAGAGCGCTCCCGGCATGCTGCCCAGCCCGCCGACGATGACGATGATGAAGGCGAGGAGCGTGAAATCGGGGGCAAGTGCGGGGGTCGCGTCCGAGAGGAGGATCATGAGGGAGCCGGCAATACCCGCGCAGGCGGCCCCGATTCCGAAGGTGAGCGCAAAGAGCCGCTTGAAGTCGAGCCCGACGACGGCAGCACCCACGAGATTGTCGGCCGCGGCGCGGATCGCCGTACCCGTGCGCGTGCGGCGGAAGAAGGCGAAGAGTGCCGCCGTCGCCGCGATGGCCACGGCGGCGGCATAGACGCGCACCTTGTCGACGAGAAGCGGGCCGAGCTCGAAGCTGTCGTAGGCATAAGCGAGGTCGACGTGCTGCGCGTCAGGCCCGAAGACCATGAGCAGCAGGTTGACGATGACGAGTGCCACGCCCGCGAGCAGGATGAACTGCTCGTGCTCGGGGCGCTTCACGAAGGGATTGATGAGGCTCGCCTGCAGCGCGTAGCCGAAGGCGAAGAGAAGGAGGGCCACCGGCACGAGAGAGAAGAGCGGATCGAGGCCGAGCGCCTTGAACAGCACGAAGGTCGCATACATGGCGAGCACGGTCATCTCGCCATGCGCGAAGTTGACGACGCGCACGACGCCGAAAATCACCGAGAGGCCGAGCGCCATCAAGCCGTAGACGAGCCCGGTGAGCACCCCGCTCAAGACGACATTGGCGACGAGCGAGGCCGGCATGGGCTAGAACTCCCGCTCCCACACGCCTCG
>DATNIJ010000142.1:0-20885 GCA_035604475.1 Alphaproteobacteria bacterium
TCGAGCAGCATGGCGATCGCCTCCCTGAGCCCGAACAAGAGGTTGGTCGCCGGCGTGTAGGGGAAGAAGCCGCCCGCGTTCGCCGCCAGCATCTCCTCCCAGCTCCAGTAGGAGCGCGGCAGGCGCGCCGTCTTGCCCGCCGCGCGCGCCTTTTCGCTGAGCGCGTTGAAGGAAAGGCCCGGCGGCAGCATCAGGCCTTTCTGCGAGCCGGCGACGGTCACGTCGACCCCCCACTCGTCGTGGCGGTAGTCGATCGAGGCGAGCGAGGAGATGGTGTCGACCATGAAGAGCGCCGGATGCCGGGCGGCGTCGAGCGCCTTGCGCACTTCGGCGACGCGCGAGGCAACACCCGTCGAGGTCTCGTTGTGCACGATGCATACGGCCTTGATCTTGCGCGCGCGGTCATCCGCGAGACGCCCTTCGACCGCCCCCGGGTCGACGCCGCGGCGCCAGTCGCCGGGGATGAAATCGAGCTCGAGCCCGAGCCTTCCCGCCATGCGCGACCACAGCGTGGCGAAATGCCCGGTCTCGACCATGAGAACCTTGTCGCCGGGAGAGAGGGTGTTGACGAGGGCGGCCTCCCAGGCACCCGTGCCCGAGGCCGGGAAGATCACCACCGGTCCCTTGGCCTTGAAGATCGCCTTGAGCCCCTCCAGGAGCTCCTTGCCCAGGCGCTGGAAGGCAGGTCCCCGGTGGTCGATGGTCGGCTGGTCGATCGCCCTGAGCACGCGGTCGGGCACGTTCGTCGGCCCGGGAATCTGCAGGAAATGGCGGCCGCTTTGGTAAGCCATATTAAGTCCTCACATGCGGGGCCGCGCCGGGCGGTGCCGGGTTCCCCTACTGCCCGCTCTCGCCAATCCGAGCGTCACCCCCTCCCCACCCTCCCCCTTCAAGGGGGAAGGGGAAGTTGTTGGAGCCCCTCGGTGATCCCCTCCCCCCTTGAGGGGGAGGGTGGGGAGGGGGGTGGATCACGCCTCCATGATTCCGAGTAGTAGCTCCGGCATTATGCATTCAATTTGCACCGGGGCAATTTATACTGGGGTCATGATGGCAGAAGCCGCCCAAGATCGGGGGATGGTGCCGCGCTCCCGCGTTGGCGACTGGGCGCTCGCGCAGCGCCTCGCGCGCGAGCTCGAAGGCGAGGTGCGCTTCGATCCCTTCACGCGCGGCCGCTACGCGACGGACGCCTCGATTTATCAGATCGAGCCGATCGGCGTGGTCATCCCGAGGAGCGAGGCGGATATCGTCCGCACCATCGAGATCGCGGGCGAGGCGGGGGTGCCGGTGCTGCCGCGAGGTGGCGGCACCTCGCAATGCGGCCAGACGGTCGGCGAGGCGGTGGTGGTCGATGTGAGCCCCCGCCTCAACCGCCTTCTCGAGCTCGACCCGGAGGCGCGCCGCGCCGTGGTCGAGCCCGGCATCGTGCTCGACCAGCTCAACAATCTGCTGCGGCCGCGCGGGCTCTTCTTCCCGGTCGACGTCTCGACCTCGAGCCGCGCCACGATCGGCGGCATGGCCGGCAACAACAGCTGCGGCGCGCGCTCGATCCGCTACGGCACCATGCGCGATAACGTGCGCGCGATCGAGGCAACGCTCGCCGACGGCAGTGCCATGCGCTTTGCCGAGCTCCGCGAGGCGGGGCCGGGGGCGGGGGCGAGTACCAAGGAGCGCGCGCTGGTCGCCGCCCTGCTGGGCCTCGGCCGGCGCGAGGCCGGCGAGATCGCCGAGCGCTTCCCCAAGGTGCAGCGCCGGGTCGGCGGCTACAACATCGACGCGCTGGTGCCGCGCGGCGCCAATGCCCCACCCATCAACCTGGCGCACCTCCTCGTGGGCTCCGAGGGCACGCTCGCCTTCTCGCGCCGGATCGAGCTCCAGCTCCACCCCATCCCCAAGCACAAGGTGCTCGGCGTCTGCCATTTCGCGAGCCTCTATCAGGCGATGGCCTCGACCAAGCGCATCGTCGAGCTCGGCCCGGACGCGGTCGAGCTCGTCGACCGCACCATGATCGAGCTCGCGCGCGAAATTCCGCTCTTCCGCGCGACGATCGATGCTTTCGTGCGCGGGGCACCCGGGGCCCTTCTTCTCGTCGAGTTCGCGGGCGACGAGCTCGCGCCGCAGCAGAGGCGCTTGCAGGCACTCGTCGAGCTCATGGGCGATCTCGGCTTTCCCGACGCCGTCGTCGCGGCCACGGAGCCGGCCTTCCAGCGCGCCATCTGGGAAGTGCGCAAGTCCGGGCTCAACATCATGATGTCGATGAAAGGGGACGGCAAGCCGGTCTCCTTCATCGAGGACTGCGCCGTCTCGCTCGACGATCTCGCGGACTACACCGAGCGCCTCAGCGAGATCTTCGCGAGGCACGGCACAAGCGGGACCTGGTACGCGCACGCCTCCGTCGGCTGCCTCCACGTGCGCCCCGTGCTCAACATGAAGGACCCCCAAGGGGCCGCGAAGATGCGCGCCATCGCCGAGGAGGCCTTTGCCGTCGTGCGCGAGTACAAGGGCTCGCATTCGGGCGAGCACGGCGACGGGCTGGTGCGCTCCGAATTCCACGAGGCGATGTTCGGCCCGCGCATGGTGCGCGCCTTCGAGGCGGTCAAGGACACGCTCGACCCCAAGGGCCTCTTCAATCCGGGCAAGATCGTGCGCGCGCCGAGGATGGACGACCGCAGCCTCTTCCGCTTCAGGCCGGACTACCGCGTCACTACGCTCGAGACCGCCCTCGACTGGTCCGAGTGGGGCGGCTTCGGGGCTGCCGTCGAGATGTGCAACAACAACGGCGCCTGCCGCAAGTTCGACGCGAGCGTCATGTGCCCCTCCTATCGCGCGACGCTCGACGAGCAGCATCTCGTGCGCGGCCGCGCCAACACGCTGCGCCTGGCACTTTCGGGCCAGCTCGGCCCCGACGCCCTCGTCGCCGACGGGATGGCGGCGACGATGCGGCTCTGCGTCGGCTGCAAGGCGTGCAAGCGCGAGTGCCCGACCGGGGTCGACATGGCGCGCATGAAGATCGAGTTCCTCCATCACTACAACCTGCGCCGAGGCCTCTCCTTGCGCGACCGCCTCATTGGCTATCTGCCGCGCTACGCGCCCTTGGCCGCGCGTTTCGCCCCGCTCAGCAACCTCAGCCAGGCGATCCCCGGCTTGAGACGGCTCGGCGAGCGCTGGCTCGGGCTCGCGCGCGCGCGCAAGCTCCCGCTTTGGCGGCGCGACATCTTCCGTGCCGGCGACCATGCCCCCCGCAATCCGGACGGCCCCGAGGTCGTCCTCCTGCCCGACACCTTCACCACCTATTTCGAGCCCGAGAACGGCGAGGCGGCACTCGCCGTGCTCGAGGCCGCCGGCTATCGCGTGCATGTGGCCGAGGCCGCCGGCGGCGGACGGCCGCTTTGCTGCGGGCGCACCTTTCTCGCCGTTGGCCTCGTCGAGGAGGCACGCAAGGAGATGCGGCGCCTTTTGAGCGCGCTTCTCCCCTTCGTCGCGCGCGGCCTCAAGGTCATCGGCCTCGAGCCCTCCTGCCTGCTCACCTTGCGCGACGAGCTCACCGTGCTGCGGCTCGGCGAGGAGGCGCAGGCGCTCGCGGGTGCTGCCGTGCTCTTCGAGGAGTTCCTCGCCGCGGAGGCGAAGGCGCACCACCTCGCGCTCCCGCTCAAAGCGCTCGCGTCTGCGAAGGCGCTCGTCCACGGCCATTGCCACCAGAAGGCCTTTGCCGCGATGCCGGCGCTCGAGGAGACGCTTCGCCTGGTGCCCGGGCTCGCGGTCGAGACCATCGCCTCCTCCTGCTGCGGCATGGCGGGCGCCTTCGGCTACCAGGCCGAGACCCACGAGGTCTCGCTCAAGATGGCCGAGCTCTCGCTTTTGCCGGCGGTCCGCGCGGCCGCGGCCGACACCCTCCTTGTCGCCTGCGGCACGAGCTGCCGCCGCCAGATCGGCGATTTGAGCGGGCGCGAGGCCGTGCATGCCGCACGGGTCCTCGCCGCGGCACTCGAGCGGGGCGCGCACGATGCCTAGTGCCGTGAGCCCGCTGACCTTGCAATTCCTCGCCTGGGCGGCAAGCCGTCCGCGCACCTATAGGGACGCCATGGAGGCCTGGCGCACGAGCTGCCCCAGAATGCCGATTTGGGAGGATGCGGTCAGCGACGGCCTCGTCCGCCTCCAGTGCCGTGGCGGGCAGCCGATGGGGCAGTCCACAGTGGTTCTCACCGGTTCTCACCCCGCGCGGCCGCGCCGTGCTCGACGAGAACTCGGGCTGAGGGTGCTAGCGGGAGATGCGCTCAGCGCCGCGCGAGGGCGGCCGGGATGCGCTTCCTGGGATCGCCCCAAACGTCGAGGTTCGAGAGGGGGGCGAGGCCCCGGGTGTCCGCCAGCATGCGATCGAGCGCCTGGAGCGTCGCCGCAGCACCCCAGCGCTCGCGCCCGTTCGTCCTCGCGCCGGCCGTGCCGACCTCGATGCCGGCGACGCTGTACTGACCTCGGATCTTGGCGAAGACCGGCGAGCCCGACTCGCCCTTGAGCGAGACGCAGCTGTGGACGAAGACGTGGCGCCTCTCGAAATATTGCATGACCCGGCAAAAACCGTGCACGCTCAAGCTCGCAGCACTCGCTTCCGGATAGCCCGCCTCGAGGAACACACCACCGGGCCGCGCCAATGCCGGCTCAATCTCGGCGCTGCGCAGCCAGGGAAGGAAGCCCGCCTTGTCGCCCGCCGGCTCGGCAAGAAGCACGAGGGCCAGGTCGAGGCCCTCTGCCATGAGTGCCGGGTGCGGATAGGGTCTGAAGCCGGAGGCAATCCGGTAGTCGCGCACGCCCACACGCTCGCCGTGCCGCGGCGTGCCGACGCCCGGCGTGAAGACCAGTGCCTTGGCCGGCAACCATTTCCGCGTGAAGGAATCGAAAAGGCAATGGGCGGCAGTCAGCACGACGCGGCGGCCGATCAAGACGCCCGTGCAGCCGCCGGCGATGGGCCGCTCGAAACGGCCGATCGCACTCCAGGGATAGCCATCGAGCGCCCCGCCCTGCGCCTCCCGCAGCGCCAGCAATTGTGCGACCGTGGGCCGGCTCTGGAAAATGTCGTCCGCGCGTGGTGCTGGGGCCGGCCAGATAAGGCCGAGCGCAAGCACGAGCGCTGCCAATGACACACGCGGTCTCGGTACCAACATTCCAGGCGGCATCGAGGCTCGGCTCACTTCATTCGATCGCGGGTTGAAAGGGCAAGTCTTGCCGCGCGCAAGACGGCGGTAGGGGGCGCACCTCATGGACAGTCCGCCGACACTCTAATGGAATTTTCTGCAAATGCTCAAGGGGCGATCGCGTTTCCCCTGTCCCTCGGCGCGGGGAGGAGACTTCAGGCAGGGCGGGTTGATCTCGCTAACCGCCTTGGGTAATTTCACGGGCGGACGACGTTGCGACGCGATTGCCGAGAAGGAGGCGACATGCTGAGATCGGGCGAGGAACATCTCGAGAGCCTGCGCGACGGGCGCACCGTCTATGTCGGAGGCGAGCGCATCGCCGACGTGACGCGCCACAGGGCGTTCCGCAACGCAGCCCGCTCGGTCGCGGCACTCTACGATCTCAAGCGGTGCCAGGAGATGCGCGACACGCTTTCCTTCGAGGAGGCGGGCGAGCGCTTCAGCATGCACTTCCTGCTGCCGCGGAGCCGCGAGGACCTGCTCCGCCGCACGCACGCGCACAAGGCGATCGCCGACCGCACCCACGGCCTCTTCGGCCGCTCGTTCGACCATGTGGCGAGCTTCGTCGCGGGCATGGTGCTCCAGGCGGAGGTCTTGGACAGCGGGGCCGAGCGGCGGGCACCCTACGCCGAGAACCTGCGTGCCTATTACCGCGCCCTGCGTAGCGCGGACAGCTACCTCGCCTATGCCGTGATTCCGGCTCCGGGCGCGCGCGATCCCAGCTTCAGCGGCGGCCGGCAAGGCGACCGCTCGCCGACCGTGCGCGTGGTCAAGGAGGACGACGCCGGCGTCGTCATCAGCGGCATGAAGCTGCTCGCGACGGGTGCCGTCTTCGCGAACGAGCTCTGGCTCGGCAACGTGCAGCCGATCGCACCCGAGCGGAAGAAGGAGGCGGTCACCTGCGTCCTGCCCATGAGTGCCGCGGGCTTGAGCCTGTGGTCGCGCAAGCCCTTCGAGCCGCTGGCGGTGAGCGAGTTCGACAATCCCTTGACCTACCGCTACGACGAGACCGACAGCGTCGTCGTCTTCGACCAGGTCAAGGTGCCGTGGGAGCGCGTCTTCTCGCACGATGATCCCCAGCTCTCGCGCGAGCTCTACTACCGCACGCCGTCCCACTGCTTCGGCAACCACCAGGCGAACGTGCGCTTCTGGTCGAAGCTGCAGCTCCTCGTCGGGCTGGCGAGCCGGATTACCCAGGCGAACAGCGCCGACCGCATCCCGGCGGTGCGCGAGGCGCTCGGCCGGCTCGCAGCCCTCGAAGCCATGCTCGCCGGCATGATCTACGGGCAGAGCCTCGACCACGAGGATCTCGGCAACGGCTACGTCTCCTTCAACCGGCGCTACATGTACGGCGCGCTGACCTGGTGCACCGAGAGCTACGCCGATATTTGCGACAAGGTCCGCGAGCTCATGGGTGCCGGCGTCTTCCTCATGCCGGCCGATGCGTCGGTCATGCAGGACGCGGGCCTGCGCGAGACCTTCGAGGGGATGTGGAGCACGGCGAGCCACAGCGCACTCCAACGCATGAAGCTCTTCAAGCTCGCCTGGGACCTGCTCGGCTCCGAGCTCGCCACCCGGCACCAGCAGTATGAGAAGTTCTACGCGGGCCCGCCCTATGTCGTTCGCGACCACAGCTTCCGCGAAGCACCTTGGCCGAAGTTCCACAAGATCGTCGACGATCTCATGGCCAGCTACGATCTTCCGGCCGAGGCCAAGCAGCACCCCGAGGGTGCCGCCTCGTCCTAAGGGGCCCGCGATGATGAGCGCCGCCAGGCCAAGGCAAGGGATCGGCTCTGCAAGCGCTGCGCCCGCGCCGCGGGTACAGCACTGGCCGCCGCTCACCGTGACCCGCGCGGACCTCCTGGTGGAGGGCTCCGACGAGCGCTTCCGGGCACTCGTGCAAGACCTCCTCGTCATGGCCGACCAGCTGCTCGAGCTGCGTCACGCGCTTGCGCGCGCCTTGGGCGTGAGCGAGCCGCAGTACCGCCTGTTTCTCGCGATAGCGCAGCTCGAAGGCGTCCGAGGCGTGAGCGTGGGGCGCGTGGCAAGCCATCTTCGCGTCACCGGGGCCTTCGTCACCATGGAGACGCGCGCGCTGGTCGGCTGCGGCTACGTCGAGAAGCGGGCGGACCGTGGCGACCGCCGCTCGGTGCTGCTCAGGCTGACGCGCGCGGGCCGCAGGGCGTTCGAGCGTTTTGCCGCCCGGCCGCAGACGATCAACGACGCGCTCTTCCGCGGCATCTCCGCCGCCAAGTTCCGCTCCCTTGGCGCGCTCGTGCGGCGCCTCGTCGCCAATGGCGAGGCAGCACTCCAGATCAGCCGGGCGATGGCGCAGCCGCGCCGGGGATGAGAGGGTGAAGCGAAAATGATCCGTTTATTTTCAATGCGCTATTCGTCACCCCCGCGAAAGCGCTAGTTGATGCACACATCGTGAATTATCTTTCTTTTTCAGAGGATTGGAATCGCGCTTTCGATCGGCAGCAAATTCGTCATGCCCGCGAAAGCGGGCATCCAGAACGCCAGAACCCCGCCATTTCAGCGAATGGATTCCCGCTTTCGCGGGA
This sequence comes from Alphaproteobacteria bacterium, assembly GCA_035604475.1. GTDB lineage: Bacteria > Pseudomonadota > Alphaproteobacteria > JACZXZ01 > JACZXZ01 > DASPPM01. The sequence continues at coordinate 7,751 of DATNIJ010000142.1, forward strand.
ATGACGAGATCATGCGAGGAAAGATGTGTGCATCAACTAGCGCGGAAGCGGGGGTCCATCTTTGAAGCCGAATACCGGACCAAGAGTAGATTCCCGCTTGCGCGGGAATGACGGCGGATGATGAGTAGCGCATCGAAAATAGGCGGCTCATTTCGAGTCAATCCCTGAGACAAAAGGAGGCACTATGGCGAAGCTGCGGTCCCAATCCGACAAGAAGCTCGAGATTCCCGGACTCAAGCTCGTGCGCGGCGAGCGCACGCAGATGCGCATGCGCACGCTCGAGCTCGCGGACGGCAGCTGGGTCGAGCTTCCGGTCGTGGCATTGCGCGGCGCCAAGCCGGGTCCGGTCTTCTATCTGGGCGCTGCCTTCCACGGCGACGAGATCAACGGCGTCGAGCTCGTCAACCGCTTCGCCCGCACCGTCGACCTGCGCGAGCTCAACGGCACGATCGTCATGGTGCCCGTGCAGAACCCGCTGGCCTTCCAGGTCCAGCACCGCTACTTCCTCGGCCACTTCATCAAGTCCCCGCTCGACCAGAGCCCGGCCGACCCCTGGGTCTCCTTCCCGGGCGACGCCAACGGCAACATGGCGTCCCTCCTCGCCCACGCCATCTTCGAGAACCTGATGCAGCACGCCGACTATCTCATCGACGTGCACACGCCGACCACGGGGGGCCGCTACGCGCCCTTCGCCTTCCTGCCGCCGCGCCGGATCGGCGCCGCAGCACTCGAGGCCGAGGAGATCGCCAAGGCCTTCGGCGCCGACTTCATCCTCGCGACGGACCAGGGCATTTACGTGCATGAAGCGAGCCCTCACGTGGTCATGGCCAAGCGCGGCGCCGTCGCCATGGGGATCGAGGTCGGCGAGGGCGGCCGGCTCGAGCCGGAGGTGACCGAGCGCGGGCTCGCCGGCCTCGCCAACGTGCTCCGGCGCATCGGCATGCTGGGCGAGGGCCAAGCCGCCCTCGGCCGGCGCCTGGTGATCTCCACCATGACGATCGTGCGCGCACGCCGCGGCGGGCTCCTCCACCGCACGGTCGAGCTCAATCAGGAAGTCGCGGAAGGCGAGGTCCTGGCCACCATCACCGACACCTTCGGCGAGATCGTCGAGCGCATCCAGGCACCGCACGCGGGACCGGTCGTGCGCATCGCCACCTTTCCGGTCGTCTCGGCGGGCGAGCGCGTGGTGCAGCTCGGCGTGCCGCGTTAGGCCGCGGCCATGGCCGAGAGCAATGCCGAGGCGCGGCGGCGGTTCGCCTCCAAGGTGCGCGCCAACCGAGCGCGCCTCATCGAGCTCAGCGCCGCCCTCGTCCGCGCTAGCAGCGAGAACCCGCCCGGCGACACGAGCCGCGTCGTCGCGGTGATCGCGGAGGTGCTGCAAGGGTTGCCGGGCGTCTCCTTGCGCCGCGTGACGGCGCGCGCGCCCATCGTCAATCTGGTGGCGCGCCTTGCCTTCGCGGCCCCGGGGCGGCGCCTCGTCTTCAGCGGCCATCTCGACACCTTCCCCGTGGGCGATCCGTCGCGCTGGAGTGTCGAGCCGCTGGGCGGCGTCGTTGCGGACGGAAAAATCTACGGACGCGGCATCTCCGACATGAAGGCCGGGCTGGCCGCGGCGGTGCTCACGGCGGCATTGCTCGCCGAGGAGCGCGAGCGCCTGGCGGGCGAGCTCGTCCTGGCACTGGCGGGCGACGAGGAGACGGGTGGTGTCTGGGGCACCCGGCACCTTCTGGCGCAGGTGCCCGAGGTCAGCGGCGACGCCATGATGTGCGGCGACGCGGGCTCGCCCCGGGTGGTGCGCTTCGGCGAGAAGGGGCAGCTCTGGCTCGAGCTGAGCGCGCGGGGCATCGCCAACCACGGCGCCCATGTGCATCTCGGCGTCAACGCAATCGAGCGCCTCATGGCGGCCCTCACCCGGCTCACCCGTTTGCGCGAGCTGCCCTGCCCGATCCCCGAGCCCGTGCGCCGCGCGATCCTCGCGGCCAAGCCCGTCTCGGAGGCCGTGTCGGGTGCGGGCGAGGCGGAGACGCTGCAGCACGTCACGCTCAACATCGGGACGATCGAGGGCGGGCTCGCGGTCAACATCATCCCCGACGCGGCCAAGGCGCGCGTCGATATCCGCCTGCCGCCGGGGCTCTCGACGGCCGCGGTCATGGCCGCGGTCGGAACGGCACTCGACGGCCTCGAGGGCATCGAGTGCCGCGTGCTCGGCGCGTCCGAGCCGAACGTGACCGACCCGGATCACGAGATAGCACTGCTCGCCGCCCGCAACGGCGAGGAGGTCCTGGGGGCCGCAGTGGCACGCAACATGCGCGTCGGCTTCTCGGATGCGCGCTTATTTCGCGAGTGCCACGTGCCTGCTATCGTCTACGGCCCAACGCCGCACAACATGGGCGGCGCCGACGAGTATGCCACGATCGAGGATATCTTCGCCGTCTTCTACGTCCACGCGCTCACGGCCTTCGACTACCTCGCGAAGCCGCGCTGAGCGAGTCCCGTTCACCCCTCACCCTCCCAGCGCTGCGCGCTGGGCCCCTCCCTCTCCCTCAAGGGCCGAGGGGAAATTCGCCTCTCCCCTTGAGGGCTCGAGCCGCAAAGCGGATCGAGGCCGGCCCGCAGGGCCGGGTGAGGGGTTTTACGGCCGGCAGGCCGGAGACAATTTGCAGCGAGATGGCGGCTTACGCTCAATACCCCACCGCCGCTCCCGCCGGGCGGCGGTCGTCGTTGGCGCCGTAGATGACGCCCGGAAGCAGCTTGCCGGAAAGTGCCGCGTCGTTGCCCGAGGAGGTAGTGCCGGCCGCCGCCGCGATGCTCCCCATCTCGATGAGCTCGGCCGCCCCCCAGGGCGTCTGCTCGACGAGCTTGTAGCCCATGCCGGTCAAGCGATCGACGGTGTCGGGGGAGAGGCCGTAGGGCTCGTAGAAGATCTCGTCCGGCAGCCATTGCTGGTGGATGCGGGGTGCATCCACCGCCTCCTCCGGACCCATGCCGTAATCGACGATGTTCATGAGAGTGAGCAGCGTGATGGTGATGATGCGCGACCCGCCCGGGCTGCCGAGCACGAGGAAGCCCTTGCCGTCCTTGGTCACGATGGTCGGCGCCATGGAGGAGAGCGGTCGTTTGCCGGGCGCAATCGCATTCGCCTTGCCCTGCACCAGGCCGAAGAGATTGGGCACGCCGGGCTTCACGGTGAAATCGTCCATCTCGTCGTTCAAGAAGAATCCCGTGCCGGGTGCGATAACATTGGCGCCGAAGAAGCCGTTGATGGTGAAGGTGACCGAGACGGCGTTGCCGTCGCGATCGACGATCGAGTAGTGGGTGGTCTCGGCCTTCTCGTGCGGCTCGCTGCCGGGCTGGACGTCCTTCGACGGCGTCGCCTTGTCGGGATTTATCTTGGCGCGGATCGCGGCGGCGTAATCCTTGGAGAGCAGGCGCTGAAGCGGGTTCTGCACGAAAGCGGGGTCGCCCAAATAGCTGTTGCGGTCCATGAAGGCGTGGCGCATCGCCTCGGCCAGGAGATGGACCGACTGGGCCGAGCGGAAGCCGAGTGCGCGCATGTCATAGCCCTCGAGGATGTCGAGAATCTCGCACATCGTGACCCCGCCCGAGCTCGGCGGCGCTGCCGTCAGCAGAACGTAGCCGCGATAGCTGCAGCTGAGCGGCGCTCCCTCGGTCGCGCTGTAATGGGCGAAGTCCTCGGCGGTGAGAATGCCGCCATTCGCCCGGCTCGCCTTGGCGACCGCGCGCGCGATCGCGCCCTTGTAGAAGGCATCGGGCCCGCGCTCGGCAATGAGCTCGAGTGTCGCCGCGAGCTCCTTCTGGACGAGACGCTCGCCCGGCTTGAAGGGCGTGCCGTCGGGCTTGAGGAAAATCCTGCGCGCGACCGGGTCCTTGCCGAAGCGCTCGATCTTGTTGTCCAGGATGTCGGTGTCGGCGCGGCTCAAGACGTAGCCCTCGCGCGCGAGCTTGATGGCGGGCGCCATGACCTTGGCGCGCGGCAGCCTGCCGTACTCGCGGCGCGCGCGCTCGAGCCCCATCACCGTGCCCGGCACGCCGGCCGCGAGATAGCCGTAGAGGCTCGCGCCCGGGACCGGATTGCCGGTCGCATCGAGGTACATCGTCTCGCGCGCGGCCGCGGGAGCGGTCTCGCGGAAATTGATGAAGCTGTCGCGGCCGTCCGCCAGATGGAGGACCATGAAGCCCCCACCTCCGATGTTGCCGCAGCAGGGATTGACCACCGCGAGCGCGTAGCCGACCGCGACCGCCGCGTCGACGGCGTTGCCGCCCGCCTCTAGAATTTTGACGCCTACCTCGGAGGCGTAGTGCTGGGAGGTGACCACCATGGCGTGCTGCGCCTCGACGGCAAGCGGCGAGGCGGCGTGGGCTTGCACCGCGAAGCTCAATGCCAGCGCCAGCGCGGGTGCTGCCAGACGATATGTCGCTTCCAACATGCCGGTCCCTTTTCGCGCGCTCGTGCAAACCTCCTCACCCTACCCTCTCCTCCTGAAGGAGGAGAGGGTTTTGTCGAGAGTGTGAAAGCGCTCCTCTCCTCCTTTAGGGGGAGAGGAAGGGGCCCGCGGCCATCAGGCCGTGGGAAGGTGAGGAGGCCGCGTCATCAAGCTTCGGACCGCGTGGTCAAGGGTTCCGACGGGCTCTGCGCCTCTACGGCCGGCAGCCGGCCCTCCTCGACCGCGTGGCAGGCGACGAGGTCGCCCTCGTGCAGGTGGAGCTCGGGCCGCTCGCGCCGGCAGCGCTCGTTCGCGAAGGGGCAGCGCGGATGGAAGCTGCATCCAGGCGGCGGATCGATCGGGCTCGGCACCTCGCCGGCCACGGGCACGCGCGGGCGGCCCGAGAGCTCGAGATCGGGGATGGTCTCGAGCAGCAGCCGCGTATAGGGATGCAGCGGGCGGCGGAAGAGCGTCTTGGCCTCGGCGATCTCGCAAAGCCGCCCGAGATACATCACGCCGACCTGGTCGGACATGTGATTCACGACCGCGAGATTGTGGGAGATGAAGAGATAGGTGAGGCCGAGGCGCGCCTGCAGGTCCTTCATGAGATTGAGGATCTGCGCCTGGACCGAGACATCGAGGGCGGAGGTCGGCTCGTCGCAGACGAGGAACTCGGGGGCACTCGCAAGCGCCCTCGCGATCGATATGCGCTGGCGCTGGCCGCCGGAGAACTCGTGCGGGTATTTCCCGCCGTCGGCGGCGGAGAGCCCGACTTGCGCTAAGAGCTCCTCGGTGCGCGCGCGGATCGCGGCACGGCCACGCACGAGACCGTGCACCCGGATCGGCTCGGCGATGATGTCGCGCACGCGCCAGCGCGGATTGAGGCTGGCAAAGGGGTCCTGGAAGATGATCTGGAAGCGCCGGCGCAGCGCGCGGACATCCCTCTCCTTGCGCAGAAGCGAGACGTCCTGCCCGTCGAACTCGATGGTCCCGCGCGTGGGGCGGTAAAGGCCGACGATGAGGCGCGCCACCGTCGACTTGCCGCAGCCCGATTCGCCGACGAGGCTCAAGGTCTGTCCGCGCGGGATGGCGAAGCTGACGCCGTCGACCGCCTTGAGCGCGCGGCGGCGCCCGCCGAGAAGAAGGCGGTTCAAGAAGGGTGGGGAGGCATCGAAGTAGCGCGCGAGCTCGGCCACGCGCAAGAGCGGGCGCGGTGTGGCCGCGGCGGAGGGCAAGCTCCCGGCCGGCTCAGCCATCGCTCCCCGTCCTCGCAAGCGGCGCATAGAGCCAGCACGACGTCCACGACGGCCCGTCGTTGATTAGCTCCGGGCGCTCGTGCTCGCAGCGCTCGAACGCGCGCGGGCAGCGCGGATGGAAGGCGCATCCGGGCGGGATGCGGTTGAGGCGCGGCATGCTGCCGTCGATCTGGGCGAGCCGCGCGCGCGAGCCCCTGAGCGTCGGGATCGAGCCCATGAGGCCGACGGTGTAGGGATGACGCGGGTGCTTCACCACCTCGCGTAAGGGGCCGACCTCGACCACGCGGCCCGCATACATGACCGCGACCCGGTCCGCCGTCTCGGCGATGACGCCCATGTCGTGGGTGATCAGCATCACCGCCGTGCCGTGCTCGCGGCAGAGCTTCTTCAGGACCGCGATGATCTGCGCCTGGATCGAGACGTCGAGTGCGGTCGTCGGCTCGTCGGCGATGACGAGGCGCGGATTGGCGCAGAGTGCCAACGCGATCACCACGCGCTGGCGCATCCCACCCGAGAACTGGTGCGGATAGTGATCGATGCGCTGGGCCGGCGAGGGGATGCCGACCTCGGACAGGAGATCGATGGCGCGCTGGCGCGCCTCGCGGGGAGAGAGCGAGGTGTGGGTGAGGATGGTCTCGATGAGCTGCCGGCCGATGGAATAGAGCGGATTGAGGCTGGTGAGCGGGTCCTGGAAGATGGTGCCGATGCGCTTTCCCCGGATGCGCCGCAACTTCTCGTAAGGGAGGTCGTCGATGCGCTCGCCCTCGAAGAGGACGCGCCCGCCGGCGATCCGCCCCGGAGGCTCGATGAGCCCGATGATCGCGGCACCTGTGATCGATTTCCCCGCCCCCGATTCGCCGACCACGCCGAGCACCTCCCCCTCGGCGATCTCGAAGGAGACGTCGTCGACGGCGGTGAGCGTGCCGTGCCGGCTCGGGAACTCGACGCGGAGATGCTCGAGCTGGAGCAAGGGCGGGCGGTTGCTCGGCACCGTCATCAGCGCAGCTTCGGATTGAGCGCGTCGCGCAGCCAGTCGCCCAGCAGGTTGACCGCGAGCACGAGCAGCACGAGGACGGCGCCCGGGAAGATCGTGATCCACCACTCGCCGGAGAAGAGGAAGTCGTTGCCGATGCGGATGAGGGTGCCGAGCGAGGGCTCGGTCGGCGGCACGCCGACGCCGAGGAAGGAGAGCGTCGCCTCGGTGATGATGGCGAGGGCCAGGTTGATGGTGGCGATCACGAGCACCGGCCCCATCACGTTCGGCAGCACGTGGCGCAGCATGATCGCGGCCGGATGGCGGCCGATGACGCGCGCCGCCTGCACGTATTCCTTGCTCTTCTCCACCATGGTCGAGCCGCGCACCGTGCGCGCGTACTGCACCCAGAAGGAGAGACCGATCGAGAGGATGAGCACGTCTTCGGCGAGCTGGTCCTGGTATTCCCGGGGCACAATTCCGCGCATGATGCCGTCGACGAGAAGGGCGACGAGGATGGCGGGAAAGCTCAGCTGCACCTCGGCCACGCGCATGATCAGGGCGTCCACGAAGCCGCCGAGGTAGCCGGAGACGAGGCCGAGCGAGACGCCGAGCACCATCGCGAAGATGATCGAGGCGAAGCCGACCACAAGGGAGACGCGCGAGCCGTAGAGGATGGTCGAGAGGATGTCGCGCCCGAGGTTGTCGGTGCCGAGCGGGAATTCCCAGCTCCCGCCCGGTAGCCAGGCCGGCGGGTTGCGCGCATCCAAGAGGCTCACGGTCGCGAGATCGAAGGGGTCGTGCGGCGCCACCCAAGGGGCGAATCCGGCGCCGGCGAAGATGAGGAGCGTTGCCGCCGCCGCGGCGACCGTCACCGGCGAGCGGCGGAAGCTGTAGCAGATGTCGCTGTCCCAGGCGCGGAAGAGGGCCGCGCGAAAAGCGCCGGCCGGGAGCGGTGCCAGGCGCTCCTCAGCCACCATGGCCTCCCGCGAGCGCGCGGTCGATCCTGAGCCGCGGGTCCACCGCATAATAGAGCAGGTCCACGATCAGATTGATCACCACGAAGACGAAGGCGACCAGCATCAGATAGGCCGCCATCACCGGAATGTCGACGAAGGCGACGGCCTGGATGAAGAGCAGGCCCATGCCCGGCCATTGGAAGACCTGCTCGGTGATGATCGCGAAGGCGATGATCGAGCCGAGCTGAAGGCCGGTGATGGTGATCACGGGCACGAGCGTGTTCTTGAGCGCATGCCCGAAGTTGATCGCCCGGTTGGCGAGCCCGCGCGCGCGCGCGAACTTGATGTAATCGGTGCGCAGCACCTCGAGCATCTCCGCGCGCACGAGGCGGATGATGAGCGTCATCTGGAAGAGCCCGAGGGTCACCGCCGGCAGGACGAGCGCGCGCAAGCCGGAGCGGGTCAAGAATCCGGTCGACCACCAGCCGAGCTGGACCACGTCGCCGCGCCCGAAGGCGGGGAGCCAGCCGAGCACCACGGAGAAGAGGAGGATGAGGAGAATGCCGATGAGGAAGGTCGGCAGCGAGACGCCGACGAGGGAAAGTGCCAAGATGAGCTTGCTCAGCGGGCTCTCCCGCCTGAGCCCGGTGTAGACGCCGAGCGGCACGCCCACGAGGAGGGCCAAGGTCGCCGCGGTCAGGCTGAGCTCGAGGGTGGCGGGCAGGCGCTCGGCGATCAAGGTCGAGACCTTGCGGCCCTGGCGGAAGGAGACGCCGAACTCGCCCTTCGTCGCGTTGCCCACGAAGCGCGCGAACTGCACGACGAAAGCGTCGTTGAGCCCGAGCTCCTGGCGCAGCTCCGCGCGGTCCTTATCGCCGGTGTCCTGGCCGACCATGTTGTTGATGGGATCGCCCACGAAGCGGAAGAGGGAGAAGGCGATCAGGCCCACCACCAGCATGACCGAGATCGACTGCAGGAGCCGGCGCAGGACGAAAGCGATCATGGCCGCACCAAACCCCTCTCCCGCTTGCGGGAGAGGGAGGGACCCATTGCGAAGCAATGGGAGGGTGAGGGAGTGCGCTGACGCAAGGGCCGTCCCTCACCCTTCCCATCCCTGCGGGATGGGCCCCTTCCCTCTCCCGCAAGCGGGAGAGGGAAAAGATGAGGGGTCCGGCGACGGTTCATCGCCGCGCGGCACTATTGGACGGTGACCCAGTTCCACACGAAGACATTGTCGGGCAATTGCACCAGCTGGACATTGTCCTTGATCCCCCAGGCGAGCGCCTGCTGGTGGAGCGGGATGGAGGCGACCTCGTCCTTGACGATCTTGAAGGCGTCCGCGATCTCGGCGTTGCGCTTCTTGGGATCGACCTCGCTCTGGATCTGGTCCATGAGCGCGTCCACGTGGCTATTGGAGTAGCCGCCGTAATTGAAGAGGCCGCGGCCGGTCTCCTTCGTATAGGTGCCCAAGAGGCTGTAGAGCGGGTTCCACGAGTCGTACGTGTCGGGCGTCCAGCCGAGCATGTAGAAGCTCACATCGCGGCCCTGCAGCTTGGCGAAGAACTTGCTCTTGGTCTCGGCCAAGAGGTTCGCCTTGACGCCGATCTTGGCGAGCATGGCCACGACCGCCTGGCAGATCTGCTCGTCGTTCACATAGCGGTCATTCGGGCAGTTCATGCCGACGCTGAAGCCGTTGGCATAGCCCGCCTCGGCCAAGAGCTTCTTCGCGGCGTCGGGATCGTAGGGGAAGCGCCCGTTGAGCACCTTGTCCCAGCCGTTGACCGAGGGGGCCACCATGAGCCCAGAGGCCGTCGCCGCCCCGCGCATCACCTTGCTGACGATCGCGTCCTCGTCGATCGCCTGGTAGAAGGCCTTGCGCACGCGCACGTCCTGGAGAGGGTTCTTGCCCTTGACGTCCGAATCCTTGAGCTCGGGCAGAGCCTGCTGCAAGCCGAGGAAGATGGTGCGCATCTCGGGGCCTTGCAGCACCTTGCGGTGCGCGGTCGAGTTGATGCGCTCGACGTCCTGGATCGGCACGGTATAGACCATGTCGACTTCGCCGGAGAGAAGGGCCGCCACGCGCGTCGCATCCGACTTGATGACGCGGAAGTCGATCTCGCTCACGTTGCCTTCGCGCTTGCCCCACCAATGGGGGTTGGCCACGGCGACCGTGCGCACGTCGGGCTCGCGCTCCGTCACCATGAAGGGCCCGGTGCCGTTGGTGTGACGGTTGGCGTAGTTCTCCTCCTTCGAGCTCGCCCGCGTCGCTTTGGTCGCCCCGTTCTTCTCGCACCAGACCTTGGAGAGGATAAGCCAGGTGCTGAGATCGCCCGGCAGAAGCGGATTGGGCGTTTTAGTGACGAAATCGACGGTGAGATCGTCGATTTTTTTCACCTCCTTGACCGAGCCGAGCTTGGCGCGCATGTCGGATTCGGGGCCCGTGACGCGCTCGTAGGAGAACACCACGTCATCCGCGCTGAACGGCGTGCCGTCGGCGAATTTGACGTTGGGCCGGAGGTGGAAGCGCCACACCGTGGGCTCGGTCTGCTCCCAGGAGACGGCGAGCTTGGGCACCAGCTCGAGCTCCTTGCCGCGCCCGACGAGCGGCTCGTAGACGTTGCCGAGGAAGCCCAACAGGAAGGTTTCATTGATGAAATAGGGCTCCATCGACGTGACGTCGCCGTCGTTCGCCCATTTGAGCGTGGCGGCGGAGCCTTCTTGCGCGCCGATCAGGATCATTGCCGCAGCCAATGCGGCTAGCCGTACCTTCCCCGACATTCTTCCCTCCTTGAGGCTGTTGCCGTGTATTGCGCCCGCCGCCGGCGGTGCCTAGGGCAGTGCCGCCCGTCAGTCGACCTTCACCCAGTTCCACACGAAGATATTGTCCGGGCGCTGGATGAGATGGACATTGTCCTTAATCCCCCAGGCGAGCGCCTGCTGGTGGAGCGGGATGTGCCCGAACTCGTCCTTGTGGATCTTGAAGGCCTCGTGGATCTCGGCGTTGCGCTTTTTCGGGTCGCTCTCGCTGGTGACGAGCGCGGTGAGCTCGTCGAAGCGCTGGTTCGAGTACTTGCCCAGATTGAACTTGCCTCGCCCGGCGTCGTTGGGTGTGGCCATCAGGTTGAACATCGCGTTCTGCGCGTCATAGGTGGCGGGCGTCCAGCCGAGCATGTAGAAGCTCGTGTTGCGCGCGAGGATCTTGCCGAAGTACTTGCTCTTGGTCTCGGCCAGGAGATTGACCTTGACGCCGACTTTGGCGAGCATCGCGACGACCGCCTGGCAGATCTGCTCGTCGTTGACATAGCGGTCGTTCGGGCAGTTCATGCCGACGGTGAAGCCGTTGGCATAGCCCGCCTCGGCGAGCAGCTTCTTCGACGCCTCGGGGTCGTAGGGGAAGCGCTCATTCTGAACCTTGTCCCAGCCATTGACCGAGGGTGCCACCATGAGCCCGGTGGCGGTCGCCGCCCCGCGCATCACCTTCTTCACGATCGTGTCCTCGTCGATCGCCTGATAGAAGGCCTTGCGCACGCGCACGTCCTTGAACGGGTTCTTGCCCTTGACGTCGGAATCGATCAGCTCGTCGCGCCACTGGTCCATGCCGAGGAAGATGGTGCGCATCTCGGGCCCCTGCAGCACCTTGCGGTGCGCGGTCGAGTTGATGCGCTCCACGTCCTGGATCGGCACGGTGTAGACCATGTCGACCTCGCCCGAGAGCAGGGCTGCGACCCGCGTCGCGTCCGACTTGATGACGCTGAAGTCGACCTCGGTCAGGTCATGCTCGGGCTTGCCCCACCAGTTGGGATTGGGCACGGCCGTGGTCTTCACGTCGGGCTCGCGCGCGGTCACCATGAAGGGACCGGTGCCGTCGGTATGGCGGGTTGCGTAGTTCTCCTCCTTCTTCTGGACGGAGGCGACCTTGACCGCGTCGTTCTTCTCGGCCCAGCGCTTCGACATGATGTAGACGAAGGCAAGGTCGCTCGGCAGCAGGGGATTCGGCAGCGCGGTCGCGATCTCGACCGTGACCGGGTCGATCTTCTTCACCTCCTTGACGGTGGCGAGATAGCCCTTCATGTCGGAGCCCTCGGCCCGCGCGCGATCGAAGGAGAACAGCACGTCGTCGGCGCTGAAGGGGCTGCCGTCGGCGAATTTCACGTTGGGGCGCAAGTGGAAGCGCCACTCAGTCGCCGTCGTCTGCTCCCAGGAGAGCGCCAATGCCGGCTCGAGCTCCTGCTCCTTGCCGCGCGTGACGAGCGGCTCGTAGACGTTGCCGAGGAAGCCCAAGAGGAAGGATTCGTTGAGGAAGTACGGGTCCATCGACGACACGTCGCCGTCGTTCGCCCATTTGAGGGTCTTTGCCGCCGCCCCTTGCGTGAGCGCAAGTGCCACTGCCACGCCAAGCGCGGCATACCAAGCCTTCCCTGACATTCGTGCCTCCGCCCCGTTATCTGTCCGCGCCTCGTTGCGGCCGGCACAGCCTCAGAGCCCCTCGTCCCCGGCCGGGCAGCGCGTGTGTTAAGCCATGGGGAAGCCTAGGCCCTTGCGATTCGGAGTCAACAGGAATCACCGGCCGGGACGGGCTCGCGGCCGCTTCCCGCTCATGCGCTCTCCGCCCTGGCCGCGGCCTTGCCGGGGCTGCCGCCCGCCTCGAGCCGGGCGATCACCTCCTCGCTCGACATCACGTCGCCGAAGGCGCGGATGAAGGTCGAGAAGGTGACGAGGTTGTCCGTCTCGGAGCGTCCGGCATTGGCGTCCGATACCATGATGGTCTTGAAGTCATGGAACGCCGCCTCGCGCGCGGTCGATTCGCAGCACACATTGGTGACCGTGCCGGCGACGAGGAGCGTGTCGAGGCGGCACTCCTTGAGCAGCCGCTCGAGCCGGCCCCCGCTGCCGCAAAACGCGCCGAAGCGGTTCTTGCCGACGATGGCGTCCTCGGCCCGTACCTCGAGGAGCGGCCAGATCGCGTGCCCCTCGTGGCCCTCGCTCATCACCTCGCGGAAGAAGGCGCCGGCCTTGGCACCCAGGACGTGGTCGAAAAGGACGTGCCAGCGATCCGCCGCCTTGGGGCCGTAGGTCGAGACGATCCAGATCACCTTTCCGCCCGTCCCGCGGACGGCCTGGGCCAAGCGGTTGACGGTCGGCACGATCTCCCGCGCGGCCGCGAGCGAGGTCGGCCATTCCGCTTTGAGAAACGCCGTCTGCATGTCGACGACCGCGAGTGCCGTGCGCTCGGGCGCCAGCGTGTCATAGCAGTGCAGCCGGCCGCGCCGCTCGATGATGCGCTCGACGAGCTCGGCTGGCCATTCGAACCCGGCCATCGCAGCCCTCTCTTGCCGTCTCGGCCCGTGCCGCAAGCCGGCGGCTTGCGCGCAACAATTGCGCAATTTGCCCGAATTTTCCAGGGCCTATTGGACGTAGCCCTCATCTTCGGCTTCGTGGTAATAAATGAGAAGGGGCATTTCTCGACGAGGGCCGATGCACCCCCGCGGCGGCCCGACCCTC
>DATNIJ010000143.1:0-5749 GCA_035604475.1 Alphaproteobacteria bacterium
CGGGATCACGGGGACGCGGTTGCTGAAGCCGGCCATGCGCTCTTTCGCCTTCTCTCGATCGCGCGCGGAGACGGCCGTGAGGCGCAAGCCCTCGATGCCCGCATCGAGCCGCCGGGCGACGGCCGAGCCGATCGCACCGAAGCCGCCGATGGCGACGCGGAGCGCTGCGCGCTGCGCCTGAGGACGAGGTCGTGATGCTGCTTCGGTCATGGCACCGGCGGCGTCGCGATGATGATTTACGATCTTATGGGGAGAGAGAGGTCATTGCGACGGATTTTTCCTAGGTCATGGAGCCGGGAAAGGCCGGGCTTCCGGCGAGCTTTCACGGCTCGCTTGAGTGCATCGAGGACGCCGTGCTTCTATGGCCGCCACAAATTGGGACGGAGCGGCGGGAGGAGGGTGTCGTGACGTATCCGCTGCGAGGGCAGGCAGCACTCATTTTTCGCTTGGCGGTTCTGCTCGTGCTGCCTGCAGCACTGCTGGGCTGCTTCGGCACGGAAGAGGAAATATTCGGACCCGGGGAGGCCCGTTTGCTGCCCGGTCTTGAAGGTCGCTATAGCTCCAGCGACGGCGCGCTCACCATCTTCCGCGTGCCGGACACGAACGATTACCGCTTCATCATGGTTCCCAAGGACGACAAGCCCGGGTCCGGTCAACTCCGAGTGGTGGAAGTGGGCGACCGCGTGAAGCTCGTGCAGGCGCATCTCGATAACGAGCCGGCGAACCGCTTCTATCATGTTTTATTCGAGGTGACCTCGAGTGGCGGCCGTGTCGTCGAGATCGAGCGCCTCGATCCCGACGAGGAGGACGCCAAGGCCTTGGCGGCGCGGGTCGGGGTGCGGATCGACGCTTCCATGCTCGTGGGGCCAAGGCCGGCCATCACGCGGTTTTTCTCCGGGCTCGCCGGCGTCCGGCTCGCGAAGGGCGAGAACGGCGTCTTCTCCCGGACGGAGTGAACCGGAGCGAGCGCTCTTGCGGCACCCTACCTGCGCAGGATTTCGTAGCTGAAGGGCGTCAGGACCTCGCACCCCCCATCGGTAACGAGCACGGTCTCGCTGCACACGGCCCCGCCGAGCCCCGCTACTTTGAGGTCCGGGATGAGATGGAAGACCATGCCCGGCTCGAGCACGGTCGCGTCGCTCTCCTTGATGCTCTGGATGCGGCCCTCGCCCCAATCGGGCGGATAGCCGATGCCGACCGAGTATCCGGTCCTGTGCTTGAAGGCGTCGGCGAAGCCGGCCCGCGCGATGAGATCGCGCGCGGCGAAGTCGACTTGAGCCGCCCTCACCCCCGGCCTCATCGCCTCGCGCGCGGCGGCGAGGGCCTCGCGCGAGACCTCGGCCATGCGGGCGAGCCGGGCGTCGGGGCGGCCGACGATGACCGTGCGGGAGATCATGGCATGGTAGCGGAGATAGGCCCCGCCCATTTCCATGTAGACGCAGTCATCCGGCTTGATCTCCCGGCGGCCCCAGGTCTCGAACGACAGCCCGGCCTCGGTGCCGGCGACGATCTGGAAGGAGTGCCCGAGATATTCCGAGCCGGCGGAGATGAGCGCACGCGAGGCCTCGGCCGCGATCTCATGGTCGTGGGTGCCGGCACGGGTCGCCGCGAGGGCCGCGGCGAGGGAGGCCGTCGCCGCCTTGGCCGCGCGCCGGATGCAGGCGATCTCCTGCGGCGACTTCCTCAGCCGCACGGCCTCGATGAGGCCGGAGCCGTCGAGGAGCTCGGCGCGCCCGAGCCGCTCGCAGATGTGCTCATAGTGGGCGACCGAGAGAAACCAGGCGTCGTTCTGGTTGGCGATGCGCATCCTCTCGAGCTTGTATTGTCTCAGCACGCGGAAGGTCGCCTCGGCCGGACTCGAGAGGTCGTCCCAGCCCTCGACCCGTTCGAGGCACGAGGTGAGCAACACCTTGTCGAGGTTGAGCGCGCGCGTCAGGAAGACCATCTCGCCTTCGCGCGGAATGATCAGGACCTGATAGGTGAAGTAGCCCATCGAGTCGTAGCCGGTGAGGTAATAGATGTTCTCCGGGATGGCGGTGACGAGGACCTCGATGCCCTTCGCCGCCATGCCGCGCCGGACGGCCTCAAGACGCCTCGCGTATTCCGCGGGCTCGAAGGGAAGCGTCGGCTTTGTCATTGGCGACCTCGTAGGCGACGGCGAAGGGCGATACTGCTCGCGACAAGGCGAGCGCGAGGGCAGGGGGACAGATGGGCTCAGCTTGGACGAAGCGCTTCCTGCTGGCAAGCCGCCCGCCTTCAACGGCCGCGCTTTTTCCGGAAATACGCGTACATGTCGTCGAAGACGGCCGAGCCGCGCTCGATGCGCGCGACGTCGTCCTTTTGTGCCATCACTATGCCGTCGATCACATGCGCGATCCCGGCGGCTTCCTCGCGGCCGAATTTCGCGTCCTTGAGATCGATGTCGTGGATGATCTCGGCGATGGCCCGAAGCGCGGGGTCGCTCAAGCCGAGCCGGTCGATCATCACCTCAAACGAGCACATGTCGCCTTCGTGGGTGAATTCGGCCTTCACCATGTCGAAGCGCAGCTCGCCGTCCTCGGGGCCGTAGTCCCTGCCGGAGACGAACTTGAATTTCGCCTTGGCGTCGACGAAGCGCCGGATCAGCCAGGCACACGCGATGCGATCGACGTGCACGCCGCGCCGCGTCACCCATGTCCTGCCCAGCAAGTCCTCGGCGCGCCGCGGTGCGCGCGCGCCTTCGCCAGCCGCCGGCCTCTCGTCGTCGGCAAATCGAGCCTCGAGGCTCGAGATGAGGGCCTCGACGGTCAAGCGGCCGGTCGCGCCGAAGAAGTCGACGGCAACGATCTCGGCGAAGCGGCGGCGGAGCCGGCGAAGCTGGCTCGTCGCATCAGGCCTCATTTCCGCCTTGGTGCTGCCCTCGCTCGCCGCGGCGAGCGCGCGGAGCTCGGCGGCGAGCACCTCGTAATCGGCATCGCGCGCCGCATCGAAGAGAGCGCGGACCTCCTGATCGCCGAGCCCATCGACCAGATGCGCCTCGCAGACGAGGCCGTCGCCCCCGCCTTGCTCGATCTCGCGCAAGAGCCACTGGAAGTCCTCGAGCGCCTGCTCGCCAGCGGGCAGCACATAGACCGAGTTCTTGACCGAGACCGCGCCCAACCCCTGCAGCCGCCGCCAAATCTTGACGCGCGTGTAGGCGGGCTTCGGCGGCAGCTGGTGGATCAGCAGCAGCCATGGCGCCGCGGCGGCGGAGGCTTCCGCCTTGCTTTTACGGGTCATGGTAGTCTCATATCATTTTTATTGATTCCATGAAACATTTGTATCATAACCCTTCGAACGCGGCGCCAGGGCCGCGGGCTTTGCCCCCCTCATTCTAGGAGGTTGCACATGAAATGGGTCACGCGCGAGCGGCCGAAGATCGACCGTATTGCCTGCCCTTGGTTGATCCAGCGCTTCATCGAGCCCGAGCCGGAATTCCTCTATGTGCCCGCCGACCGTGTCCTCGCGGTCGCCGCGGAGACGAGGGCCATTCCCTATGATATCCCCGGTGTCGAGCTCAGCCACAAGGGCGAGCTGTGCTCCTTCGACGCGTTTCTCGAGAAATACCGCCTCGACGACCCGGCACTGCGCCACCTCGCCCTGATCGTGCGCGGCGCCGATACCTCGCGGCTCGAGCTCACGCCGCAGTCCCCCGGACTCTATGCGGTCTCGCTCGGGCTGTCCGCCAATTTCCGGCAAGACCACGAGATGTTGCGCCACGGCATGGTCCTCTACGACGCGCTCTACAGCTGGTGCGCCGAGCTGCAGGGCGAGATGCACAACTGGCCGCCGGCGGGATACGCGCAACCGGCGTGACGGGGCCAATCGTCGCCCACGTGTGCATGGAGGGGGGATGGCAATGACGGTGAGCCGGGTGGTATCTCGCGGCCGCTTGCGCGAGCTCGTGTTCTATTTCCTGCGCCTTGGCTTGCTCGGCTTCGGCGGCCCGGTGGCGCTGGTCGGCCAGATGGAGCGCGAGCTGGTGGGTGACCGGGCTTGGCTTTCGAAGCAGCAGATGCGCGAGGCGATCGCCGTGTGCCAGTCGCTGCCGGGGCCGCTGGCGATCCAGGTCGGCATTTATATCTCCTATCTGCGCGGCGGCTTTTGGGGCGCCTGGGCCGGCGGCTGGGCCTTCATTTTCCCCAATTTCGTGATCGTCGCGGCACTGGGTGCGCTCTATGTCACCCTCGGCGAGCTGCAGCCGGTGACCGCGATCTTCTATGGCGTGAGCCCGGCGGTCATCGCCTTGATCCTCCATTCCTGCTACCGCCTCGTGAGGCTCGGCATGGAAGATTGGCTGCAGTGGGCGATCGCGGCGGTGTGCTTTATAGTGACGGTGGTCCTGCAAGCCGAAGTGGCGCTGCTTTTCATCGCCTCGGGCGTCGTCGGTATCCTGGCCTATGGCAGCGTCTTCCGCCGCATGCCGCCGAGCCTGCGGCTCATGAGCGTCGCCCCCGTTGCCGCCGCCTTGACGCCGGTCGCGAGCGCCTCCGCACTCGGCAAGCTGCTTCTCTTCTTTCTCAAGGCGGGCTCACTTACCTTCGGCAGCGGCCTCGTCATCGTGCCCTTCCTCGAGCAGGGCTTGGTGCAGCAGTACGGCTGGCTCGACGAGCGCCAATTCCTCATTGCCGTGGCGATCGGCATGATCAGCCCGGGACCCGTCGTCATCACCGCGACCTTCGTCGGCTATCTCGTTGCCGGCTTTTGGGGCTCGGTCGTCTCGACGGTCGGCATCTTTCTGCCGTCCTTCATCCTGGTACTGGTAGCAGCCCCGCTCCTGCTGCGGCACCGCGCCAACCCGAACGTGAACGGCTTCGTCAGGGGGGCATTCGCAGCGGCGATCGGGACCATACTCGGAGCCTCTGTGCTCCTCGGACGCATTGCCATCGGCGACTGGGTCACGGTCCTCATCGGCCTTGTCTCGCTCGCCGTTCTCTTCCGTTGGAAGGTCAGCAACCCGCTTCTCATCGCCGCGACGGCGGTGGTTGGCCTGATCGCGTATCCGCTCCTGCAACCGGCGTGGGTGATGGTCAAATAGGAGGACGCATGCCAAGAACCGTGGCATTCGTTTGCCTGCACGGGTCGGCGAAAAGCTTGATCGCGGCGGAGTATCTGAACCGCGCCGCGCGAGAGCGAAAGCTCGATCTTTTGGCCACCACCTCGGGGCCGGAGCCCGATCCGGAAGTGCCCCCGAACGTGCTCGACGGGCTTGCGCTCCGCGGGATAGACGCCCGGGCGCGCGTCCCGGTGTCTGTGACGGCCGCGGCACTGGCACGCGCCGATCACATTGTGTCGTTCGGCTGCGACCTCCGCGGCCTTGCTCCGGCGGAGCGCGCCGTCGAGCGCTGGGACGATTGCCCCGCGGTCAGCGACGACTTCGATATTGCCTGGTCTTACATCTCCGCGCGGGTCGAGCGGCTGCTTGAGCGACTGGCCGCCTGAGCGGGGGCGCCTTGATCCCTGTGCTGCGCTGGTCTATCTAGCCGGCGGTTCGGCGCGCGGCGTGCGCGCCAGGGGTTAAGCACCGCATGGCGATGTGGGACCGCATCTGGATCAATCTTCGGCTTGCCACGCTCGAGCCGGGCGGCGAGCCCTATGGCGCCATCCGCGACGGCGCGATCGCGGCTGCGCAGGGGCGCATCGCCTACGTCGGTCCGCGCGCCCAACTGCCCGATCGGCCCGAAGCGCTCGCGCGCGAGGTGATCGACGCCGGCGGGCGCTGGATGACGCC
>DATNIJ010000144.1:0-6629 GCA_035604475.1 Alphaproteobacteria bacterium
TTGCAAGCACATGCGCCAGCACTATCGCCTCGCCGTCGTCACCAACGACATCTACACCAAGGAGGACGCCCAGTTCCTCACGCGCGCCGGAGCGCTTCCGCCCGAGCGCATCATGGGCGTGGAGACGGGCGGCTGTCCGCACACGGCGATCCGCGAGGACGCCTCGATCAATCTGGCAGCCGTGGCCGAGCTCAGCGCGCGCTTTCCCACCCTCGATCTCGTCTTCATCGAATCGGGCGGCGACAATCTCGCCGCCACCTTCAGCCCCGAGCTCGCCGACCTCACCATCTACGTCATCGACGTGGCCGCGGGCGACAAGATCCCGCGCAAGGGCGGCCCCGGCATCACCCGCTCGGACCTGCTCGTCATCAACAAGATCGACCTGGCCCCTTTCGTCGGCGCCAGCCTCGAGGTGATGGAGCGCGATGCCCGCAAGATGCGTCGGGAGAGGCCCTTCGTCTTCACCAATCTCAAGGCAGGCCAGGGCGTTGCCGAGATCGCCCTATTCCTCGTCAAGGCCGGCGGGCTAGCCGAGACCGCACTCGCCGGGAACGGCGGCCGGGCGCTCCCGGCCTGACCGGCGGCACGTCCCTTGCCGAAGGTGCCAAGCTGGGCCATCCTTGCGCCTTCAGCTCAAGGGGGAAACGCATGTCGACCAACGAGGAACTTCTGGAGCGCCGCAAGAACGCGGTGCCGCGCGGCGTCGCGAGTGCCACCGGCGTGTTCGCCGCACGGGCCGAGAATGCCGAGGTGTGGGACGTCGAGGGCAAGCGCTATATCGACTTCGCGGGCGGCATCGGCGTGCAGAACGCCGGCCACCGCCACCCCAAGGTGCAGGCGGCCGTGCGCCGGCAGATCGAGCTTTACACCCATCCCTGCTTCCAGGTGACGCCCTACGAGCCTTATGTGGCGCTCGCCGAGAAGCTCAACCGGTTGGCACCGTCGCAGCCTCCGAACAAGACGATCTTCCTCACGACCGGGGCCGAGGCGATCGAGAACGCGGTCAAGATCGCGCGCGCCGCCACCAAGCGGCCGGCGGTGATCTCCTTCGTGGGCGGCTTCCACGGCCGCACCATGATGACGTTGGCGCTGACCGGCAAGGTCGATCCCTACAAGAAGGGCTTCGGGCCGTTCCCGGGCGAGGTCTACCACGTGCCCTACCCGAACCGCTTCCACGGTGTCGAGCCCGAGGATTCGCTTACGGCACTCGCCTTCCTCTTCAAGGCCGACGTCGAGCCGAGCCGCGTCGCGGCGATTCTGATCGAGCCGGTGCAGGGCGAGGGCGGCTTCTATATCGCTCCCTTCGACTTCCTGCGCTCGCTAAGAAAGCTCTGCGACGAGCACGGCATACTCTTGATCGCCGACGAGATCCAATGCGGCTTCGGCCGCACCGGCAAGATGTTCGCGATCGAGCATGCGGGCGTTAAGCCGGACCTTGTCGCCATGGCCAAGAGCCTCGCGGGCGGCATGCCGCTCTCGGCCGTCACCGGACGCGCCGAGATCATGGACGCGGTCGAGCCGGGCGGGCTCGGCGGCACCTACGCGGGCAACCCCGTCGCCTGCGCCGCGGGGCTCGCCGTGCTCGAGGTTTTCGAGGAGGAGAAGCTGCTCGAGCGCAGCACCAAGATCGGCGAGAGGATCGTGCGGCGCATGAGCGAGCTCGCCGCGTCGAACCGCTTCCCCTGCATCGGCGAGGTGCGCGGGCTCGGCGGCATGGTCGCGATCGAGCTCGTCGAGGACCGCACCACCAAGAAGCCCGCCGCGGCCCTCGCCAAGCGCTGGTCCGAGCGGAGCCTCGCGAACGGCCTCATCCTCCTCAACTGCGGCGTTTACGCCAATGTCGCGCGCGTGCTCGTGCCGCTCACCGCGAGCGACGCCATCGTCGAGGAGGGGCTCGGCATCCTCGAGCGCTCGCTCGAGGAGGCGATGGCGGCGTAAGGGCGGCCGATTTCCGGCGGTCTGCGTCCGGCAGACCCCCCACCCGGCAGCGCTCACGCGCTGCCGACCTCCCCCTCAAGGGGGGAGGTGGATCTCGATGTCGGTCTAATACCTCTCCCTGAATACCTATCCCCTCCCCCCTTGAGGGGGAGGGAAGGGAGGGGGGTGCTCAAGGGCTCCACCCGATCTCTTAATACGACTTCGGCAATCCCAGCACGCGCTCGGCGATGTAGTTGAGGATCATGTGCAGGCTCACGGGGGCGATGCGCGTGATCCAGGCTTCGCGCAGATAGCGCTCGACGTGATACTCCTCGGCGTAGCCCATGCCGCCCAAGGTGAGCACCGCCGTCTCGCAAGCCTCGATCGCCGCCTCCGCCCCGAGATATTTGGCGGCGTTCGCTTCCGCGCCGCATTCCTTGCCCTGGTCGTAGAGGTGGGCCGCCTTGAGCGTCATCAGGTTGGCCGCCTCGAGCGCCATCCAGGCCTTGGCGAGGGGATGCTGGATGCTCTGGTTCTTGCCGATCGGCCGGCCGAAGACGACGCGCTCGCGCGCATAGGCCGCCGCCTTTCTCAAGGCCGCGCGTCCGATGCCGACCGCCTCGGCGGCGACGAGCACGCGCTCGGGGTTCATGCCGTGGAGGATCGAGCGGAAGCCGTTGCCCTCCTCGCCGATGAGATCGTCGGCCGGTACCGCCATCGCGTCGAAGAAGATCATGTTCGAATCGACCGCGTGCCGGCCCATCTTGGGGATGAGGCGCACCTCCGCACGGCTGCGGTCGAGATCGGTATAGAAGAGCGAGAGCCCGTCGGTCTTGCGCTTGACCGCCTCCAACGGCGTGGTGCGCGCGAGCAGCAGGATCTTGTTGGCGACCTGGGCGGTCGAAGTCCAGATCTTGGTGCCGCTCACGACATATTGGTTGCCGCGCCGCTCGGCCTTGGTCTTGAGCTTGGTGGTGTCGAGCCCGGCGTCGGGCTCGGTCACGCCGAAGCAGGCCTTGTCCTCGCCGCGGATCAGGGGCGGCAGCATGCGGCGCTTCTGCGCGTCGCTGCCGAAGACGACGACGGGCTCGAGCCCGAAGATGTTCATGTGGATCGAGGAGGCGCCCGTCATCGCGGCCCCCGATTCCGCGACCGCCTGCATCATGATCGCCGCTTCGGCGATGCCGAGCCCGCTGCCGCCATAGGCCTCGGGCATGGCGATGCCGAGCCAGCCGCCCTCCGCGATCGCCTTGTGGAACTCGTTGGGGAACTTGGCCGCGCGCTCGCAAGCGAGCCAATAGGCGTCGCCGAAGCTCTCGCAGAGCTTGAGGATCGTCTCGCGGATCTGCTCCTGCTGGGGGCTCAACGAAAAATCCACGGTGCCGCTCCACAATCGCGTCCGCGGCCAGCATCGCAGAGCCGCTGCACCTCTTTCAATGGAAAATGGCGGGCTGCGGACGGAGTCCAATCAGGTAGGAAACGCGCCCTAACCGTCACCCGCACCGTCATCGCGAGCGTAGCGAAGCGATCCAGGGGCGATGGGAGCGAAAAGGGCTCTGGATTGCTTCGCCTTCGGCTCGCAATGACGGGCGTTTTTTGGTTCGTGCATTTCTGAGCCGGAACGCTAGTTGACGAACCTCCGCCACACTTGGCCGAAGGCCTCGATCGCGCGATCGACCTCGGCGTCGCCGATATGGCGGTGGGTGACGAGGCGGAGGCGGTGGCGGCGCGCAGGGCCGGCGAGCACCTCGTGTTCTGCGAGGGCATGCGCCCAATCGGTCGCCGTGCGGCGGCTCGCGGCCACCTCGACCATGACGATGTTGGTCTCGACCTCGCTTGCCGCGACGAGGCTTGGGTCGATGGCATCGAGCCCTTGGGCCAGGCGCTTGGCCCGCGCGTGGTCCTCAGCCAGGCGCTCCACCATCTCCTCGAGCGCCACGATGCCCGCCGCGGCTACGACGCCCGCCTGGCGCAGATTGCCGCCGACCATGCGGCGGAAGGCGCGGCCGCGTTGGATGAAGGCCGCCGAGCCGCAGAGGAGCGAGCCAATCGGCGCCGAGAGACCCTTGGAGATGCAGAAGCACACGCTATCGCCGTGCGCGGCGATGCGCTCGGCGCCGACGCCGAGTGCGACCGCGGCGTTGAAGAGGCGCGCGCCGTCGATGTGCACGGGAACGCCCTCCCGGTGCGCGATGCGGGTGATCGCCTCCATGTGCGCAAGCGGCAGCACGGCACCGCCCGCCGCATTGTGCGTCGTCTCGAGCGTGACGAGCGCCGTCGCCAGGCGGTTAGGCGTGACGCCGGGACTGATCGCCTCCTCGAGCGCCGCCAGATCGAGCGCCCCTCGCTCGGCGGGCAGTGCCCGGTGGAAGAGGCTGGCGAGCCCGGCGACGCTACCCATCTCCGAGCGCGCGATGTGGCACTCGGCATCGAGCAGCACTTCGCCGCCGCGCCCGGTATGGGCGAGGAGGGCCACGAGATTGGCCATGCTGCCGCTCGGCACGAAGACGGCCGCCTCCTTTCCCGTGCGCTCGGCGGCCAGCGCCTCGAGCGCCCGGACCGTGGGATCGCCGTCGCGTGAATCGTCGCCGAGCTCGGCTGTGCGCATGCGCTCGCGCATCCGCTCGGTCGGCAGCGTCACGGTGTCGCTTCTAAGATCGATCGCCGTCATGAAGGCACCCTTCGCGTCAGAGCAAGGACATCTCGTAGCGCCGCAGCAGGCGGTAGATCAAGGCGAGCGGCAGAAGCGTGAAGAGAATGAGCACCGAGGCCGCGGCGGCGGCCACCCCGGGTCCCTCGCCCTCGAGCGCCTGGAACATCACGACCGTGAGCGTCTGCCACGGCGCGCTGTAAAGCACCACCGTCGAGCTCAGCTCGGAGGCGACGGTGACCCAGGTCAGCACCATGCCGCCGACGATGCCGCCGAGCATCATCGGCACAACAAGCCGCGCGAAGGTCGCGACCGGCGAGACGCCGAGGTTGACCGAGGCCTCCTCGAGGCTCGGATCGATCTGGTGCAGAAGCGCACTCGCGGAGCGCACGCTGAACGGGAGCTTCCGCACCACATAGGCGATCACCATGATGAGCCAGCCGCCGGTCAGGACGAGCCATCCGGCATTGAAGGAGACGACGAGCCCGATGGCGAGCACGGTGCCGGCGACCGCGAAGGGGGTGGTGGCCACCATGTCGAGCACGGCGGTGAGTGCCGAGCGGCGGCGTACGAGCACGTAGCCGATGGGAACGCCGAGCAGGGCCGCGAAGAGGGCGGCTAAGGTCGAGAGGAGGAGCGTGTTCACGAGCGGCTGGGTCGAGCGGCCCAAGAGATCGCGGAAATTGTCGAGGCTCGGTTGCGCATAGAGCACGGGCCCGCGGAACTGCAGAAAGGAAATGGCGACGACGGCGAAGAAGGGGACGAGGGCCAGGAGGACGATGCCCCAGCTCCATCCCGCCGCAAGGAGGCGCCAGCCGCGTGCGACCGCGATGAGGGGCGGGGCCGAGCGCGCAGCCGTCGAGAAGCGGCGCCGTGCGAGATAGCGGCGCTGGACAAGGAGCACCAAGACCGCTGCGGTCACGAGAACCACGCCGAGCACGCCGGCCGAGGCCGGATTGGTGTCGGTCTCGCCGACGAAGAGCTTGTAGGCCTCGACCGCCAGGATGGGCTTGTCCTCCGCGAGCACGAAGGGCACCCCGAAATTCTCGAGCGTCTCGATGAAGACGAGGAGCGCGCCCGACAGCAGCGCTGGAACGACGAGGGGGAAGGTCACGGTCCAGAACGCGCGCCAACGCGAGGCGCCGAGGTTCTGGCTCGCCTCCTCGAGCGAGACGTCGATCGCCTTGAGCCCCGCGAGTGTGGGCAGCAGCACGTAGGGATAAAGCGTCAGCGCGTAGACCAGCACGATGCCCGGCGTGCCGTAGATCGAGGTGAAGGGAACGCCCAGCGCCTGCAGCGCTTTGGTGACGAAGCCCGCGCGTCCGAGCATGAGCACGAGCGCATAGGCGCCGACGAAGCTCGGCAGCACGAGCGGGAGCGACGCGAGTGCTAAGAGCGCCGCCTTGCCCGGCACCGGGAGGCGCGCGAGCGCAAAGGCGATCGGCACGGCGAGGCCCACGGTGACGAGGGTCGCCAGCACGCCGATCGTGAGGCTGTTCACGAAGCTCGCGCGGTAGAAGGCGCTCGCGAACACCTTGGCGTAGTTGGCAAGGGTCGCGTGCGCCCCGCTCGGATCGAGGAAGCTCGCGCTGAGCACGCCATAGAGCGGATAGACGAAGAAGAGGCCGAGAAAGGCGAAGCCGGCCGCGGTCACGGCTTGCGGAAAGGGATCGCGGGGAAGCCTCAGTCGCATGACGCGCCGAAGGCGGCGAGCCGCCTCGGGTCGTAGGCGAGGCGGAGCACATCGCTTTCGCCGATACCTTGGACGGGGCGGTCAAGGAGAGCCGCGCGCAGCGGCGTGCCGTCGGAGAGGCGCAGCTCGAGGCGGGTGAGTGCGCCCAGGAACTCGACGCGCCCGAGCGTCGCCGCGAGCGTCGCCCAGCCGTCGGGCGGCACTTCTCCGGGAGCGAGAAGCCGCAAGGCCTCGGGCCTGAGGCAGAAGGTGAGCGAGGCACCCGTGGCGGCGGCGATGCCGCCGAGAGGGAATTCGGCGTCGCCCACGCGCACCACGACGCCAGCACCGTCGCTCTCAACGACCGTGCCGGTCAGGAGGTTGGTGATG
>DATNIJ010000145.1:0-5103 GCA_035604475.1 Alphaproteobacteria bacterium
ACCGAGCACAACGTCGTCTACGAGCGCATCGACAACCGTGCCGTCGAGGGCGAGGGCAAGCTGCGCCACCTGCGCGAGATCCCAGTCCAGAAGGGCACCTCCATCCAGCTCATGCCGGACGATTTCCACACCATCGCGACCGCCGAGCAGGCGCTGCACTTGCATCTCTACGGCCGCAGCCTCGAAGCAATTCCGGAGCGCATCTATTTCAAGGAGAGCACGGGGGGTGCCTACAAGCGCTTCCCCGCCAACCCCAACATCACCAGCCCCGTCGTCTCGGCGGCCGAGGTCAAGGCCATGCTGCGCGACGGCGGCGAGCTCGCCCTCCTCGACGTGCGCGAGGAAGGCGTCTTCGGCCAGAGCCACCTGCTTTACGCGGTCAACCTCCCGCTCAGCCAGCTCGAGTTTCGGCTCAAGGCGCTGGTGCCGCGCCGGCGCGCGCGCGTGGTCCTCTGCGACGGCAACGACGGGCTCGCCGAGCGGGCGGCCGCCAAGTTGCGCGGCTTCGGCTACCAGAACGTCTCCCTCATGACGGGCGGGATCGAGGCCTGGAAGGCGGCCGGCTACGAGCTCTTCAGCGGCGTCTTCGTGCCGAGCAAGGCGTTCGGCGAAGTGGTCGAGCACCGTTGCGGGACACCCAACATCGGCGCCGCCGAGCTCAAGGCCAAGCTCGACGCGGGCGAGGACCTCGTCATCCTCGACAGCCGGCCGATGGACGAGTTCCAAGTCATGAGCATCCCGGGCGGCATCGATTGCCCGGGTGCCGAGCTCGTCTACCGCGTCCACGAGATCGTCAAATCGCCGAAGACACTCGTCGTCGTCAACTGCGCCGGGCGCACGCGCAGCATCATCGGCGCGCAGTCGCTCATCGATGCGGGACTCGAGAACCCCGTCATGGCGCTCAAGAACGGCACCATGGGCTGGCACTTGGCGGGCTTCCCGCTTGCCCGCGGCGAGCATCGCGCAGCACCCAAGCCGGGCCCGGAAGCGCTCGCGAAAGCGCGCGCCGCGGCAGCATCCGTGGCGGACCGCTTCGGCGTGCGCGTGATCGGCGCCGCGGAGCTCGAGCGCTTCAAGGCGGAGGCGGAGCAACACTGCCTCTATCTTCTCGACGTGCGCGACCCCGAGGCCTACCGCGCGGGCCATCTCCGCGGCTGGCGCTCGGCCCCCGGCGGTCAGCTCGTCCAGTCGACCGACAGTTACGTCGGCGTGCGCAACGCGCGCATCGTGCTGATGGACGATGACGGCGTGCGCGCGCGCATGACCGCCTCCTGGCTCGTGCAGATGGATGTGGGCGAGGTCCACGTGCTGGACGAGGGCGCAAGTGCGGGCGAGCGCGTCGCCGGCGCAGAGGGGGTCGAGGTCCTGGGCCTCGAGGGAAGTGCTTGCGAGACGATGACCCCGGAGGCACTTGCCCGCGCGCTCGAGCGAGGCGAGGCGGCGCTCGTCGATCTCGACACCAGCATCGACTATCGCGAGGCCCATATTCCGCAAGCCTTCTGGGCGGTGCGCTCGCGCCTCGCCACGACGCTGCCGAAACTGCCGAAGGCGGCAATGCTCGTGCTGACGTCGGCGGATGGCAGGCTCGCGCGGCTCGCGGCGGCGGAGGCGGCAAAGCTCGCAGCAGGACCGGTCAAGGTGCTGGCGGGGGGTACTGCGGCCTGGCGCGCGAGCGGACGCCCGCTCGAGGCGGGCGATGGGCGCCTCGCGGATACGCCGGACGACGTCTGGACCAAGCCCTATCACCGCGACTTGGGCGTAGAGGAGGCGATGCGGCAGTATCTCACCTGGGAGGTCAATCTCGTCGCCCAGATCGAGCGCGACGGCGACGCGCTGTTCCTTGCCGCACGGCGACCGGCCTGACCGCCTGCCATGAGCGAGGTCGGAGATCTCCTCCTCGATACGGCGGAACGTCTCTTCGCGGATCATTGCGACCGCGCGACCCTCGCGCGCGCGGAAGCGGGCACTTGGCCCGAGGCGCTCTGGGCAGCACTCGAGCAAGCCGGCTTCCCCAAGGCCCTCGTTCCCGAAAGCGCGGGCGGCACAGGCGTTGCCGCCGCCGATGCCTTGGGCCTCGTGCGCAGCGCCGCCAAGTTCTCGGCACCGGTCCCCCTCGCCGAGACGATGTTGGCCGCGCGCGTGCTCGCGGAGGCCGGGCTCGCGGTCCCGGAGGGCCCGCTCGCCATCGCACCGGTCAACCGCCGCGAGCGCTTCACGTTGTCGAGGCAGAGCGGCGGCTGGCGCCTCTCCGGCAAGGCGAGCCGCGTGCCCTGGGCGCGGCACGCAGCAACCCTCGTCCTCCTCGTCGAGGAGGGCAACCGGCCGATGGCGGTCTCCCTCGCCGCCGGCCAGACTGAGCTCACGTGTGGCGCCAACCTCGCGGGCGAGCCGCGCGACGATGTGGCGCTCGACGCGGAAGTGACGGCGGATGCGGTGGCGCCGCTCGAGAGCGGCATCGACCTCGAGCAGCTTTACGCGCTCGGTGCCGCGCTGCGCACGAACCAGATCGCGGGAGCGCTCGCCCGCGCGCTCGAGATCACGGTGCGTTACGCCGGCGAGCGCGTGCAGTTCGGCCGTCCGATCGGCAAGTTCCAGGCGGTGCAGCAGAACCTGGCCGTGCTGGCCGGACAGGCCGCTGCGGCAGCTGCCGCCGCCGACATCGCGGCCGAGGCGGTCGGCGCCGGCATGAGCCCGCTTGCGATCGCGAGTGCGAAGGTACGCGCGGGCGAGGCCGCCGGCCTCGGTGCCGCGATCGCCCATCAGGTCCATGGCGCGATCGGCTTCACGGAGGAATACGCGCTCCAGCTCAGCACGCGGCGGCTGTGGTCGTGGCGCGAGGAGTTCGGCAACGAGGCCGAATGGGCGGGCCTCATCGGCCGGCACGCCGTAGCCCAGGGTGCCGATCGCCTGTGGGCGACGATCACGGGGATCTAGCGAGTACCGCTCAGTAGCAGCCATGCGTCGTCTTAATTGCGCTGACTCCCATCTACCCCTCTCCCGCATGCGGGAGAGGGAGGGACCCATTGCGGAGCAATGGGAGGGTGAGGGACGACACCGACTTCGGGCAATCCCTCACCCTTCCCATCCCTCCGGGACGGGCCCCTTCCCTCTCCCGCAAGCGGGAGAGGGATGCGTTGCCGTACAAATGCGCACGAATGGCCGGCAGCGCTGGCCGGCGGCGTTCCCGCGATGACGGAGGGGGGCCATGACAGCGCGCGGGGGGCGTCCCTCGAAAGCTTCTTCGCGCCCAAGGCGATCGCGGTCGTCGGCGCCTCGCCGGATGCGGGCAAGATCCGCGGCGCCTTGCTGCAGGCGCTCTGCAAGGGCGGCTATGCGGGGCGCATCTATCCGGTCAATCCCAGCTACCAGGAGATCGACGGCCTCGCCTGCTTCCCCTCGCTCGCGGCGATCTCGGCACCGGTCGACGTGGCGCTCATCGCCATTCCGGCGGCGTCGGTGCCGGCGGCGCTCGAGGAATGCGCCGCCGCGGGCGTGCGCCATGCCGTCATCATCTCCTCCGGCTTCGCCGAGGGCGATGCCGCCGACTTGGCCCTCGAGGCGCGTGTGGCTCAGGTCGCGCGCCGCACGTCCATGCGCATCTGCGGGCCCAACGCCGAAGGCTTCTACAACGACTTGGCACACCTCACGGCGACCTTCAGCCCCGCGCTCGAGCCGCGGGCGGCGGAGGAGCCGCTCGTCGCGAATGCGCGGCGCATCGGCGTCGTCGCGCAAAGCGGCGGGGTCGGCTTCTCCTTCTTCAATCGCGGCCGCGCCCTCGGCCTCGCTTTCAGCTCGATCGTCAGCACCGGAAACGAGGCGGACTTGACCGCTTCCGAGTTTTTCGAGCACCTGGTGCGGGATCGCGACACCGCGGTCATTCTCCTCTTCCTCGAGGGCGTGCGCGATCCGGAGCGCTTCGTCGCGGCGGCGCGCGAGGCCGCCGAAAGAGGGAAGCCGGTCGTCATGATCAAGATCGGCCGCTCGCGCGCGGGCGCGCGCGCGGCTGCTTCCCACACCGCCAGCATGGCGGGCCGGCAGGCGGCCTACGACGCCGTCGCCAGGTCGACCGGCCTGATCGCGGCGGGCGATCCCGACGAGGCGCTGGCGATCGCGGCCGTGCTCGCCACCTGCCCCTTGCCCAAGGGCAACCGCGTCGCGGTGGTTACCGTCTCGGGCGGGGCGGGGGCCTGGATGACCGATGCGCTCGCGGCGCGCGGCCTCGAGCTCCCCGAGCTCAGCCAAGAGACGGAGCGCGCCATCGCCGCATGGATTCCCTCCTACGGCTCGAGCCGGAACCCCGTCGACATCACGGCCCAGGCCGTCCATAGCGGCGGCCTCATGCGCGCGATCGAGCTCTTGCACCGCTCGCGCGAGGTCGATGCGATCGTCGTCACCATCTCGCTCGCGAGAGAGAAGCGCATGACGGTCGACACAGACGCGCTGAGACGGGTCGTGGACGCGCAAACCATGCCGGTGCTGTTTTATAGCTACACCCTGCCTTCGGCCCTCGCGTTGAAGGCGCTCGCGGCGAGCGGCGTCGTCATCCATACCGGCCTCAACGAGCTTGCAACGGCCTTGAGTGCCGCCCTCGCGCGCGGCCGCTTCCGCCTGCCCGAAAGACCGCGAGCCGCGCGCAAGCTGCCGAAGAGCGGCGAGATCCGCCGCCAATTGGCCGGCCCCGGCCGAATATTCTGCGAATACGAGGCCAAGCGCGTGCTCGCCGCCCTCGGCCTCGCCGTTCCGCCCGAGCGGCTGGTCAAGAAGGCGGGCGGGCTCGAGCGTGCCGCCCGTGCGCTCGGCTATCCCTTGGCCCTCAAGCTCCAATCGCCCGATCTTCCCCATAAGAGCGAGGCCGGCGGCGTTCGCCTCGGCCTCGGCAACAGCCGCGGCTTGCGCGCGGCCTATCGCGAGATGCTCGAGGCGGCCCGCCGCCATCGCCCCGAGCTCCGCCTCCACGGCGTGCTCGTGCAAAGGATGGCCCCGCGGGGTGTGGAGATGATCGTCGGTGCCGTCAGGGACGAGACGTTCGGCCCGGTTGTCATGGCGGGCGCCGGCGGCATCATGACCGAGCTCTTCCAGGATGTGAGCTATCGGCTCGCCCCG
>DATNIJ010000146.1:0-16491 GCA_035604475.1 Alphaproteobacteria bacterium
GCGCTTGCCGTCGAAGGGGCCGCCGTGCCTGCGGAAGTACCACCAGGGGATGCCGTTCTGCACGGTCACCACGATGGTGTCCTTGCCGAAGAGCTTGCGGATGCCGGGGACGAGGGCGGAGATCTGGTGCGCCTTGACGGCGATGACGACGACGTCCTGCGGTCCGGGCTCGCCCATGTCCTCGCTCGCCTTGACCCCCTTCGCGACCAGCTCCTCTCCGCCGGGCATGCGGATGGTGAGGCCGTTCTTGTTGATCGCCTCGCGGTGTGCTGCGTGCTTCTCGATGAAGCTGACGCTCTCGCCCGAAAGCGCCAACTTGCCGCCGAGGAGCCCGCCGATCGCACCCGCTCCCACGACGCAGACTTTCATCGCCATGCTCCGATCCTCCCTTGTCCGTTTGCCGTCGTCTCCGCGGCCGGCGCCGCGGGCGTCTCACTCCATGACGTTCGAGAGGCTGCCGATCCCCTCGATCGAGATCTCGATTCTGCTTCCGGGCTTCATCGAGCCGGCGCCGAGCGAGGTGCCGCAGGCGATGAGGTCGCCCGGCTTGAGGGTCATGTCCTGGGAGATCAGGCTGACCAGCCGGTGCGGCGTGAAGAAGAGGTCGGCGGCCGTGTAGCTCTGCCGCTCGCTGCCGTCGAGCACGCTGCGCACGGCGAGCTTCTCGGGATCGAGCCCCGTCGCGATCGCGGGTCCGAAGACGCCGAAGCCGTCGAAGCTCTTGGCCCGCGTCCATTGCTGGAACGAGGGATCCTTGTTGAGGAGATCGAAGGCCGTCACGTCGTTCACGCAGGTGTAGCCGAAGATGTAGCCCGGCGCGTCCGCCTCCGAGACCTCCTTGCAGCGCCTACCGATGACGATGCCCAGCTCGCCCTCGAAGATCACCCGGCCGCCGTAGGACTTGGGCCGCGGGATCGGCACGCCCGTGGGATGATAGGCGGACGCCCCCTTGAGGAAGTAAAGCGGCTCCTCCGGCGTCTTGAGGCTCATCTTGGCGGCAAGACCGCGGGAATTGTTCCACAGGCAGACCATCTTGCCCGGCTCGCAGGGTGTCGAGAGCTTGACGGCGGTAAGCGCCAGCGTACGCCCGCTCGGCTTCGCACCCGCGAACATATCACCCTCGTGGACGGCGATGCGGTCGCCCTCGAGCGTGCCGAAGCCCAGGACGCCCGCCTCCTCGAAGCGCACCCAGCGTGCCATGGTCGCCTCCCTTGCTCGGACTTTATTGTCGAGGGAGGGACTCTGCCGCGTTCGGCCTAGCCGCGCAATGGCGATCGGCTCTCGCTCAGCCGCTGTAGCGCTTCTCGAGTGCCAAATAGTCCTTGAGGCCCACGACCGCCTCGCGCGTCTCGAAGGAGGCGAGACGGCCGGTGATCGAGGCGCTGTTGCCCTCGGCCTTGATCGCCGCGAGCGTCTCCTCCATCGCCCGGATCGCCGCGCGCTGCAAATCCGAGGGGATGATGACGAGCTTGTAGCCGAGCGCCCTGAGCGTCTCGAGCGGCACGAGCGGCGTCTTGCCGCCCTGGAACATGTTGATGAGCTTGGGTTGCGGCAGCTCACGCGCGATCCTCTCGATCTCGGCGAGCGAGCGCGGCGCCTCGACGAAGAGCACATCGGCTCCCGCCGCGGCGTAGCGCGCGGCCCGCGCGATGGCGGCGTCCAACCCCTCGACCGCGATCGCATCCGTGCGCGCGATGATCGCCAAGCCGCAGGCCTCCGCGGCCTCGCGCGCCGCGCGGATCTTCTGCGCCATGACCTCGGGCGGTTCAAGCGCCTTGTCCTCGTAGTGACCGCAACGCTTGGGGAAGAGCTGGTCCTCGATGTGGAGCGCTGCGACGCCGGCGCGCGCGTATTGCGCCACCGTGCGCCGCACGTTGAGCGCGTTGCCGTAGCCGGTATCCGCGTCCGCGATCACGGGTATGCCGACCGCGTCCACGATGGTCTCGATGCGCGCGATCATTTCACTCGCGCTCAAGAGCCCGAGGTCGGGCACGCCCGTGCTCCGCGCGATGGCCCCTCCGCTCGCATACACGGCGGCGAAGCCGGCCCGCTCGACGAGCTTGGCCGAGAGCCCGTCGAAGACGCCAGGCGCCACGACGATATCGCCCATCTCCAAGAGCTCACGAAGCCTGCTTGTCGCGCGCATGGTCGGACTCCCTTCGAGAATCGCGTTCGCGCGACTTTAGCACGGGACACCCTCCCCCGCGGCAGGCCGAAGGTGCCGGTGCTGCCGGGCCATTGACGGCGGCACCCGCGCCATGCCAAGGCTTTTCGCCGGTCAAGACGCATCCGCGGGAGGCCCATGAAGAAGAACAACCGGGCAGGCATGCGAGCGCCTCAGGGGAGCGCGCTCTGGGACGGTGCGAAGGGCTACATGCGCGTCATCTTGCGCGACGTGGAAGTCGAGGCGCGGGTCGGCCTCCACCCCTGGGAGCGACATCCCGAGCGGCCATCGCGCCTCATCGTCAACGTCGAGCTCTTCACCCACTCGTCCCCCGCGCGCACGAGCAAGCCGCGCGGCAAGCCCTTGATCGACTACGACGACATTCGCGAGGAGTTGCGCAAATGGCCGGGCCGGCCGCACACGCCGCTCCTCGAGAGCCTCGCCGAAGAACTCGTGCGCCTCGCCTTCCGCAATCCGCACGTCGAGGCCTGCCGCGTGTCGGTCGTGAAGCCGGATATCTTCAGCGAGGCGGCCGGCGCAGGCGTCGAGCTCTACCGGCTGCGGAGCGAGCTCGAGGAGCGCGCATCCTAAGCAACGAGATCGCTATCGCGGGATCCCGTCATGCCGCAGCATCCTCCTAAAACGGACGCGGTTCTGGTGACGGGAGGAGCGCGCCGCGTGGGTGCGGCCATCGTGCGCGCGTTGGCCGCGGACGGCTGGGCCGTCTTCCTCCATTATCACCGCTCCCGGCGCGAGGCCGAGGCACTCGCGGAAGAGCTCTCCTTGAAGGGCGGGAGATGCATTCCCGTGCCGGCCGATCTCGCCAGCATCGAGGAGGTCACCGGGCTCGTCCCGCGCTGCCTCGAGCACGGGGCCACCCTCAAGTGCCTCATCAACAACGCATCCGCCTTCGAGTGCGACAGCATCGGGAGCTTGACGCCTGAAAGCTGGGCGAGGCACCTGGCGCCGAACCTCACCGCACCCGCCTTCCTCTCCAAGAGCTTCGCTGAGCACGCCGAGCCCGAGCGGGACAATGTCATCATCAATATGCTCGACCAGAAGGTGCGCAATCTCAATCCGGATTTCTTCTCCTATACGATCAGCAAGATCGGCCTGCTTGGGCTCACCGAGACCTTGGCCCTCGCCTTGGCGCCGGCGGTCCGCGTCTGCGGCATTGCGCCGGGGATCACGTTCCCGAGCGGAGCGCAGAGCGAGGAGCAATTCGCGCGGGCCTGGCGTGCCCCACCCCTTGGCCGCAGCAGCTCGCCCGAGGAGATCGTGCTGGCGATCAGGTTCATTCTCGCCACCCCCTCGATGACGGGGAACATCCTCTACCTCGACGGCGGGGAGAGCCTGACCAAGCGTCCGCGGGACGTGGCCTTCGAGATCGAATGAGACCTCGCGCGGGCGGAGGGCGGGCGTGCCCGGGCATACTCCTTCCGCTCAGGACGCCGCCCGGCTGCCCCGCTTGAGGGCGAATTCCTGGAAGCTCGTGGCCTCGCCTTGCTCGTATGCGGCCATGAAGGTGCTATTGAGCGCTCGCTTGGCCTCGAGTGCGCGGCGCCACAGTGCTGCAAGCTCGGGCTTGCGAAGGCGCGGCTGCCCGCTCTCGCACTCGGCGATGAGCCTGGCATAAGTCGCATCGGCGAGCTCGGCCGCCCCTTTCGCATGCGAAAGCGAGCTCGCCATGACACGATAACGCCAGAGCGCACGGCCGAGCACGGGGACGCGGTCGACATGCTCGAACGCGCGCGCATTGAACACGACATCCTCGGCGAAGCGCAGGTCCTCGTCCCACTCCGGCAGAAGGTCCCGCCGGAAGAGGAGGCACCACGGGATGGGCGAGAGCACGAGCTCGAAGAGGGCGAGCGGAACTATCCCCTCGGAGGGGGGAAGCACCGTGCCAAGCACGCCGCCGCGGCTTTCGTCGTATGCCGCCGCATTGTCCCCGGCGACGCCGTGGCGGAGTGCGAGCGGTACCATGAGGCGCAGCCGGTCGGCCTCGTAGAGGTCATCCGCATCGAGCCGCGTGATGAGCTCGCCCGCGGCGTGCCGTTGCCCAATGTTGCGCGCCGCCGCCGGCCCGCGCGCCGGTCCCTCATCTGCCAGAAAGCGTATGCGGGCATCCGAGATGCCTGCCTCCCCGATCAAGCGCGCATAGTCGCATCCGTCGTCGGAGACGATGAGGAGCTCCCATTCCCGGTGGCTTTGCGCGACGACGCTCCCGGCCGCCGCCGCGATCGTGGCCGCGGCGTTCCATGCCGGCATGACGATGCTGACAAGCGCGCTCATGGACTCGTGCGGGCAACCGCCGCCGGGAGGGCTGCTTTATTTCCCGTCATCTCGGTCGCTAGCGGCCGGTGAGCGGTGCTCGGCGATGTTGAGGACCCAGTAGGTTGCGCCCAACGCGGCGATGATGACCGCGAGTGCTATCAGCGTCTCCGCACCCTTGGCGTCGATGTCGATGATGATGAACTTGCGCGCGATCGCGAGGATGGCGACCAGCACGACCGTGCGCACTTGCACGATGTGCCGGCGCGACGCGAGCACCTGCGCGATCGAGACGTTGAACTCAAGGGCGATCAGCACCGTCATGATGCGTCCGAAGATTTCCTCGAATGCGATATCGCTGTAGGACGCGACCCCGCCCGCGAGGATCTTGACGATGTCGAGTGCCAGGCTCAGCGTGGAAGCGGCAATCACCAGCGAGATCAGCACGATCAGGATGATGGCAACGACGTGCTCGAACCTGGCGTAAGGGCCGAGCTCGCCCCAAAGCTTCCGGTATTTCGCCGCGAAATTTGCCACCTTCATAAGACGCCCCCGCTCGGACAGTCGCCCAACCCCGCATCTGCTCCCACAGTCACCGATCGGGCCTCCTGCGACAAGCAGCACCATGACGCTTGAAGAAATCCTCTTGACAGAATATATCGTAAGATATATTTTTAGACCTATCTTATGACAACTACGGAGATCATTGTGCGTCATCACACCAGGGAATGCCGGCCCCACGCCGGCATCGCTTTCATCGGCCGTCACCGCGGCGGCCGCGGCTTCGGCCGGCTCGTCGCCGGCTTGGCCGGCGGGGCTGGCATGGGAGCACAGGGTTTCGGCGCCGGGCGCAAGCTCGCGGCCGGCGACCTGCAGCTCGTCATTCTCGCCCTTCTCGCCGAGGCGCCGCGCCACGGCTATGAGATCATCAAGGCGCTCGAGGAGCGCTCCGGCGGCTTCTACAGCCCGAGCCCGGGGATGGTCTATCCGGCCCTCACCTACTTGGAGGAGCTCGGCCATGCCACGGTCGCGGCGGAGGGTACCAAGAAGCTCTATCGCATCACCGAGACGGGACGCGCCCATCTCGAGGCGAATCGACCCTTGGCGCAATCGATGCTGGAGCAACTCGCCTGGATCGGCCGCCGCATGGAGCATATGCGCCGGGCCTTTAGCGGCGAGGAGCCGGGTGCTGCCGGTGCCGAGGCCGAGGATGCGTCGGATGCCGGCCATGGGATGGCCGCAGCATTGCGCGCGGCCCGGCGCGAGCTCAAGGGAGCGCTCAGGGAAAAGCTCGCGAGCACGCCCGAGGAGCAACGGCGCATCGCCGAGATTCTCACGCGCGCGGCCGGCGAAATCCGCGGCAAGTGAGGCTCTGCGGGCGCTCGGGAGCGCGCGCGGCGTGCTTGGCGATTTGCAGAAAGACCGGCCGAGGCGTTAGGCTCGCTCCGATCTGGTAGGCTTCGCAGCGTTCGCGGTTCCCGAGGGGGCGGCATTCGCTGTCGGAGAGGTGCTATGGCGAAGCCGCGAGATGCGCGCCAGAAGGACCTGTTCCGCCCGGCGCTCGATCGCATCATCGACATGGGCCACCCGCTCGTGCGGCTTAGGGCGCGCATCGACTGGGGCGCACTCGAGGAGCGCCTAGGTGCGGTTTGCCGCGCCGGCTATGGCCGGCCGCCCCTACCTGCGCGCCTCGTTGCCGGCCTCATCATCCTCAAGCACATCGAGGGCTTGTCGGGGGCGGCGCTCTGCGCGCGTTGGCTCGAGAATCCCTATTTCCAGTACTTCTGCGGGGAGGAGGCGTTCCGCCATGACCTCCCCTTCGAGCGCTCCTCGCTCAGCCGCTGGCAGCGGCGCCTGGGCAAGGACCGGCTTCAAGCCCTCCTCGCGGAGAGCGTGCCGGCCGCAGACGCGCGGGGCAGGACGGCACCGCGCAAAGGGCGGCGCTAAGGCGAGCGCATGACGCTTGAAAGCCGCACGAGCCGGGCAACGTCTTTGCGCTAGCACCAGGAATCATGGGCGCCTGGCACACCCCCCACCCTACCCTCCCCCTCAAGGGGGGAGGGAATAGGTGGGCGACTTCAACAGCTTCCCCCTCCCCCTTGAAGGGGGAGGGTGGGGAGGGGGTGACGCTCGAATTTGCGACAGTTTGCGCTAGGCATGGCGGCCGCCGCGCACGCTCGGCCGCGGGCGCCGGCTTTCTAGCGCCGCTTGATGGCTTCGCCGCAGATCGATTTGGGCCAGCCCGCGGTCTGGTGAATCACGGCGACGACGTCGCCGATGCGGAGCTCGATCGTCGCGGGCGCTGCGTCGCACGCGCCCCGGGCGTAGGCGACAGCCTGGCTCAAAAGTGTGAAGCCGGCGCCCGCCGCGCGGCCGGAGGTCTCCACGCTCCAACGGTGATCGTAGCGCTGGGAAATAAGGAAGCGCGCGGCCGCGCGGGATTCGCTTGCGGCCGTGGGCTCGGCCTCAGCCGCGTCCCTCGAATCGATTGGCGAAAAGCGCTTCGTAAAGCGAGACCACCAGGACGGTTTGCGGCTTGCCGTCCCCGTCCCTAGTCTCGCTGGCATGTGGATCGTGCTCATGGCGCCGGTCCCGAGCGTTGTGGTCAGGGATAAAAAGCCGTCAGGCGAGGTAGGCCCAGAGCCGCACGAGGATGCCCGCGAGGATCAGGACCGAGAAGATCACGAGCGCTGCGGCGGCACCCGCGGCCGCCCGCAAGCGCGCCCCGTCAAACTTGAAGAGCGCGGCACCTCCGCCCTCTTGAGCCAGCTCGCCGGCACGAAGCCCGCGTTGAGAGCCGTACTGAAGCTGTGAATACTGCATGCTTGCCAAACTCCATGGGCACGGCGCGCGCGGCGCCGCGCACGCAAAAGATTAGGGATTTGCCCCATATAAATTCGAGACGGAACTGAGCCCCACTTCATAAAAAATCCGTTAAGGAGCGCTGGCGGCAAATTTCGCGGCTGATCGGGCAAGCGAGGGCTTGCATTTCCGACCATGGCTGGGGCTCGGATCTCGGCGCAAGCGAGGACGATTATGTCGGACTTTACGGGTGCTGAGCCTGCACCGAGATGAGACGACTTTCGGCATCCCCTGGCCGTCGCGCCGACAGCGGCAAGGGCAGCGTCGCTTGCTCTCAAAATCAATCCGGCAGACGCGTACCACCGCCTCATGTGCCGTCACCGGCCCCGCCGCCTTGGCAATTTGCCGCTCATTTTGCAACGAAATGCAGGGCGGGCTGCTGGGGGGCCTCGTGTTGGCGCCGCCTCTACCTTGGCCGGAGCCCCGGCAGACTGTTATAACTGATTGAAATAGCCGATTATTTAACTTATCGGCTCTCCGGCGCCGACCCACCCCAGGGCCCGAGGGCCGTGGCCCCGCTTTTGCTCATCTCCCCGCAAGGCCGCCCGTAGCGGCCTCGTGAGAGCGATCGAGCCAACTACCCCTGAGCGGGGTGCCACGGAGTCGGATAAGGGTCATGCACGATAGATTACGCGATGACTTGATTGTTTGGGCGGGGGCAATCGCCATCGTGCTCGCGCTCGAACTACGGCACGCACCATGAATGCGGCTCGAATTGAACCGGGTTTTGATCGCGTCGAATGCGCGATTATCGCCATCCTCACCCGGACGCGGCACCTTTCCACTCAGCTTCTCGCGTGGGAAGTCGCCGCACCATTCGCGCAACCGTCCCCGACGATCTACGCCAGCGTGCGCAAAGCGGCCGATCATTTGCAGCGAGAAGGCGTCTTGCGGCGCACTCGCTACGGCGAATGGATGCTCAGCGACCCCGCGGCGCATAGCGAGACGAAGGAGCGCCTAGCGGCCATCCTAGGGATGCTCGGCAGTGCGCATGATGGCGAAATCCTGGCGGCGGCAAAGGCCGCAGAAGCGGAACGCAAGCGGCTTGGTGCGACTTGGCGGCAGTTGCTCAGCGTGCCGTCGCCGGCATCGCACGCACGAGCTGCCTGAAATCAAATTTAATGGCGTCCCCGGCGGGATTCGAACCCACGGCCTACAGATTAGGAATCTGTCGCTCTATCCTGCTGAGCTACGGGGACGGCGCGACGTGGGCTCTTTATAGCACGGCGCGCGGCCGGGCGAGCGTTCGATTTCGCCGCCGGCTGGGCCCTGCATCGGCGAAGAGGCCGGCCGCTCGGCGCTTCTTGCCGCTGGCATCGATCTCCGCCATGAGGCCGTGTGTGCAATATTGAACTGCCGATGGCACCCCCGTCTGCTAGTGGTGGCGCGTTTATTGAAAATTCCGTTCTCAGGAGTGTGTTATGACAACATGGGATGGGCTGGCGTCGAAGTGGCAAACAATGAAACCTCGCGTCATTTTTCTGGCCATCGGCCTGATCGCGGGGCCTTTCATTACGAACTCCATTGGTTGGCAGGTCACCAGCGCCGCGGCCAAAGCGGAGTTGCGGGACGGCCTTGTCGAGCAAAGTGCCTCGATTTGCGCAGAGCGGGCGCACGTTGCGGTCCAAGACACGAGCAAGCTCGACTGGACCGCGCGAACCGACTTGGCGGCGAAATGGGGCATCATGCCGGGGGCGACTTCGGCCGAGTCCGACGTCAAGTTCGCGTGCGCGAGGAAACTCGAGGGATAACCTCCGCCGACCTCTGCCTTTGAGCGGCAAGGGGCGAGCATCGCTGCGGAAGGCAACCTGCGAGGCGGAGGTCTCCGGGTTGCCGAAGCTTGCGTGTGCGGATCTTCCGCCGACTTGTCGAGGCAGCGTGCCAAGACGTGCTCAAAGGCATTCGCCCGCGCAACCGTCTGTTGCGCGGGCGTAACCCTTCTTATGGTCTTATGGCCGACGGCGCTGCCGGCCGCTCAGTAATCCATGCCACCCATGCCGCCCATCCCGCCCATGCCGCCTTCCGGCATACTCGAGCCGGCTTTCTTCTCGGGCCGCTCGGCCACCATCACTTCGGTGGTGATCAGGAGGCCGGCCACGGAGGCGGCACCTTGGAGCGCGCAACGCACCACCTTGGTCGGATCGATAATCCCGGCCTTGAGCATGTCGGTATAGCCGAGATTCTGGGCGTCGTAGCCGTAGTTGGGACTCTTCTGCTCGACGAGCTTTCCGACCACGACCGAGCCGTCGACCCCGGCATTCTCCACGATCAAGCGGACCGGTGACTGGAGCGCCTTCTTGACGATCTCGACGCCGTGGGTCTGGTCGGCGTTCTCGCCCTTGAACCCGTCCAAGGCGCGGGCCGCGTAGAGAAGGGCGACACCGCCGCCGGGCAGCATGCCCTCTTCGACCGCGGCGCGGGTTGCGTGCATGGCATCCTCGACGCGGTCCTTGCGCTCCTTGACTTCGGTCTCGGTGGCACCGCCGACGCGGATGATGGCGACCCCGCCCGCGAGCTTGGCGAGCCGCTCCTGGAGCTTCTCGCGATCATAGTCCGAGGTGGTCTCCTCGATCTGCGTGCGCATCTGGGCGCAGCGGGCCTCGATGTCCTTTTTCTTGCCGCCGCCATCGATGACGGTGGTCTCGTCCTTATTGATCACAACGCGCTTGGCCCGGCCCAGCATGTCGAGGGTGACACTCTCGAGCTTCATGCCGAGCTCCTCGCTGATCACCTGGCCGCCCGTGAGGATGGCGATGTCCTCGAGCATCGCCTTGCGCCGGTCGCCGAAGCCGGGAGCTTTTACCGCGGCCACCTTGAGGCCGCCGCGCAGCTTGTTGACCACGAGAGTGGCGAGCGCCTCGCCCTCGACCTCCTCGGCCACGATGAGCAGCGGCCGCGCCGACTGCACGATCGCCTCGAGGAGCGGCAGCACCGGCTGGAGTCCCGAGAGCTTCTTCTCGTGGATCAGGATGTAGGGGTCCTCGAGTTCGCACACCATCTTGTCGACGTTGGTGACGAAGTAGGGCGACACGTAGCCGCGGTCGAACTGCATGCCCTCGACCACCTCGAGCTCGGAATGCAGGCTCTTGGCCTCCTCGACCGTGATCACGCCCTCGTTGCCGACCCTCTTCATGGCCGCGGCCAGCATCTCGCCGATCTCGCGCTCGCCGTTCGCCGAGATGGTGCCGACCTGGCAGATCTCCTCGTTGCTCGAGACCTTCTTGGAGCGCTTCTTGAGATCGCCGACCACCCGCTCGACCGCGCGGTCGATGCCGCGCTTGATGTCCATCGGATTCATGCCGGCGGCGATCGCCTTGGCACCTTCCTTGACGATCGCTTGGGCGAGCACGGTCGCCGTCGTCGTGCCGTCGCCCGCATCATCGGAGGCACGGCTCGCGACCTCGCGGACGAGTTGGGCGCCCATGTTCTCGAATTTGTCGGAGAGCTCGATGTCCTTGGCGACGGTGACGCCGTCCTTGGTGATCCGCGGCGCGCCGAACGACTTGTCGAGCACCACGTTGCGGCCCTTCGGGCCGAGCGTAATCTTGACCGCATCGGCCAAGATATCGACACCGCGCAGCATCCGCGCGCGCGCGTCGCTACCGAACCTTACGTCCTTGGCTGACATGTTGTTTGCTCCTAATTCCTATGCCGCCTTGCGGGCGGACTTGGCGGGCTCGATGACGCCCATGATGTCGGACTCCTTCATGATCAGGAGCTCCTCACCGTCGATCTTGACCTCGCTGCCGGACCACTTGCCGAACAGCACGCGGTCGCCGACCTTGAGGTCGAGGGGGTGGAGCTTGCCGTCCTCCGAGCGGGTGCCGGGGCCGACCCCTGTCACCTCGCCCTCCATCGGCTTCTCCTTGACGGTGTCCGGAATGATGATGCCGCCCGTGGTCTTCTGCTCCGGCTCGATGCGGCGGACGACGACGCGATCGTGAAGAGGTCTGAATTTCATAGTATTGTCTCCAGACGAATGGGGAATTTGCGTTAGCACTCTCTCATTGGGAGTGCTAACCAAATAGCAAGTGGCGACTCGCCCGGCCCTTGTCAATGACCTCGGTGGGCGGAAATCCTTTTTATTTTCCTGGAATTACCGGCAATCGGATCAGCGGTCCCGTGCCTCAGAGGTGCTCGCTTGCGAGATTTGGATCGAATGTTCCAATAAGTGATCGCTTGTGAGGGCTGCGATCCCATGCCGGATCGGGTTCTCCCGCGAGCCGGGCGTGGCGACCAACGCGGCCGAAGCTTGCTGAGCGCTTCCGTCCGACACGCGCGCGGGCCGCGACTGGGCGACTAGCGCCAATGACTGACGGCGCAGGACCTCGGCATTGACCTCTTTGCCCAGTTCCGCCATCAGCGTCTGCGCCTCGGTTTCGCTCAACTTGCCTTCGTCCACCCGCTCGGACACGGCAAGACGGGAAGCCGCAATCGACCGGACCAGATCCATGTAGGGGTAATTGAGCCAACCGTAAGCAAGGACGATCATTGAATTGGAGCAGTTCGCCGACTCGGCGAAGCTTTTCAGCTCGCCGCTGAGCCGCTTGTTGCGGCATCCGGCGATGACGTTCTGCATTTCGGCGGCAGCGTAGGGGATCATCTCCGGACGATAGGTCGAGTCGGGATTGTGCATGGCCTCCGGAGGCGGCTGGGCCTCCGAACGCAGGCGCGCGGGATCGCCCTGAGCGCAGCCGAGCGTGATGGTCAGAGCGGCGACGGCCGCGAGCGTGAGCAACGGGCGCATGGCTCCACCCCTTTCCGCGTTCAATGAAACTTTCCGCTAACGCATCATGACTAGCGGATTGGCGGCCCGAGCGCCGTTCAATACTGCACACGCGGTGCGCTATTCAGGAGGCGCCGATCGTCTCGGGTCGACGCGCGCGGCGTGACGGCAGGAGGGCCGCAGGAACTTCCCGAGAGACTGGGCGACAGGACCTTTGCGCCTTAACTATCGCGCGCGCCTAGTGCCGGATGATCAAAAAAGGGACATTTGCAAGAATTTACCCTCGCCGCACGGCCAAATGCCTGCTCTACCGGTAATCCGCACTGCGATCATCACGAGCCGGTGAATCGGCTTCCAATTTCGGCGCCACCCCCGATTGGTCGGCCGGTCGAGCAGCGCCTTTGCCGGCGTGCGGAGCGGCTTGGCGTCAAGCCGCACCTGATGCGCGCCCGCGCTCGATCCGGCGTGGGCTTCCTAGCAAATGGGGCGCATTACTTAAAGATGCCCTCGATCGAGCGGCCGAGGCCCTTGACGGCGCCACTGACGCCGCCCTCATCCTTCTCCGCCGCCGAGCCCTTGCCGCCCTCGAGCGCCGCGACGCAGGGGTTCTTGCCGCCGCCGCCTGTGTTGTTGAGCACAAGCGCCCCGATGATGATGAGCGGATTGAACGCGCCCGCCACGCCGACCGCGACCTGCTTGGCCATGGCCAACCTGTTCGGCCCCACCGTCGGGTGCTTGAAGGTGCCGCCGATGTCGATCGGCACCGCGAGGTCGAGCAGGCTGGTCTCCTTCGGGCGCGGGATGAGTTCGAGATCGAGGCGCTCTGAGCCGAGATTGACCGTGCCCTCGCCCAGCATCGACACGTCGTCGGTATCCATCAGCATGCCGCGCGAGGTGGCGACGCCTTTCTGGATGTCGAAGCGGGTCACGAGGCAGTTCAGCTTGGTGTCCTTCTTGCCCTGGGCCCAGGCGAAGGCCTCACGGAACACGTCGGCGCCGATCAGGTCGGCGTAGTGGCTCTTGATGACGCCGCGACCGACCACCATGCTCGACGTGCCGTCGAGCGAGGCCATAATTGCGCGCGCGGAATCGCCGGTGCCATGGACCGCGACCGCGAGGTCGCCCTTGGCCTCGAGCAGGTCGTCGCCGAACATCTGCGCCAGAATCCGGCCGACATCGATCTGCTTGCCGTCCAGATCGAACGTGAGCGCCGCCGGCGCCTGGCGCGCCAAGAGCGCGGCATTGCCGGCGATGTGGCTGTCGGCGATATCCGCGCGGAAGGGCTTGATGCTGAGATTCCGATCGTCGAGGGTCACATGCGCGGAGACATTCTGCAGACTCAGCTTTTCGGTCTTTAGCGTACCGATGCTGAGCGTCAGGTCCGCGTCGGTCCCACGGAGCGCCTCCAGCGGCAAGGGATCACTCGAGAAGACGCGATCGGCGTCGCCGGACTTGGCGACCGGTTTCGCCGTCGGAAACTCGGTTAGGTCGACGAGCGAGGCGTTGAGCGTCGCAACGAGCTTGGGCCGTGCGCCGCTTAAGGCGAAGCTTGCCTCGCCGTTGAAGGCGCTCGCGCCGAGGCTGCCTTGCAGCGCCTTCAGCATCATCGCCT
This sequence comes from Alphaproteobacteria bacterium, assembly GCA_035604475.1. Classification (GTDB taxonomy): domain Bacteria; phylum Pseudomonadota; class Alphaproteobacteria; order JACZXZ01; family JACZXZ01; genus DASPPM01. The sequence goes on from DATNIJ010000146.1 coordinate 13,636, forward strand.
TGTCGGCATCGCCGGTTATGGTTGCCGCGAGATGATAGGGTTTCGCCAGCAGCGACGCACCCAGCAGCCCGCCGACGGCGGCGAGATCCTTGCCGTCCGCCGCAAAGGTGAAGTTGAGGCCGCGCCCGGCGAGGGGTTCGCTCACGCTGCCAATCAGCTTCACCGTTGCGCCCGCCACGTCGACCTCGGCCTGCACGGGATACGGCTGGCCGCGGCTCGTGAGGGTCGACAGCGCACCGACGTTGGCCGTCATCTGCACCGGCATTCTCTGGAAGGTGGCCTCAGCCTTCACCTGCATCGGTCCACCGAACGAGCCCGAGGTCGAAAGCTCGGTCAACGTCGCCGTCGTGGTCTTGCGGGTCCGACCGTCGCGGTAGGTGACGAGGATGTTCCGCAGCAGAATGCTGTCGAAGCCCCACAGCTCGAACACGCCAGGGCCCTTGGGCGCCGCTTCGGCCGGTTCTTTCGGCTTGGCGGGGGCGAGCGCGCCAAACTCCCAGTTGCCGTGGTCCTTGCCGTCGGTCTCCAGCAGCACGTCCACGTCCTTCAGCACCAGGCGAGTGATGTGGAGGCTGCCGCCGAAGATGAGCGGCAGCACCTCGACGCGGGCGGAGAGCTCGCCGAGCTTCGCCATCTCGGGCCGTGAGCCCCAATCGGCATTGGCGAGGCTGACGTCCTTGACGTTCAAACCCGGCACGGGGAAGATCGAGAGCTTCACGTCCCCGGCTATCGTCAGCTTCCGCCCGGTAGCCTGCTCCGCCTGCGCGACGATCAGTCCCTTGTACTTGCCGAAGTCCATGCTGCTCAGCACGGCCGCCGCGGCGACGATCGCCATGACGACGACGCCGAGCCCGATGAAGAGGATGGTCCTCAGGCGCATCGCAGCCGACATGCCCCAGATGAACTACGGTTCCGGGCGTCAGCGTAGCCAATTGGGCTCTCTGCGGCTATCCGGAATAGGATAGGGGCCGCCGATGTTGCCGCGGCCGTCGAGCATGGGCTTGTCCGACCGCTGACGGCTCTATTTTCCGTCGACAAGGCGCACCTCTCCCGTCGTTTCTCTCCGTACGAATGGCCGTCGAACCCCTCGCGCCGGCGCCGCCGTCAGATTTCGCCAAGCGCCCGCCTCAAGGCGGCGGCACCGGGGTTGCTGACGGTGCGGTGGACGACGATATCGCGCGCCGAGACCTCACGGCCGTAATAGGCCACGTCCCAGTCGTGGTGCGGGCTCATCACCCCGCCTTCGATGGCGACGCCGCCGAACAGGCCCTTCGATTCGGCGACAACGTAAATGTCGGCGCCGGCATTGGTCGTCGTCGACGCCTCGGCGCCAGCCCCCACGGTGGCGACCGCCAGCCCGGCCTCAACGCCGAGCTTCACCTTGTTCTCCATCACCGCATTGAGCGCCTTTTCGCTCATGATGATGAGCACGACCTTGGAGACCTCGACGCCGATCTGGAAGCCGAACGAGCCCGCACCCAGGTCGTAGAAGGCCGGGTCGCTCCAATTGTGCTCGCCGTCGCGGGCGAGCAGAACGCCGGTGCCGCCTTGGGCGCCGAAGATGAAGCCGCCCTTGACCAACTCGGGCACGATCAGCACGGCACGCGAGTGGCGGACCAGCTCGCGCGTCTTGGCGGCGATATCGTTCCCGGCGTCGTGCATCTCGCGGACGACGTTGAGGGCCTCGTCGACGGCTCGTTGCTGATCGGGTGCCGCCTGGGCCAACGGGGCGGCGGCCAGGCTAAAGGCGATGGCAGCGGATATGGCGAGAAGTCTCATTGTGATGCTCCTGTTTCCTTGGGTTGCTCGTGTCGGTTAGAACTCGGTCCCCGCCTGCAACTTGAGACCGCTGCTTCCTCCACTGGAAGCGCAAGACGGCTGCATTGCTCCGGAAGTCCTTACTCATGTTCCGGCAGCGCACCATTGCTAGCGGATTGACGGCCGGCGCGCCGTTCAATACTGCACACGAGGGTGCGCTATTCGCGAGGCGCCGATCGTCTCAAGTCGACGCCCGGCGCGCGAAGACAGACCGATTCACAGCCGCTCCAATGCGGTCAATCGCCTCCTCGGACTTTGGTCGATCAGGGGGAGAATTGGAATCGGCTATCCGACGTAATTGATCTTGATCAAAGCGACTTTGCTATCTACATCATGCCTTACAGCCAATGCGGGTGTTCGGGCGACCAATTCCGAACAAACGAGGGGTGAGATACCCGGAGCGGCTGCTACACCATACCGAACTAATGGGAGGGAACGACCATGAGGATGTTGTTTGTCGCGGTCTCTGCGATTTTCCTAGCCTGTTCATTCCCGCAGACAGCGGTTCACGCACAGCAAGGGCCCTCCATCCAACTCCAGCTTCCTGGGGGCGGGCAGCAGCCACAAGAAGCAAGAAGAACGCCGGGATGAGAGGCACTGCGAGGACCTTGACCATGAGGAACACGAAACCCGCGAGCGCCTAGACCGCGACCCTCACGGCGAGGAACGAGAGAGGCTGGAGCATCGGCTTCACGACATACGCCACGAGAAGGAAGAACAGCATTGCCACTGAAAACCGGCAACAAAAGCACAAGCCATCCGAACCGCGATCCGGAGCTTGCCACCTAATACAGGATCGATCCGCCTTAAAGATTTCCGCCACGAATGCAAGGAGGGATCGAGAGGTCAGCAGATCGCCGCTCGGCCATTGGCCGTACCAATCGCAGAGACCTCGGTACGGTAGTATGGGGTTCTCGATTTCTCGCCGTCCGAGTTCAGCCGCCGTTGTGGCTAGAGCATGTTCCGATGGCGCGGAATCACCCCCCTCACCCAGCTCCGGCTAAGCTCGACTTCGTCTCGCTAAGCCTACGCAACCCT
>DATNIJ010000147.1:0-5743 GCA_035604475.1 Alphaproteobacteria bacterium
CGCGGGCCTTGCCGGCCGCGCGCGCGCGGACGAGGAGGCCGATCCCTCGGCGGGGCTCTATCCCGTGAAGCGCAACGAGAAATACACGCTCGACCGCCCGCTCTCGCCCGCGGACGATGTCACCACCTACAACAACTATTACGAGTTCGGCTCCGAGAAGAACATCTGGCGCGCCGCCCAGGCGGTCAAGCTCAGGCCCTGGACGGTCAAGATCGAGGGCATGGTCGAGAAGGAGACGGTCGTCGACATCGATACGCTCCTGAAGACGATGCCGCTCGAGGAGCGCCTTTACCGCCACCGCTGCGTCGAGGCCTGGTCGATGGCCGTACCTTGGAGCGGCTTTGCGCTCAAGGCGCTCGTCGACTATGCCCGGCCGCTCGCCTCCGCCCAATACGTGGTGATGCAGACCTTCCAGGATCCGGGCACGGCCCCCGGGCAGCGCGAGTTCTGGTATCCCTGGCCCTATGTCGAGGGGCTCACGATGGCCGAGGCGACGAACGAGCTCGCCTTCATCGCGACGGGCCTCTACGGCAAGCCGATCCCCAAGCAGGATGGTGCTCCCTTGCGCCTGGTGACGCCGTGGAAGTACGGCTTCAAATCGATCAAGGCGATCGTGCGGCTGAGCTTCTCGGACAAGCGGCCCAAGACCTTCTGGGAGACGATCGCTGCCGAGGAGTACGGCTTCTGGGCCAACGTCAATCCCGATGTGCCGCACCCGCGCTGGAGTCAGGCGAGCGAGCGGGTGCTCGGCATGAGTGGGCGGGTGCCCACCCAGCTCTTCAACGGCTACGCCGCTTACGTCGCCGACATCTACAAGGGTCTCGAGAAGGAGCGGCTCTACGCGTGAGGGCCAGAGGACGCGGGTGGGACGCGGGTGGGACGCGGGTCCCTCGCCCCTCGCTTCCACGCAGCCGCGAGTGCTCAGGCATCGAGCCGCCGGGCGGCCGGCCAGCCTTGCCGGCCGAGGGCGCGGCCAAGCTGTGCGGCCTTGGCCTGCTCCTGGCGCCTGCGGCGGCGCGCCTCCCGAAGCAGCGTCTCGATCCCCGAAGCTTCCAGATTGTCCGCGCGCATCAGGAGTATCGCGATCGGGTCGGAGAGGAGCTCCGTCGTCGAGGGCTCCTGGCCGGCTCGCATCCACAGCCTGCTGTCCTGCGCCATGACTTTCCTGCCGACTCCTGTTCCAAAGAGGATCGTGTTGAGCTTCATCCATGCCTCCCCTCGGAAATCTGTGGTCCTCGCGCGGCAGCGGGCGACCGCCACGCGTTCAGGAAGCGAGCATATCCCGCAATTCGCGACGGATGTGTGGCGGCGCTGTGACAAAATCCGGACGGTCGCGGACCCTCCGCGGGGGCACGAACCAGATTAACATAGCCTGCTAACTCAAATAGTGAGACCAAGTTCGGCCGGCCGCTCGTCGCGCGGCGCCGTCACAAACTTGTCACTGCTCGAAGTAATCGCGAACAGCTTGTTATGCGGGCGCGAGGGGGCATATAGTCCTCGCGGTGGTAAGGCTAGACCGCCCCGGGTCACCGGCGATCCTAACGAACAAAAGGTGTACGCCATGAACAAGTTCACCAGACTGGGCGCGCGCGCCGTGATGGCGGCAGCGCTGCTCGGTGTCATTGGCTTTGCGAGCCCGACGCACGCGGCGACGGGCGATCATGCATTGATTTTGGCGCAGACGACACCGCCGCCGCCGCCAACTGCCCAGCCGCCGGCTCCCGCCACGCCGGCTCCGGCTGCAGCTACGGCCGCGCCAAGGCCGGCGGGTCCCATGGCGCAAGTCGAGAAGCGGATCAAGGACTTGCATGGAAAGCTCCATATCACGCCGGCGCAAGAGGCAGCGTGGAGCAGCGTCGCCGAGGTCATGCGGGACAACGCCAAAACGATGGAGTCGTTGGCCCACGAGAGGTACGAGAATGCCGCGAAGATGACGGCGGTCGACGACCTCCGCTCCTATAGCGCGCTCGCCGATGCGCACGCCGACGGCCTCAAGAAATTCGTTCCCGTCTTTCAACAGCTCTACGACAGCATGTCGGACAAGCAAAAGAAGGCTGCCGACGCACTCTTCCGCAACCGCATTCGCCACGCCGAGATGAAAGCGGCGCCTAAGGCGCAGTAACCGCGCGCGAGCGGCGTCTTGCCTCCTGCGGCGAACCGCTTCATGAGTTGAGGGTGCCATGAACATCGTAGGAAGCCGTGCGAAGAATATCCGATCGGCAATCGCAAGGCTCATATTGGGACTTGCCTACGCCGCGGTGATGCTGGGCGTCTCCATGGGACCGGCTCTGGCGAAAGATCAGAAACACGACCGCGGCCACCGTGACGATCGGGGGCGGTATTATGATCGCAATGATCGCAATTGGAACGGGGAGGGCGGCTATTATTATGCGCCGCCGCCGCCGGTCTATGCGCCACCGCCGGTCTATGAAGCGCCGCCGGAGTACTACTCGTCCCCGGGCATCAGCATCGTCTTGCCGCTGCGGTTCCACTGACGCCGTCCGACAGCATGTCGGACGCGCAAAAGAAGAGTGCCGATTGACTCTTCCGCAATCGCGTCCGCCATGCGCAAGCGAGAAGAGCCCGAAAAGCCAATGAGTGGGAGGCACGAACGTGACATCGGATAGGAATCTCGTCCGGTGACGAGAAACCTCTCGAGGAGGATCGTCATGAAGACCGCAAGAACCGACGCGAAGGATTTCCACTCGACGGTCGGCAAGATCGCGCTGGCCCTCGCCTACGCCTCGCTGATCCTAGGCATGTTCATTGGGCCGACGTTCGCCGAAGATGACCAACAGAAACGGGAAAGGTACGAGCGCGAGCATCATGATCGTGATCGCGACTGGCGCGAGGATCGGGGCAATTACGGCTACTATGGCTACTATTCTTCGCCGTCGCCCTATGACTACTCGCCGCCGTACTACTATTCGTCCCCGGGTGTCGGCATTTCGACCCCGGGCATCAGTGTCTACGTGCCGTTTGGTTCCCGCCGCAGATAGCGCCTCCCTTTGCCCCTGCCGGCGCTCGTCGAGCGGGCGCCAGGGCGGCAGAGAGCCCTCGGCTCGGTCGTTGTTCGCGCGGCGGCGGTTTCTTTTGCCGCCGCCTCTTCGCATCCGCAGAACGAGCGTCAGGCGAACTCCCGCCATCGCCTTGACGAGGAGCCCGAGTAGCACTGCGCTCGATCCGAATGGGCGCACATCCGTCGACGATTACGAGGCACTGGGGCGCACATAACCGAGCGGGCCTGGTTCGGGGCGAGCGCTTCGTCCGGGCGCCCGCGTGTTGCCGTTCAAGAGGCTTTGGGGCCGCGCCGGGAATGAATTATCATGGCGCCGGACCAGGACGGAAAGATGACGGAGCGCGGAGAAAGCCAGGGAGGAGCTGTGGCAAGCTCGGCGTCGCGGCCGCTTCAGCCGGAAGCGCTCAGGCGCTGCTGCGATCCCGCAAGTCTCCCCTTCGAAAGCACCGCGGAGCTGCCCGACCTTGACGATGCGATCGGCCAGGTGCGTGCCGCCGAGGCGGTCCGCTTCGGCATCGGCATCAAGCGTCCGGGCTTCAATATCTTCGCTCTCGGCCCGAGCGGCGTGGGCAAGGAGCATCTCGTGCGGCGCGCGCTCGAGACCAAGGCCGCGCGCGAGCCGGTGCCCGACGACTGGTGCTACGTCAACAACTTCGTCGATGCCCACAAGCCCGTGGCGATGGGGCTGCCGGCGGGCCGCGCCATGCCGTTCCGACGCGACATGGAGCGGCTGGTGAACGAGCTCATGGCGGCGATCCCGGCCGCCTTCGAGAGCGAGGAGTATCGCCACCGCCGGGAGGTCATCGAGGAGGAGCTCAAGCAGCGCCAGGGCACGGCCTTCGAGGCGCTGCAGCGCAAAGCGCTCGACAAGAGCGTCGGGCTCATCCGCACCCCCATGGGCCTCGCGCTGGCACCCTTGAAGGATGGCGAGGTCGTCAAGCCGGATGACTTCGAGAAGCTCGACGAGGCCGAGCGCACGCGCATCCAAAGCGATATCGAGGCGCTCCAGGGCGAGCTTCAGGCCCTCTTCCGCCAGATCCCCGTGTGGGAGCGGGAGACGCGCGAGAAGCTCCGCGCCCTTCACCGCGACGTCGTGAGTTACGCGGTCGGCCATCTGATCGACGAGCAGCGTCAGCGCTACCGCGAAATCCCCGTTGTATTCGAGTTCCTGGCGAGCGTGCAGGCGGACGTCATCGATAACGCCGAGATCCTGCTCCGCCGCAGCATGCCGCAGGAGGCGGACGGGCCGGGGCCCGTGCCCGGACTGCCCGCGCCCGGCCCCGATGCGCTCTTTCGGCGCTACCAGGTCAACGTCATCGTCGCCAACGTGCCCGACTCGGGTGCCCCGGTGATCTTCGAGGACCATCCCTCGCTCGAGAACCTGGTCGGGCGCATCGAGCATATTTCCCAGTTCGGCGCGCTCGTGACCGACTTCAACCTGATCAAGGGGGGCTCGCTCCACCGCGCCAACGGCGGCTATCTCGTGCTCGACGCGCGGCGCCTCTTGGTCCAGCCCTTCGCCTGGGAGGAGCTCAAGCGGGCGCTGCGCTCGCGTCTCGCGCGCATCCAGTCCATGGGCCAGCTCATGAGCCTGGTGAGCACGGTGTCGCTCGAGCCGGGCGCCATTCCGCTCGATGTGAAGATCGTGCTGTTGGGCGACCGCCTCCTTTATTATCTCTTGAGCCGGTACGATCCGGACTTCCACGAGCTCTTCAAGGTTCCCGCCGATTTCGACGACCGCATAGCGTTCGATCCGGACGGACTCATGCGCTACGCCCGCATGATCGCCACCCTTGCGCGACGCGAGAAGCTCCGTCCGCTCGATCGCTCGGCGGTGGCGCGCGTGATCGAGCACGCCTCGCGCGTCGCCGAGGATTCCGAGCGCTTGACCGCCAATCTCGAGGGCATCGCCGATCTCGTGCGCGAAGCCGACTTCTGGGCGGGCGAGGGCGGCGCCGGGCGCATCGCGTCCGAGCATGTCGAACGGGCGATCGAGGCGCACATCCATCGCGCCGACCGCGTGCGCGAGCACGTCCAGGCGGAGATCCGGCGCGGCACCATCCTCATCGATACCGCAGGCGCAGTGGTCGGCCAGGTCAACGGGCTTTCGGTCATCCAGCTCGGCGATTTCGCCTTCGGCCAGCCCTCGAGGATCACCGCCCGCGTCCGTCTCGGCCGCGGCCAAGTGGTCGACATCGAGCGCGAGGTCGAGCTCGGCGGCCCGATCCACTCGAAGGGCGTCCTCATCCTCTCGAGCTATCTTGCGGCGCGCTACGCCGCCGAGCGGCCGCTTTCGCTCAACGCGAGCCTGGTGTTCGAGCAGTCCTATGGCGGCGTCGAGGGCGACAGCGCCTCCTCGGCCGAGCTCTACGCGCTGCTCTCGGCGCTCGCCGCGGCACCCATCCGCCAATCGCTCGCGGTCACGGGCTCGGTCAACCAGCTTGGTCAAGTGCAGGCGATCGGCGGCGTCAACGAGAAGATCGAGGGCTTCTTCGACGTCTGCCGCGCGGCGGGATTGCTCGACGGCCACGGTGTCTTGATTCCCGCCTCGAACGTGAAGCACCTCATGCTGCGCCGCGACGTGATCGAAGCGGTCGCCGCCGGCAAATTCCACATCTACGCGGTGGAGAGGATCGACCAGGGTATCGAGATCCTGACGGGAATTGCCGCCGGCGCGCCGGATGCCAAGGGCAGCTATCCGCCCGACAGCATCAACGGGCGGGT
>DATNIJ010000148.1:0-2704 GCA_035604475.1 Alphaproteobacteria bacterium
CGGCGCGGCAGGATTTGCCCCAGCAATACCAGTCCTTCCCCTTCGAGATCGTCTACCCGGCCCTGCTCGAGCGGCTCATCGACGGCAAGCTGCTCGTCGCGGCGGCCCGCGCGCAAGGCTTGGCCACGGACCAAGAGGTCAAGGCGCGCTTGGCGCGGCTCGAGGACCAGGTCATTCAAAGCGTGTATCTCACGCGCGCGGTCAAGGCGAAGCTCACGGACGACGTGCTCAAGAAGCGCTACGAGGAGTACGTCAAGACGAACCCACCGGAGCCCGAAGTGCATGCCCGCCACATTCTCGTGAAAAGCGAGGACGAGGCCAAGGCGGTGATCAAGGAGCTCAAGGGTGGGGCCGATTTCGCCGAGCTCGCAAAGAAGAGCTCGAGCGGCCCGTCTGCGGCCAAAGGCGGAGATCTCGGCTTCATCAAGCGCGGCGACGTGGTGCCCGAGTTCGCGGATGCCGCCTTCGCGCTCAAGCCGGGTCAATACACCGAGGCGCCGGTCAAGACCCAGTTCGGCTGGCACGTGATCAAGGTCGAGGAGGTGCGCCAATCCACCCCGCCTACCTTCGAGGAGCAAAAGGACGAGCTCAGCCGCGAGGCGAGCCGCGACATGATCACGGAAATCGTCAGCGACCTGCGCGGCAAGGCCGCAATCACGCGCTTCAACGCGGACGGCTCGCCCAAGACCGAAGGAGACGAGAAGAAGGGCGGTGGCGAGCCAAAGAAGCAGTAGGCCGCCCTGCGGTCCGCCGCGGCGGACGCCCGGCCGGCCGCGCCCGTCGTAACGCACGAGACGAGGACAGCATGCCCGAGCGCTCTCCGCTTGCTCCAACTCGCTTCTCGGACCTGCCGCCGATCGCCGGCGTGCGCCTCGCCACCGCCGCCTGCGGCATCCGCTACAAGGACCGCAGCGACCTCTTGGTCGCGGTTCTCGATCCCGGCACCACGGTGGCGGGGGTCTTCACCCGCTCGCTCACGGCCGGAGCACCGGTCGAATGGTGCCGCGCCTGCCTTCCGCGCGGGAAGGCGCGGGCGCTCGTGGTCAATTCGGGCAACGCCAACACCTTCACCGGCCGCGGCGGCCGCAAGGTGGTCGCGGAGAGCGCCAGCGCCATGGCGCGGCTCGTCGGTTGCCATCCGCGCGAGGTCTATATCGCCTCGACCGGCGTGATCGGCCAGCCGCTGCCGGGCGAAAAGATCGTGGCGGCGCTCCCGGCGGCATTGCAGGCATTGTCGGAGAGCGCTTGGCCGGAAGCCGCCCAGGCGATCATGACCACCGACACCTTCGCCAAGGGTGCGGCGCGCCGGGCTTCGATCGACGGCACAGCTGTCGCGATCAACGGCATCGCCAAGGGCTCGGGCATGATCGCGCCCGATATGGCGACGATGCTCGCCTTCATCTTCACCGATGCGGCAATCCCGGCAGCTGTGCTGCAGGCGCTTCTCAAGGCGAGCAACGAGCACTCCTTCAATTCGATCACGGTGGACGGCGATACCTCGACGAGCGATACCTTGCTTCTCGCCGCGACCGGCAAGGCCAAGCACAAGCGCGTGAGCCGCGCGGGCGACCCGCGGCTCAAGGATTTCCGCCGTGCGCTCGAGGAGGTCATGGTCGACCTCGCCCAGCAGATCGTGCGCGACGGCGAGGGGGCCCAGAAGTTCGTCACCATCGAGGTGAGCGGTGCCGTCTCGACACGGGCCGCGCGGCGCGTCGGGCTCGCCATCGGCAACTCGCCGCTCGTCAAGACCGCGCTCGCGGCGGGCGACGCCAACTGGGGCCGCATCGTCATGGCGGTCGGCAAGGCGGGCGAGCGGGCGGAGCGCGACCGCCTCGCGATCGCCGTCGGCGGCGTGCGCATCGCCGAGAAGGGCGGCGCGGTCGAGGGCTATGACGAGGCGCCGGTCCAGCACCACATGGCGGGACGCGAAATCCACATCGCGGTCGATCTCGGCGTCGGGCGCGCCCGCGCCACGGTGTGGAGCTGCGATCTCACCCACGGCTACATCGACATCAATGGCAGCTACCGAAGCTGAAGGAGAAGGTGCCATGAGCGGCTGCGCCGGCCCCGCCCAGCCGCCCGCCGCAGCGCTCCCGCTCGTGCTGGTGGCAGCAGCCGCCCTCGTCGATCGCGACGGCCGCGTGCTCCTCGCCGAGCGCCCACCGGGCAAGAGCATGGCGGGCCTCTGGGAGTTCCCCGGCGGCAAGGTCAACGACGGCGAGTCGCCCGAGGCGGCCCTCGTGCGCGAGCTCCGCGAGGAGCTCGGCATCGACACGGCGGAGAGCTGCCTGGCCCCGCTTGCCTTCGCCTCCCACCGCTACGAGCGCTTCCACCTCCTGATGCCGCTTTTCGTGTGCCGGGTGTGGAAGGGGAGCGCGCGCGCGAAGGAGGGCCAGCGCCTCAAATGGGTGCGGCCTGCGGACTTGCGCAACTACCGCATGCCGCCCGCGGACGCGCCCCTCATCCCGGTGCTGCAGGAGCTGCTGTAGCCAAGGGCAACCCCAGGGCCGGATATGGATACTGTCGCAGTTTGAATTTTTCCGGCCTGAAACGGCGCGACCTCCCTCTCCTCCTTCAGGAGGAGAGGAGGGGCCCCCGCGGGCCAAAGGCCCGCTTCTTCTGCATCATGCATAAGAGGCGCGCTACGCGCGCCGGGCGAAGCGATGGGGAGGTGAGGAGGGCGAGCGTGGCGAGCTCCTGCGGG
>DATNIJ010000149.1:0-4237 GCA_035604475.1 Alphaproteobacteria bacterium
CGCGCGCGCCTCCTGGGAGAGGTGCGTGATGTCCTCGCCGTTCAACAGCACGCGGCCCGCCGACGGCTTGAGCACGCCCGTGATCAGATCGACGAGGCTCGTCTTGCCGGCCCCGTTGGGTCCGATCAGCCCGCGGCGCGCCCCGCGCGGAAGTGTCAACGTGATGTCGCGCGCGACGGCAAGCGCGCCGAAGCTCATGCTCACCCCGCGCGTCTCGAGTGCGGGCGCGCTCACGCCGAAGCCCTCCGGCTGAGGACCCGGCCGAGGTCCTCGAGCAGCCCGAGGAGCCCCCTGCGCGCGAAGAGCACGGTCAGCACGAGGAGAAGCCCGATGCCGAACTGCCAGAATTCGGGACTGAGCTTGGCGAGACTGTCCTCGAGCAGCATGTAGACGGCAGCCCCCACGAAGGCGCCGTAGAGGCGCCCGGCACCGCCCAGGATGAGCATGACGAGGACCGCGGCCGAACGGTCGAACCCGAACACGCCGAGGGTCACGAAGGCGTTCGCCTGCGCGAAGAGCCCGCCCGCGATCCCCGCAATGGCGGCGCCGATCGTGTAGGCGACGACCAGCCGGCGATGCACCGGCGAGCCGAGCGCGTGCATGCGGCGCACGTTCTCGCGGATGCCGGTGAGCGCCTGGCCGAAGGGCGAGTAGACGATGCGCCGCACGAGGAGGAAGAGGAGGAAGAGCACGGCGAGCGCATAGAGGTAGGTGGTTCGGCCGTAGAGGTCGTATTCGAAGCGCCCGAGGAGCGGCTCCATCGTGATCCCCGTGAGCCCCTCGAAGCCGCCCGTGATGTCGGCGCGCGCATTGCCGAGCTCCTGCAGCATGATCGCGGTGGCAAGCGTCAGCATGAGGAGCGTCAAGCCCCGATAGCGCAGGAGGAACCAGCCCGAGATGCAGCCGACGAGGGCGGCGGCGGCACCGGCGGCAAGGAGGCCCGTGATCGGCTCGCCCCAACCGTAGCGCGCGGCGAGCATGCCCGCCGTGTAGGCCCCGGTGCCGAAGAAGGCCGCATGCCCCAGGCTCACCACACCCGCGTATCCGAGGATGAGGTCGAGCGAGAGCGTGAAGAGCACCATGATGAGGAGCTGGGTGCCGAACGCCAGGTGACCGGGGAAGAAGAAGTAGGCGAGGACGGCGGCAAGCCAGGGCAGCGCCTCGGCCGCGCGGAGACGGTGCCGCCGCAGCAGGAACTCCGCCGCGCGCGCGCGCGCGGCCTCGAGCGGCTCACTCGCGACCATAGAGCCCTGCGGGCTTGAGGAGCAGAAGCAGCACGGTGATCGCGTAGATGAAAAAGCCGCCGCCGTCCGGGTAGAGATATTTGCCGGCGTTGTCGAAGATGCCGAGCACGAGGGCCGCGAGCACCGTGCCCTTGATGCTGCCGAGCCCGCCTACCGCGACGACGATGAGGAAGAGCACGAGGTACTGGATGGCGAAGCTCGGCGTGAGGCCGAGGAGGTTGACCGCGAGGCCGCCGCCGAGTGCCGCGAGCCCGCTGCCGAGCGCGAAGGTGAGCGTGAAGAGCCGGTCGACGTCGATGCCGATCGACTGGGCCATGCGTCGGTTGTCGACGGCGGCGCGGATGCGGGCGCCGAGGCTGGTGCGCTCGAAGCCGTACCACAGCCCCGCGATGAGTGCAGCACCCACCGCGATCATGAACACCCGATAGCCCGGAAAGACGCCAATGCCGAGGTCGATCTGTCCCTCGAGATATGAGGGTACTTTGACCGTCTGCGGCACCGGGCCATAGAAGAAGGTGTAGCCGGCGACCGCCATGAAGGCGAGGCCGATGGTGAGCAGCACGTGGTCGAGCTCGCCCGCGCCATAGAGCCGGCGATAGAGCAGGCGCTCGATGACGATGCTCGCTCCACCCACCACCATGGACGCCACCGCGAGCGCCAGGAGGAAGGGCACGCCGTGCCGCGCGCACAGGCTCACGGTGAGATAGCCGCCCGCCATGGCGAAGGCGCCGTGGGCCAGATTGACGAATCCCATCAGCCCCATGGTGACCGAGAGGCCCACGGAGATGACGAAGAGAATCATGGCGTAGGCAAGGCCATCGAAGAGAATGCTGACGGCGACGTCGGCGACGTGCTGCACCCGCGCCTCTTATGAGCGGCGACCGCCGCCGCGCTCGCGCGCGGCAGCGGTGCCATGGGCGGAGAGCGATGTCTCGAGCGCGCTCAGCTCCCGCACTTCCCGACCTTGAGCTCCTTGCACGGGTCCTTCACCGCCGGGATGGTCTCGAGCACCTTCACGCCGAGCTTGCCGCTGGGCAGCCTGACGACCTCCTCGACATGCTCGTCCTGGATGATGTCGCGCGTGTCGGGGTCGATGGTGATGCGCCCGCGCGGACTGTCGAAGCTCCAGCCGCGGAGTGCGGCCATCACCTTGTCCGGATCGAGCTTGCCGTTGAGCGTCTTGACCACATGGAAGACGGCCGCCATGCCGTCCCAGCCCGCGACCGACATGAATTCGGGTGTGGAGTCGGGACCGTAGGCGTCGTGCCAGTCCTTCACGAAGACCTTATTCGCGGGATTGTCGTAATCGGCGGCATAGTGGCCCATGGCGATGAAGCCGACCGCCGCCTCCCCCATGGCCTGGAGCTTGGTATCCTCGATGACGTCGCCCGGGCCGATCACCTTGATGCCGGCCGCCTTGAGGTTGAGCTCGCCAGCGGTCTTGACGAGGGCCGCGGCATGCACGCCCGAGGGCACGAAGACGTAAAAGCACTGCGGCTTCTCGTCCTTGACGCGCTGGAGGAAGGGCGTGAAGTCGGGCACCTGCGAGGGATTGCCCATCGGGATCGCGTCGATGACCTTGCCGCCCGCCGATTCGAAGCCCTTCGAGAAGGCCTCGAGTTCGTCCTTTCCGGGCGGGTAGTCGGTATAGCCCACGGCGGCCGTGGTGCACTTGAGGGTTTTCGCGGCATAGGTCCCCATCGGGTAGCCGGACTGCCACATGGAGAAGGAGGTGCGCGCGATATAGGGCGACAGGTTGGTGATCCAGGCCGTACCCGCGTTCACGATGATCATCGGCACCTTCGCTTGCGTCACCACCGGGGCGCTGGCGATCGCGTCGGGCGAGAAGATGAAGCCGATCAGCAGATCGACGTGGTCCTGCGTGATCAGCTCGGTGACCTGCGTCTTGGCCCCCGCCCCCGTGGGCGGGCCCGAATCGCGCTTGATCATCTCGATCTTGTTGTCGCCGAGCTCCTTCTGGTGGAGCTTGACGTAGAGCTCCATGGCTTTCGTGATCAGATCGCCGAGCTCGGCATTGACGCCCGAATAGGTCAGCACCACGCCGAGCTTGATGGTCTCGGCCCTGGCGGTGGTCGCCACGGCGAGCGCAAGCGCAAGGCTTGCCAATAGCTTCAAAGATCGCATTGCATCCTCCCAGTTCGAGCCTTCCGGCCTTATGCGTTGAGGAGAAACCATAGCAGGCCAGCCCCTCCGGCGCCAAGGGCCGCCGGCTCCGGCTGACGCCTCCGGCCCTGGGGCGCTGCGCGAAGTGCTGGGGTCCTGGCCCGGCTGGCCGCACCCTTGCCGGCTCTCGGCGCCTTGCCTCTTGCGGCTCGCCGCGGATCGCAGCTAACCTCCTGCCCTACGCTATCGCTCAACTGGGCTCGACAATCTCGATCAAGGACGAATTTGCGGTGAAGGGCATCCGCCTGGAGAATGACGCCACTCCGCTTCCCGGGGCGACCGGGAGGGAGGATGCGGCCCAGGGGCTCGCCTATATCGGGGGGGCTTTCGTGCCGATCGCCGAGGCCAAGATCTCGGTGCTCGATTTCGGCTTCACGCGCTCGGACGCGACCTACGACGTCGTCCACGTCTGGCAGGGCCGCTTCTTCCGGCTCGAGGCACACCTCGAGCGCTTCTGCGCCTCGATGCGGAGCTTGCGCTTGGCACCGCCGGAGAGCCGTGCCGAGATGCGCGCGATCCTCATCGAGTGCGTGCGTCGCACGGGCCTGCGCAACGCCTATGTCGCGATGGTGTGCACGCGCGGTCAGCCGCCGGCCGGCAGCCGCGACATGCGTCTTTGCCGGAACCAGTTCATCGCCTATGCGCTCCCTTTCGTCTGGCTCGCGACACCCGAGCGCCAGGAGCGCGGCATCCACGCCATCGTCAGCACCTACGCCCGCATCCCCGCGCGCTCGGTCGATCCGCGGGTCAAGAACTACCACTGGCTCGACCTGGTGCAGAGCCAGTGGCAGGCCTATGACCGCGGCGCC
>DATNIJ010000150.1:0-5399 GCA_035604475.1 Alphaproteobacteria bacterium
CTCGTAGAGGCGCCGCAAGGACTTGTCGATGACGATGACGTGCGCCTCGAGGCCCATGGCCATGCGCGCTGCGTTGGTGCCGGCAACCCCGCCGCCGACGATGACGACCTTGCCGGCGGGCACGCCCGGCACGCCGCCCAAGAGCACGCCCGCCCCGCCCTGCTCCTTCTCGAGGCAATGGGCGCCGACCTGGATCGACATGCGGCCGGCGACCTCGCTCATGGGGGCAAGCAGGGGCAGTCCGCCGCCCTCGTCGGTCACCGTCTCGTAGGCGATAGCTATGACGCCCGAGTCCATGAGGCCCTTGGTCTGGCCGGGATCGGCGGCGAGATGGAGGTAGGTGAAGAGCACCTGACCCTCGCGCAGCATCCGCACTTCCTGCGGCTGGGGCTCCTTCACCTTGACGATGAGCTCCGCCGTGCGAAAGACCTCCGCGGCCGCGTCCGCCACCTCCGCACCGGCAGCCCGGTAGGCATCGTCCTCGAAGCCGATGCCGGCCCCGGCCCCCGTCTCCACCAGCACCGTGTGGCCATGATGAACAAGCTCGCGCACGCTCGCCGGCACCAGACCGACGCGATATTCGTGGCTCTTGATCTCCTTGGGAACGCCGAGGCGCATGATTTGTCTCCCCCTCGTTTTGCCGGAGTATCGCGCTTCGCATGGCGAGGGGTAAAGCGCCGAAAGTGAGGGCTCCCGGGTAGTGCTCAGCGCGCCGTGGCGGCGGCGGCGCTGCGGCGCTCGCGCTGCATGAGCCAGAGGAGGGCGAGAAGGCCGGGCACGCCGAGGAAGGTCGCGGCCGTGAAGAAGCCGATCCAGCCGAGCTCCTCGGCAAGAAATCCGCTCGCCGAGGAAATGAGGGTGCGCCCCACCGTCGCGAGGGAGGAGAGCAGGGCATATTGCGTGGCCGTATAGCCGCGCGAGCAGAGCCCCGAGAGATAGGCCACGAGCGCCGCCGAGCCCATGCCCCCGGTGACGTTCTCGGTCGCGATGGTGAGTGCCAGCATGGCGACGTCGTGCCCGGCGAGCGCCTGGAGCGCGTACATGAGGTTGGAGGCGGACTGTGCCACGCCGCAGATCAAGAGGCTCGGAAAGAGGCCGAGACGCGTCACCATGAGCCCGCCCAGGAAGGCGCCCGCGAGGGTCGCGAAGAAGCCGAAGACTTTGGACACGCTCGCGATCTCGGAAAGCGAGAAGCCGAGACCGATGTAAAGCGGGTTGGCCATGACGCCGGCGACCGCGTCGCCGAGCTTATAGAGCACGATGAAGAGGAGGATGGCGAGCCAGGTGTCGCGGCGCATGAAATCGGCGAAGGGCTCGACCACATGGGCGCGCGCCCAGAGTGCCAACGGGGTTGCCGTCCTCCTTGCCGCGCGCGCGGCCGGAGCAGCTGCCGCGGGCTCCGGGTTGGCGAGGATGGTCGCGATCCCGATGCCGAGGAGGAGCGCCATCACCGCGTAGGCGACATGCCAGCCGAAGGCGTCCGCGAGGTAAAGCGCGCCGGCACCTGCGATCAGGAGGCCGATGCGGTAGCCCATCTGGATCATGGTGGCGCCGGCCCCTTGCTGCTCGGGGCCGAGAATCTCGACGCGGTAGGCATCGATCACGATGTCCTGGCTCGCCGAAAGAAAGGCGACGAGAAGGGCCAAGGCCGCGGTCGCGACCGGCTCTTGCGCGGGCGTCAGGCTGCCCAGCGCCAGGATCGCGGCCATGAGGAGAAGCTGGACGAGGATCGCCCAGCCGCGCCGCTGCCCCAGGCGGCCGAAAAGGGGAAGCGGCAGGCCGTCGATTAGGGGCGACCACAGAAACTTGAGCGAGTAGGGCAGCCCGACCGCGGCGAAGAGGCCGATCGAGGCCTTGCTCACCCCTTCGGTTGCGAGCCAGGCGCTCAAGGTCGAGAAGGTGAGAAGGAGCGGCAGCCCGCTCGAGACGCCGAGTGCGAGGATGGCCAGCACCCGGCGGTCGCGATAGACGTGCAAGGCGGCGAGCCAGCTGCGGGGCACGGGCGAAACCTTTCTCGACGAGGCTCGCCGCGATTCTACGGCAGGCAGGACTCGAGAGCTACAGACCTCACGCTAGAGGATGTCAGGCTCGTCGCCTGCGCACCGCACCGTTCGCGAACGCAACGCCGCGATGGCGCCCCAGGCCTCTCGCACAGGCCAGTCGGGTTTGGGTTGATTACCGTGGACGGAAAAAATACTTGGAGTTGCATTTTAGCGCCGTGCAAGTATAGTCAAGTTCATCGTCCAGTAGGGATTTCGCCATATGGAGGACTTTCCATGCGCAAGGTTGTGCTGCTCGGTGCCGTTGCTTCGATGCTGGCGATCGCTCCGGCGAGCGCCCAATCGCTGACCCAATTCCTGCAAAGCGCGAATCTCGATCCGCTCGCGCAAAGCCCGAAAGTGCTGAACCTGGAGGCGCAGAGCTCGAGCAAGACGGCGCAGGCGGACGTCAACGCCTTCGACGATTTCTTCCTGATCAACGGCCCGGGCAAGCTGGTGGTGAATTTCGACAAGCAATTGCAAAAGAAGGGCGACGTCCCGATCCGAGGCTGGATCGGCGTGGCACTCTTCTCCAATCACGACATCATGGCCGATCTGCAGGCAGGGTTCGAGGCGGTGAAGGCGCAATACAAGATGCCGAACGCCTTGGCCGGCCACGCCGTCGTCTACAAGACCATCAACACGCAACAGCTCGTGTACGACTATGCGGTGCAGAAGACGCCCGGCGCGCCGAGCTGCCAGGAATATTTGTTCACGCCGGCGACCAAACGCTCCCAGCTCGGGCTGCCGACCGGCTGCTTCTGGACCCTGCAGGGTTTCCAGCCGCCGCATACCGCAGCAGGCAAGCTGGCCAATTAGTGAGCTGACGCGATCGCGAAGGGGCCGGCGGCGCCCGCCCCTTACCCCGCCTTGCGCGCCTCTTTCTTGCGCTCGTGGCGGTCGAGGTGCTGCTTGCGCAACCGGATCGCCGCAGGCGTCACCTCGACCAGCTCGTCATCGTCGATATAGGCGATCGCCTGCTCGAGCGTCATCACGCGCGGCGGTGTCAAGCGCACGGCTTCCTCCTTGCCGGCGGCGCGGAAGTTGGTGAGCTGCTTCGCCTTCAAGGGATTGACCTCGAGGTCGTTGCCGCGGCTGTTCTCGCCGATGATCATGCCCTGGTAGATGCGCTCGCCGGGATGGATGAAAAGGACGCCGCGCTCCTCGAGATTCCACAACGCATAAGGCACGGCCATACCCTCGGCGATCGAGACCAGCACGCCGTTGCGGCGGCCTTGGATGGGGCCCTTGAAGGGCGCGTAGCCGTGGAACAGGCGCGAGAGCACGCCGGTGCCGCGCGTATCGGTCAGGAACTGGCCCTGGTAGCCGATGAGCCCGCGCGAAGGGACCAGGAAGTTGAGCCGCGTCTTGCCCCCACCCGACGGCCGCATCTCGAGCAACTCGCCCTTGCGGGCCGAAAGCCCGTCGATGACGACGCCGGTGAAGCCGTCGTCCACGTCGATCACCACCTCCTCGATGGGCTCGAGCCGCGCGCCGGTCGCGGGATCGTGCTTGAAGAGCACGCGCGGCCGGCTGATCGAGACCTCGAAGCCCTCGCGCCGCATGGTCTCGATGAGGACGCCGAGCTGGAGCTCGCCGCGCCCGGCGACCTCGAAGGCGTCGTGCTCCTCCGACTCGCTGACCTTGATCGCCACGTTGCCCTCGGCTTCGCGCACGAGCCGGGCGCCGATCTCGCGCGAGGTGAGGCGCCAACCGTCCTTGCCGGCGAGCGGCGAATCATTGACCGAGAAGGTCATGGCGATGGTCGGCGGATCGATCGGCTGCGCCTTCAAGGGCTCGCTCACCTCGAGCGCGCACAGCGTGTCGGCGACCGTGGTGTGCTCGAGGCCGGCGATGGCGATGATGTCGCCCGCCTCGGCGCGCTCGATCGTCACGCGCTCGAGGCCGCGGAAGGCGAGCAGCTTGGTGAGCCGGCCTTCCTCGATGAGCACGCCGTCGCGCCCGAGCGACTTGACCGGCATGTTGAGCCTAGCGGTGCCCGAATGGATGCGTCCGGTGAGCACCCGGCCGAGATACGAATCATACTCGAGCGTGCTCGCCAGCATGGCGAAGGGGCCGTTCGGATCGGCCTTGGGCGGCGGGATGTGGGCGATGATGAGCTCGAAGAGCGGGGCTAGGCTCTCGCGCGGCCCCTCGAGCCGCGCTGCCGCCCAGCCCTCGCGGCCCGATGCGAAGAGCACTGGGAAATCGAGTTGCGCCTCCGTGGCGTCGAGGGCCGCGAAGAGATCGAAGATCTCCTCGTGCACCTCGTGCGGGCGCGCGTCGGGGCGGTCGCATTTGTTGATCAGCACGATCGGGCGGAGGCCGAGACGGAGCGCCTTGGAGAGCACGAACTTGGTCTGCGGCAGCGGCCCCTCGGCCGCGTCCACCAGCATGACGGCGCCGTCCACCATGTCGAGGATGCGCTCGACCTCGCCGCCGAAGTCGGCGTGCCCCGGCGTGTCGACGATGTTGAGGCGCACGCCGCGCCAGGCGACCGAGGTGCATTTGGCGAGGATGGTGATGCCGCGCTCGCGCTCGAGGTCGTTCGAATCCATCGCCCGCTCCGCCATCGCCTGATGGGCGCGCACCGCACCGCTTTCCCTGAGCAGGACGTCGATGAGCGTCGTCTTGCCGTGGTCGACGTGCGCGATGATCGCGAGGTTGCGGATGTCCATGGAATGCGCGTGCTCTTAACTGACGGCGAAGCCCCGCCTCGCCGCACGAGCCCGTAAAATAGTGAGCGGTCCCCGTCTTAGCAACCCGTGCCCATGGCGATTCCCGCGACAGACCGCGTCATAACAACGGTTCCACCACGGAGACACGGAGGTCACGGAGAAGGAATTTGTCCTCTCCGTGGCCTCCGTGTCTCCGTGGTGGAACGTCCTCTATACCAGGCCCGCGGCACGGGCGAGCTCTGAGAGCGCGGTCTCGGGACGGGCGCCGATGTGGCCGATCACCTCTGCCGCGCAAAGGCTGGCGAGCCGGCCGCTCGGCGCCAGGCCGCGGCCGCGCGTATGGCCGTAGAGAAATCCCGCCGCGTAGAGATCGCCGGCTCCCGTCGTGTCCACCACGTGCGCGACCGGGGCTGCGTCGATCACATGCACCTCGTCCCTGCTCAAGACGACCGAACCCTTTTCGCTGCGCGTGAGACAGGCGATTTTGCAATGGCCGCGCACCGACTGGAGTGCCGCATCGAAATTCTCGGCCTCGTAGAGCGCGGTGATCTCGTGCTCGTTGGCGAAGAGGATGTCGACATGGTCCGCCACCAGCTCGCGGAACTCGCGGCGGTGACGGCTCACGCAGAAAGGATCGGAGAGCGAGAGCGCCACTTCGCGCGAGCTCGCGTGGGCGATATCG
>DATNIJ010000151.1:0-2543 GCA_035604475.1 Alphaproteobacteria bacterium
GGTGACCTACGAGGCGATGATGCGCGGGATCGCGGCCGTCCGGCCGGGGGGGACGACGGGCGACATCGGCTTTGCCATCCAGAGCTTCGCCGAGGCGCACCGCTACTCGGTCGTGCGCGACTTCTGCGGCCACGGACTGGGTCGCGTGTTTCATGATTCGCCGAGCATCCTCCATTTCGGCGAGCCGGGCGAGGGCGTGCCGCTGCGCGAGGGCATGTTCTTCACCGTCGAGCCCATGATCAATGCAGGCAAGTTCGCGGTGAAGATCCTGGGCGACGGCTGGACCGCTGTGACCAAGGACCGCTCGCTCTCGGCGCAGTTCGAGCACTCGGTGGGCGTCACCCCCGATGGCTGCGAGATTTTCACGCTTTCGCCCAAGGGCTGGCACAAGCCGCCTTACCTCTGAGCCATCCCCAAGAGCTGCGCGGTCCCGCCATGAAGGAGACGCCCAGCAAGCCCGAGACCCCCCACTACCTCGGCCACCGCCAGAGGTTGAGGGAGCGCTTCGAGCTCGCGGGCGCCGATGCGCTGCCGGACTACGAGCTGCTCGAGCTCCTGCTCTATCTCGCGATTCCGCGCGGCGACGTGAAGCCCTTGGCCAAGAAGCTCCTCGATCGCTTCGGCGGCCTTTCGGGCGTGCTGGGTGCCGAGGCCAAGGAGCTCGCCGAGCTCAAGGGGGTGGGCGAGGCCACCATCCACATGCTCAAGCTGGTGCAGGCGGCGGGCATCAGGCTCGGGCGTGAGGAAGTCATGGCGCGGCCGGTGATCGGCAACTGGCGCCAGCTCCTCGCCTACTGCCGCGCCGCCATGGCCCACCACAAGGTCGAGCAGTTCCGCATTCTCTTCCTCGACCGCAAGAACGGCGTGATCGCGGACGAGGTGCAGCAGAAGGGGACCGTCGATCACACGCCGGTTTATCCGCGCGAGGTGGTGAAGCGCGCGCTCGAGCTCAGCGCCTCCTCCATCCTCATGGTGCACAACCACCCCTCGGGCGACCCCACGCCCTCGCGCGCCGACATCGAGATGACGCGCGAGGTGCGCGAGGCCGCCGAGAAGCTCGGCATCACGCTGCACGATCACGTCATCATCTCCAAGAGCGGCCACAACAGCTTCAAGGCCATGGGGCTGCTGTAGCACCCTCGCCCTTCCCATCGCCGTGCCGATCTGCAATAAGAGGCCCCAAGAGGCCCGCATGATTCCGCGCTACAGCCGACCCGAGATGGCGGCGATCTGGTCGCCCGAGAACCGCCTCCGCATCTGGTTCGAGATCGAGGCCCATGCGGCCCAAGCGCAGGCCGAGCTCGGCGTCATCCCGAAGAAGGCCGCCGCCGCCATCTGGCGGCGCGGGCGCGGCAAGGTGAGGCCGGAGCGGGTCGAGGCGATCGAGCGCCATGTGCGCCACGACGTGATCGCCTTCCTGACCGCGCTCGCCGAGCACGTCGGCCCCGAGGCGCGCTTCGTCCACCAGGGCATGACCTCCTCCGACGTGCTCGACACCTGCCTAGCCGTGCAGCTCAAGGAAGCCGCCGACATTCTCCTCGCCGACCTCGAGCGCGTGCTCGCCGCCCTCAAGAAGCGCGCCTTCGAGCACAAGCTCACGCTCTGCGTCGGCCGCAGCCACGGCATCCACGCCGAGCCCACCACCTTCGGGCTCAAGCTCGCCGGGCACTACGCCGAGTTCGCGCGCAACCGCGAGCGGCTCAAGGTCGCCCGGCGCGAGATCGCGACCTGCGCCATCTCGGGTGCGGTCGGCACCTTCGCCAACATCGATCCCTTCGTCGAGCGCTATGTCGCCAAGAAGCTTGGCCTCGAGGTCGAGCCGGTCTCGACCCAGGTGATTCCGCGCGATCGTCACGCGGCCTTCTTCTCGGCCTTAGCACTTGCAGCCAGCGGCATCGAGCGGCTCGCCGTCGAGATTCGCCATCTCCAGAGAAGCGAGGTGCGCGAGGTGGAGGAGTATTTCGCGCCGCAGCAGAAGGGCAGCTCGGCCATGCCCCACAAGCGCAACCCCGTGCTCTCAGAGAACCTCACCGGGCTCGCGCGCCTGGTGCGCGCCTACGTGGTACCCGCGCTCGAGAACGTGGCCCTGTGGCACGAGCGCGACATCTCCCACTCGGCGGTCGAGCGCGTGGCCGCACCCGATGCGACGATCGCTCTCGACTTCGCGCTGGTTCGCTTGGCGGATTTGATCGAGCGCCTCGTCGTCTACCCCGAGAACATGAGGGCCAACCTCGAGCGCTATGGCGGCCTCGTGCATTCCCAACGCGTGCTGCTCGCCTTGACCCAGGCCGGGATGAGCCGCGAGGACGCCTACCGCCTCGTCCAGCGCCACGCCATGAAGGTGTTTCGAGCGGAGGGCGACTTCCTCGCGAGTCTCGAGTCGGATGCCGAGGTCGGCAAGTATCTGCCTGCTAAAGCGCTCGCCAGGCTCTTCGACCTCGGCTACCACACCAAGAACGTCAACCGGATCTTCCGCCGCGCCTTCGGGCGGGGCTGAGCCGGCGTGCCGCAGGCTATTTGGTCTCCTTCATCACCTGCTTGCG
>DATNIJ010000152.1:0-4075 GCA_035604475.1 Alphaproteobacteria bacterium
CCAGGTGCTCAAGGCACTGGGTTGCTCGGTTGCTCCCGGCAGGTCGGCCCGGTCCAGCCAGTCTACATCGTGCACCGGCTCTTGGACCGCTTTGAAGGGTACAGGGTTGCGTAGGCTTAGCGAGACGAAGTCGAGCTTAGCTGGAGCTGGGTGAGGGGGTGATTCCACGCCATCGGATCATGCTCTAGGTTGCTTTGCGTCTCGGATAGAGGTCGACCGTCAGGGCATTGATGTTGTGGTACTCGGCATGCGCGCCGCTGAAAGTCGAATGCCACGACCGCGCAAGAAAATGGTTATACTTATTTTGCCTAAATATGCATAACGCCCCTATCGGCGTCACGTCCGGTAAATTGCCTGGCGCGATGTGAGGCGGGCGCGGGCGGCGTGAGCGCGCGAGGACGCCGCTCGCGGGCCTCGACGCGCCGCGCTCCTCACTTCGCACCGATCTCCGCGAAGGAAACCTCGAGCTTGCCGTCGCGCCAGAGGCCGGCCTTGATCGGCTGGCCGGTGCTGTCCAGCAGGATGCCTCTGCCGTTGGCCAGGTCGTCGCGGAACTCGCCCTCGTACTGCTCGCCGTTGGGTGCTGTCGAGATCATGTAGCCGCTCATGCGGTCATGGACCCACTGTCCTTCGTAGCGATGGCCGTCCGCCGTCGTGTAGACGCCGTAGCCGTCGCGCTCGGAGCCAGCACCACGCCTGTACTCCCCCTCGTAATGCGCGCCGTCGGCCCAATGATAAATGCGATGGGCAAGCGCCGATCCCTCCGGCTTGAACTCGCCCTCCATGCGATCGCCGCTGGCGAAGTAATAGACGCCGAAGCCCGCGTAGCGCTTGTTCTCGTCGATCCCGCCCTCGTACCGGTCGCCGGGCGTGTTGGCGGGAGAGCCCGCGAAGAGTCCGGGCCCGCCGCCGTGCTGCGCCCGGGTCGCGGCGTCGCGCGCGCGCAGCTGTGCCTCGAAGGCCTCAGCCTGCGCCGCGCGCGCCCGCGCCCCGGCGAGCCCCGCCTGGCGGCGAATGTCATCGATTTTGGCTTGGCTCTCCGTGCCTTCGGCCGCAGGCGGCGTCTCGGCAACCGGAGCAGGCGCTTGCGGCAGCGCCGCCGTCTCTGCCGCCGCCGGCGCCTCGCCCGCTTGCGGCTCAGCCGACGCCACCAGGGTCCGCACGGCCTCGAGAGCCTTCGCCGCCGCCGGGCTCTTGGGATCGAGGGCGAGCGCGCGGCGGTAGCGCTCGAGTGCCGCGGCATTGTCGCCTTTTTGCCGATAGGCGTCGGCGAGCGCGTATTCCGCCTCGGCATCCTCCTTGAGTGCCAAGCCCGCGGCGAGCGCCTTGATCGCTTGCTCGGAGCGGCCCGCCTTGAGCGCATCCGCGCCGGCGCGGAAATCCACCTGCGCTTGCTGCGCGCGCGCGTCCGCCGCCTGCTTGAGTGCTCCCACGAGTGCCAAGGTGATCTTGCCGTCGGCGGCGATGCCCTGCTTCTTCGCGAAGCTTTCGACCGCGGCCGTCGTCTTGGGCCCGATCTTGCCGTTGGCAGGCCCCGAATAGTAACCGAGCAACTTGAGGAGCCGCTGCGCCTCGGCGATCCCTTCCGCCGTCTTCACTTCGATCCCGGCGGCAAGCAAGGCCGCGGACGCGCGCGCCTTGGCTGCGATCGTGCTCGCCGGGTCGAGTGCGAGCGCATCGTCGTAGGCCTTGAGCGCCAGCTCGTCTTGATGGCTCAGCCGGTAGGCTTCGCCCAAGAGGAAGAGGGCGACCGCGTCCGGGCTGAGTGCCAGCCCCGCGCTGAGCTCGGCTATCGCCGCATCGAGACTGCCCGCCTTGAACGCCGCGAGCCCGGCCTTGAAATGAACAACCGCCTCCGCACTCGGCGGCGAAGAGGCACTCGCGGGCGGAGCTTCGGGGAGTGCCGCAGTGCCGACACCAGCCGCGGGCGGTGCCTGGCTCGGCGGCCGCCATACGGCGGCGAGGCGCTGGGCCTCGCCGAGCTGCTCCCTCGACATCTTGGCGGCAAGCGCATCCCGCGCCGCGACCGCTCCGTGAGCGCCCCCCGCCGCCGCCAAATTGTACCAGCGGTGCGCCTCTATATAGTTCTGCGGGACGCCGAGGCCCTCCTCTGAGAGCTTGCCGAGGCGCAGCTCGGCCTCGGCGTCGCCGGTATCCGCAACCTCGCGCCAATTCTCGAAGGCCGCCTTGTAGTCTTTGGCCTCGTAGGCGGCGAGGCCCGCCTCGTAGTTCGCCTCGGCGAGCCAGTCCTTGAAAGCTTGCTGGTGAACGAGGGCTGCGTGCGCCCGTGCCTTGGCGTCCTCTGCGGCTCTGTCGCCGAGACAGCCGAGCAAAGGCGCCACCACGAGCGCGACAACGGCGCAGCGGCAGGTGCGGCTGATGAGGCTCGACTTCATGCGGCAGAAAGAGACATCACGATACGATGACAACCGATTGCGCCTAAGACCGGCGTCGAGATCAAGGTACGGCGATACGGGAACCGCGCGCGCTCCCCCCGCCGCTTCAGGACGCAGCACGCAGAGCACAAGCTTATCATCCGCTTGGCTCGGGTTGAAGCACGCCGTGCGCCGCACGACCCGATAATTTGTCCTCGCGTTTTCTCCAATGTCATTGGGCTACTGCGCTGCGGCATGATTCGTTTGCGCTGCCAATTGGCGGCAGGCCGCCGTGACAAGGGCTGGTAAAGTCGAATAAGGCCCTCAGCCGATATCTTGCATTGAGTGGCTTGTATTGGTGGTCATGAGGCGGCAAACAAGCCGCGCCATAAGCTGATCGCGAAACTCAGCGCGAGCAGCAGGAGCCCAAATATCATGTAGTAGAAATCGCCCCGCTTGGCGCGGCGGATTCTTTCGTCCATATTTTCGACACGGCGACCGACCGTATCGGCGAGGGCTCCCATCACCGGGACGCTGCGAAGCCAGTCCCTTTGTTGGCGTGCGAAAAAATCACGCAGCCAGGGAATTGCCATAGCGGCGGCGCCGAGCAAGCCCAATCCGTCTTTCGCAATTTCCCAAGGTGACGTCACGACGCACCGTCAGCTTTTTTCTCGCGCACCGAGCAGACGGGAGAGAGTCGTCGCCGGCGCCTTGACCGCGACCGGCTTCAAAAGGATCGTCATTGTTTCCTCCAGTTTTGTCTTCACCGGGGGAAGCTCGACCGAGAGAAAGGACTGCTGATCGAGCCACACGTACTCGGCATGGAGCATCTTGTCCCCGCCCGCCGGAGGGGAGCGGCCCACCCTGATGCCGTCGGCAACCTGTTGACAGAGTGCATCAAGGGCGACCGGATTATCCAAAATCCCCCAATCGAATTCGGATAATTCGCGCCGCGCCGCACCTTGCTTCTGCATGATCCGTCTCGCGGCGTGATATAGCCGGTCGGCGAGACCGAGGGGGACCTCGTCTTCTTGCGCTGGCGTGGCCGCAGGGGCTTCCATCTGCACCGCGTCAATCCGCATCCCACAGGCCTTGGCGACCCGGTCAAGCAGCGCAAAGGTTGGCCCCTGCGGGCCCAAGCCTCGCTCGACCTCGCTGATCCGCTCCTGGGTCACGCCTATCCTCGTGGCAAGCTCGCTCTGGGAGAGGCCCCGCGACTTGCGCATGCGGCGCACCATCGCGCCGGCGCGCATGGCAGCACTCGAGAAGCCGCTCTCTTTCGCAGCTTCTGGGTTGCGTGCCTCGACCCGCTCTAGGATGTCCGAGATTGGGCGGCCGCGCTCGCCGCTCGATACGGTCATCCACGCCGTCCGACCCGTCGTTTGGGCCCGCTCCACTTTCAACTTGCCGGTCATGATCAACCTCTCTTAGCTGAACCAGGCAACCGCCCTCGCATGAACTACGTCGCAGCGCAGCGCCTCGTCATTATCACCGTCCCACTGCAGGCCGCCGGCGGCAAAGGAGACGCCCCTCCTTCCTGCGAACATCACTGTGACCTTGCGGTCTGCGACCTCGTCCTCCTGGACCGCAAAGATCACAATCACTTCGTGAAACTCGGCTTTGATAAGCGGCACGCCGCCGAAGTTGTCGAATTCCTTGAGGCCCCGGTAATCCAAATCCCCACTGACAATTTTATCCAA
>DATNIJ010000153.1:0-16303 GCA_035604475.1 Alphaproteobacteria bacterium
TATCCCAAGGGCACCAAGGCGCCGGATACGCTGCTCAAGCTCGGCATGTCGCTCGTCCAGCTGAACCGCAAGAAGGATGCCTGCGTGCTCTTCACCGAGCTCGATCAGCGTTATCCGGCTGCACCCACGAATGTGAAGCAGGCCGTGCAGCGCGAGCGCCAGCGGGCTGGCTGCGGCTGAGCGCGGTGGGCGGGTGCCGAGCGGCAGCGGCGGCAGCGCTCGGCGCGGCTGAGTTCGCGCGCCTCATGTGCCGCCTCGCTCCATTCGAGGCCAAGCCGCGCATCGCGGTTGCGGTCTCGGGGGGAGCCGACAGCATGGCGCTCGCCATCCTCGCGAGCCGCTGGGCCGAACAGCACGGCGGATCGCTCGTGGCTTTGACCGTCGATCATGGGCTGCGGCCAGAGGCGGCGGCGGAAGCGCGACGCGTCAAGCGCTGGCTCGCCGCATACGGGATCGCGCACAAGACGCTCACCTGGCGCGGTCAGAAGCCGAGCGCCAATCTCCAGGCCGCGGCCCGCCAAGTGCGTTATCGCCTGCTCGAGGACTGGTGCCGGCAGAACGGCGTGCTTCACCTTCTCGTGGCACACCAGCGCGAGGACCAGGCCGAGACCTTCCTTTTGCGGCTCTCGCGCGGGAGCGGGGTCGACGGCCTCGCGGCCATGGCGCCGCTCAGCGAAAGGCCGGGCCACCGCCTCCTTCGCCCGCTCATCACGATCCCCCGCGCTCGGCTGCGCGCGACGCTCGCGGCCCTCGAGCAGAGCTGGATCGAGGATCCGACCAACGATGATACAAAGCATGCCCGCGTTCGGCTCCGGGCGCTGCTGCCAGCACTTTCCCGCGAAGGCATGACGCCGGAGCGCCTCGCCGCGACGGCAAGCCAGCTCGGCCGCGCCCGCCAGGCGCTTGAGCTCGAGACCGCCCGCCTTCTCGCCGCGTGCGTGGAGCTCGATCCGGCAGGCTATGCGCTCCTTGAGCCAGGAGCGCTTGCGGCCGGCGCCGAGGACGTCGGCCTGCGCGCGCTTGCCCGCGTCATCCAGACCGTCGGCGGCAACCGCTACGCGCCCCGACTCGAGCGCCTCGAGCGGCTCTACCGCGCGATCGTGAGCGAAGGACTGCCGTCCGCGCGGACGCTCGGCGGCTGCCGCATCCTCTCCGCACCCGGCAGGCGCCTCAAGGGCCGCCTGCTTGTCTGCCGCGAATGGCGCCATGCCGAGGCGGAGCTGGTCATCCGGCCGGGCCAAAGCGTCACTTGGGACGGCCGCTTCCGCCTCACGCTTGCCCCCCGGCTGAGGCACGCCGCGGGCCCGCTCAGAGTGGGCGCCTTGGGCGAGGCGGGCTGGGCCCGGCTCGCGGCCGACGCGGTCGAGCTCAGCGCCAATCCTCTGCCCGCACCGGTGCGGCCCGCGCTGCCGGCGCTCAGCGACCTTGACGGGCTGTTGGCGGTTCCCCACTTGCACTATGGACGGGCCCCTGCCGAAGCTGCTAGCGTCTACGTTCGCAATTTGATCTTTCAGCCGCAGCACCCGCTGGCAAGCGTTGCGGGCACGGTTGCTTAACGAACGGCACGCATTATTTAAATTTCTTCGAGGAGCATGGGGCGGTTGAGCGGTCCGGCCGGCGGCGGAGACGACCGCCGCGGTGGATTTGAGTGGGGATCGGAAGGCGTGCGTTGAACAACTTCGGTAAGAACATCTTCCTCTGGGTCGTCATCGGCCTTCTTCTGGTGGCGCTCTTCAACCTGTTCCAAGGCTCGTCGAATCGGCAGGCCCAGACCCAAATGGCCTATTCCGACTTCATCGCGCACGTGAACCAGAACGAGGTGCGCGAGGTCACCATCCAGGGCCACAACATCCTCGGCCAGCTCTCCGACGGCCGCAGCTTCTCGACCTATGCGCCGAACGATACCAACCTGGTGAGCCGGCTGACCGACCACAACGTGCGCGTGCGCGCCATGCCGGAGGACGAGAACGTGCCCTCGCTCTTCGGCATCCTGGTCTCCTGGTTCCCCTTCCTGGTGCTGATCGGGGTGTGGGTGTTCTTCATGCGCCAGATGCAGTCGGGCGGCGGCCGTGCCATGGGCTTCGGCAAGTCGCGCGCGCGGCTGTTGACGGAGAAGGCCGGGCGCGTGACCTTCGACGACGTGGCCGGCATCGACGAGGCGAAGCAGGAGCTCGAGGAGATCGTCGAGTTCCTCAAGGACCCGCAGAAGTTCCAGCGCCTCGGCGGCAAAATCCCGAAGGGCTGTCTCCTCGTCGGACCCCCCGGAACCGGCAAGACGTTGCTTGCGCGCGCGATCGCCGGCGAGGCCAACGTGCCGTTCTTCACGATTTCCGGCTCGGATTTCGTCGAGATGTTCGTGGGCGTGGGTGCCAGCCGCGTGCGGGACATGTTCGAGCAGGCCAAGAAACACGCGCCCTGCATCATCTTCATCGACGAGATCGACGCGGTGGGACGCCATCGGGGTGCGGGCCTCGGCGGCGGCAATGACGAGCGCGAGCAGACGCTCAACCAGCTCCTCGTCGAGATGGACGGCTTCGAGACGAACGAAGGCGTCATCCTGATCGCGGCCACCAACCGGCCCGACGTGCTCGATCCGGCGTTGCTTCGCCCCGGCCGCTTCGACCGTCAGGTCGTCGTGCCCAACCCGGATATCCTGGGGCGCGAGAAGATCCTCAAGGTGCATTTGCGCAAGGTGCCGACCGCACCCGACGTCGATGCCAAGATCATCGCGCGCGGCACCCCGGGCTTCTCGGGGGCCGACCTCGCCAACCTCGTGAACGAGGCGGCCCTCATCGCCGCCCGCCGCGGCAAGCGCCTCGTCACCATGAGCGAGCTCGAGAACGCCAAGGACAAGGTCCTGATGGGTGCTGAGCGCCGCTCCATGGTGATGACCGACAAGGAGAAGGAGACGACCGCCTACCACGAGGCGGGCCATGCGCTCGTAGCCCTCTATTCGCCGGGCCACGATCCGCTGCACAAGGTCACGATCATTCCGCGCGGCCGGGCGCTCGGCATCACCATGTCGCTGCCGGAGCGCGACCGTTACGGCTTCGCCAAGCGCGAGCTCGAGGCCAAGATCGCCATGATGTTCGGCGGCAGGGTCGCCGAGGAGCTCATCTACGGCAAGGACAACGTGACGACCGGGGCCGGCGACGACATCCGCCAGGCAACCGAGCTGGCGCGCCGCATGGTGACCGAGTTCGGCTTCAGCGACGTGCTCGGGCCGCTGCGCTACTCCGAGAACGAGCAGGAGGTCTTCCTCGGCCACTCGGTGACGCAGCGCAAGAACGTCTCCGAGGCGACCGCCAAGATCATCGACGAGGAGATCCGCCGCGTCGTCGAGGAAGGCGAGGCGAGGGCCCGGCGCATCTTGGGCGACCGTACCGAGGAGCTGCATCGGCTCGCCAAGGGCCTGCTCGAGTACGAGACGCTCTCGGGCGACGAGATCCAGTCGCTCCTCAAGGGCAATCCCATCGTGCGCCCGGACAAAGATACCCAGCCCGAGCCGCCCAAGCCGCGCACCTCGGTGCCGACCAGCAAGCCGGTCGGCCAGCGCGAGGCGAAAGGGGGTGGGAGCATGGAGCCGGAGCCCCAGCCGGGTGCCTGACGGGAAAGACAAAGCCGCGCTCGTGCGAAGCCCCGGCCTCGACCGGGGCTTTGCCTTGTCGGCGGGAGCCGCGGAACGGCTCTACCTTTGCCCGGCCGGCCTCCTTCATGGCGCCGAGGCACGCGCGGCCTTGGCGGCAGGTGCGGCGCGGCCGCTCGCCGGCGGCCCCCTCGCCTTCACGCGCTGCGAAGTGCTCGCTCGCGCTGCCGGGCGCACGGAGAGCACCTTCGCCTCCCTCGCCGAGCTTGAGTCGTGGGCGCGCCGCGCGGGCGCTCTCGTTGCGGCGCGAGTCGCGGAACTCGTAGCACTCCTCGCAGCACCCCGCGCCGACTTTGCCGGGCTTTCGCTCGATCGCCCGCGCCTCATGGGCATCGTGAATGCGACTCCCGACAGCTTCTCCGAGGGCGGCGATCATGTCGCCGCCGAGCGTGCGGTGGCCCATGGCCTGGGCCTCGCCGAAGCGGGGGCCGACATCGTCGACGTGGGCGGCGAGTCGACCCGGCCGGGTGCCGTTGCCGTCGCGGTCGAGGAGGAGCTCCGCCGCGTCGGGCCAGTGCTCGAAGGCCTTGCGGGCGCCGGCCTCGGCACCCGCCTCTCGATCGACAGCCGTCACGCCGCGGTGATGCGGGCGGCCCTCGACTCGGGCGCTCGCATCATCAACGATGTGACCGCGCTGGCGGGAGATCCCTTGAGCCTGCCGCTCGCGGCCGCGCGCAAGGCCGCGGTCGTGCTCATGCACATGCAGGGCGAGCCCGCCACGATGAACCGTGCGCCGCACTACGACTTCGCCCCGCTCGACGTCTACGAGGCACTTGCCGCGCGCGTGGAGGCCGCCGTCGCCGCCGGCATCCCGCGCGCGTCGATCGCCGTCGATCCCGGCCTCGGCTTCGGCAAGACGACCGCCCACAATGTGCAGATCCTCGAGCGGGTGGCGCTCTTCCACGGGCTCGGCTGCGCGGTCCTGATCGGCGCCTCGCGCAAGCTCCTGATCGGCGCCTCGAAAGCGTCGGTCCCCCCCAAGGCGCGGCTCGGCGCCTCGCTCGCGGCGGCGCTTTCAGCGCTCGACCAGGGCGTGCAGCTCCTGCGCGTGCACGATGTCGCGGAAACGCTGCAGGCCGTCAATCTTTGGCGGGCGTTGAGGGGGAGCTACTAGCAGCCACCGGCCGTTGCTTGCACGCCGTTGCGGTCGCCCATCATTTACCGCCGAAATTGCTCAGTACGCGAGCCCCTCCCGGCACCGTGCCGTCGAGCGCAATTAGATGCTCCGGCTCACTCAGGCACCAAGCGAACGATCCCCACGCAAGATTCGGCACGGCTCTTTTGAAGCCGGGGTGGCCACGATCCTGAAATGCCGTCACGAACGCAACCTGGTTGACCTTGAAACCCGCCTTGGTCATGAGCTCGAGAAGCGCGCTTCGCCTTGCCTCGGTAATCTCCCCGGCACTCGCAACAGCCTCGACAAATACAATAAGGGGTTCCTTTGGCGCCAAATCGACGAGGATTGTGTCCGGAAGCAGCTTGTCGCTTTCGATTTTGAGGCCGACTTCTTTCGCGAGTGCATCATCGCGTTGAATGACCTTGTTGCCGCTTTCGGATATCCACAGCACTGCTGGAATCCTGAGAAATCGAGGCGCGAACCTCTCGACTACAGACTTGGTGATAATCGACGACGGACCCGGTTCCATTTGCCGTGTTTCGCCGTTCGGCAGCGTCACCAAAACCCTCGATTGCGCAGCCGTTGCAGAACGCTGCTGGAGGCGGATGCGTGCCAGTCCTCCGGCCGAGAGATGGCGTTCCTGCCATGCTGCGATGACCGCATCAAGGGCCCGGCCGTGCAACCCAGGATCGAAGAGCGATGCGGCTCCAGCCTGCAATGCGTAACGCCCTTTCGAAGACGTCGTGGGCACCCCCGCGCGCGTCACCACTGCGCCTACCCTTACCAACCCGTCACGCAGCGTCTCGTCGCGGATCGGCTCGCGCGTGGTGTCTTGGAACCACCTGTCCCTTCGCGCGGCAAAGCCGGGCTTTTCCACGGCCGTCGCGTAAGATCGGCGATTTACGTCAGTTCGCCGCCGCGACTGACTTTCCCCCATCTTGTAGACATGCTTCGGTGCCATCCAGATTCCGCTGCCTTCGATCGCACCGATGTAGAGCATAACGAACACGGTACGCGCCGCCATTTCGCGTGTGAAATAGCCACGCTGCGGCATTCCCTCTGGAAAGATAAGTTGCAAACGTCGCTGGATCTCTGCGATGTCAATCAGCGCAGGTAGCATCGCTGATCCGATACGCTTTGGCGATCTCACGTTCGATTTTTTCCACCGGTGCGCCCGACAACACAAGCTTGCGCAGCTTCGACATTACGGGTGGCCCTGGCAGCGGCAGCTCCTCGAGTTCGAAGGCGGAAACGGCAACAGAGCCGTTGATGCAACGAAAAGCCGTATCAACCGCAGCGCTCTTTAGCAGAGCTGCGATCACTGCTGTCGGAACTTCGGGTCTTGGGACGGCAGTATACA
This sequence comes from Alphaproteobacteria bacterium, assembly GCA_035604475.1. Classification (GTDB taxonomy): domain Bacteria; phylum Pseudomonadota; class Alphaproteobacteria; order JACZXZ01; family JACZXZ01; genus DASPPM01. The sequence continues at coordinate 6,124 of DATNIJ010000153.1, forward strand.
CCATGTTCAAATGGTTCTCGATCGTAACGCCCTTATGTTGGCGTATGAAATTTCGAGGCAATTCTGCAGCGATTAGCCGACGCGCCTGTTCTTTTGCAGTCGTCCGTTGCACGAGAACGCACGGCTGCTCCACGACGAGCCAATCGTCCTTTGGGAGATCCAGCGCAAACCAAGGCGCATGATTGCGTTTCTCGCTTCGCCAGACAAATCGGCCGTCGCTGGACACGGACTCGGCCCAAATGACCGGAAGGCATCCAACCATCGGCTGGTCGCGAAATTGCGCCTTGAAGCGATTCCAAACAAGCGGGCCGGTCGAGACGCGGTATCCGTAATCTGCGAGCCGATGGGGCATCCAACGAAGCCGCCTCGTCAATGCCCTCTGCTCTGCTGAGCGCGGTAGGAGCCAAGGCGCCTCGGCGCGGCTTGGCGGCACGATCGTCCCTGCTTTCCGGCGGGTTACCTGCCCATTCGCGCCGACGGAGAGGAAGCCGACGGTACTGCCTCCGTCGCTCCCACCGCGCCTATAAGTGGTCAACATCGTCTCTTGGAGAACATCGGCGAATACCCCCTCCCTCTGGACGACGAAATCGATGGCCTGCGGGGGCGCCTCGGTTGAAAGCAGGCTGCGCAGGGCTTTGTAATAGAGCCCTGAAAGCATGGAGGTGGGCGTGACGTAGCCGATTACGCCTCCTCTCTTGGCCCAATGAAGCGCCGCGTCGGTAAAAAGCCCGTAAAGATTGGCGTGCCCATAGACGCTCCGTGCGAAGAGCGCCCGACGTTCCGCTGGAAGCGATACGCGCCCGAACGGCGGATTACCCACCACCAGATCATAGGCTTCCCTATCGCTTGCCGAGATATCCAGGCTGTCGCGTATTTTGACAATTCTCGGAAGCGCACCAACGGTTTCCACCGTCAGACTAGCGAGCGCGATCTCCAGCATCGCCTGTGCGAGCCAGCCGCCGAATGGATCGATGTCGTAGCCCCGCAAGCGCGCACCGATATGTTGTAGGACGAATCTTGGGTCCGTTCCTTGCAAAGAAGTCGCAATTCGTGTGGCGATCGGCACGAGAAAGGCGCCGCACCCGCAGGCGGGATCCAGCACTCGGGCCTTTCTCCAATCGATCCCCGCCTCCTCCGCCATCGTCAAAAGATGTTCAACTAGCTCTGGCGGAGTGTAAAAAATTCCGTGCTTGCCACGGTAGGCGTCCGGCAGGGCGGTCGTGTAAACCGTGCCTACAATGTGGGTTACGCTGCGTGCGTCCAGCGCGGCGATCGCGATTCCGAGTCGCTCGGCTACGTCCGCAGCCTCGGAAGTAAGGATAGCCCTCTCGACGGTCTCCGGAAGCAGAGCGAGAGGACGATCAAGGCGCCGAGAACGCCAACATTGGGCGACAATGGCGAAGGTAAAGCTGTGCGCAAATGCTAATCCGTTCCCTTCGCTCACTCGCGCCGTGATCGATCGGGCGATCTCATGATTGATGCGCCCAAAGGACTCGAGCGAATTTCCGGGCAGGCAGCGAGCGGAGGTCCGGCGTCCAAGCCCCATCTGCACCCTCTCCTCGGTCCAACCTGTCGAAACCTAATTTAGAACATATCATGAACTTACGCTAGTGGCAAATAATTTCCTTCCCGGCGGCCGCCGCAGGCATGACCATGATTCTGCCGACAGGGCAAAACTGTAACACTTTCCGGCAGCTAATATAATGCGACGGCATTAGACCATTTAACCGTCACCACCGTCGTCGACGTCGGGAGGATAGCTGCCGTCCTCGCGATGCGTTTCGCGGCCGCTCAACGGTGGGGTGAAGACGCAGATGAGCCGCAAATCCCCACGGATGGCGCGCACCAGGTGCTCGTCGTGTTGGTCGAGTGCATAGAGCGTGCCAGCGACGATCTTGTGCACCTGCCCGCTCTTCACGTCCACTACCTCGCCCTCGCCGGAGATGCAGTAGTTGGTCTCGAAATGATGTTTGTACCGCAAATGCAGCTCGGTCCCCTCTTTGACGACGGTGTCGTGGAGCGAATGTCCCATGCCGTCGCGCTTGAGAATGATGCGGCGGCTTTCCCAGCCTGGGCCTCGGGCGTGGCGCTCGGCATCGCCGACGATTTCCGCCAGAGTTCTTACGATCATGATTTGCAGCGCGCCGGCCGCCGCTCGGGTGCAGTAAACTCCCCACCTTGTCCCTTGAGAAGGCTGATGCCGGTCTCGCGCTGGAAAATCAGGAGATCGAAAGACGGCGCTTCGCCGGTAAGCTTGGTCAAGATGGCGTGCGCCTGCCCGCGGTGATGGGTCTGGTGATTGAAGAAATGCAGCAGAAGAGGGGCTAAGAATTGCTCGATCTCCGCCGGGCTGCGGGTCGAGCGATAGCGGATCGTGCCGGCAAGCTCCGTCTCGCTGAGCGACGCGATGTAGGAGACGATACGGGCGTCTTCGGCGCGCCGGGCTCGGTGGAGGGCTGCGAGATCGTCGTAAAGAATGGCATCGAGGGCCGTGGGCTCGTCGCCCTCGCCGGTGAAGCGGTGCATCCAAATGCGGTCGCCCAAGAGCAGATGATTGAGCGTTCCATGCAGGGAATGGAAGAAGACGCCGTGATCGGCGCGGTAGTCCTGATCGGGGATTTTGGCGGCGGCCGCAAAGAGCCGCTCATTGACCCAGGCGTTGTAGGCGGCGAGCAACTCGAAGGAGGCTTTCATCGGGACGACTCCGGCAGGCATAGGGGGAGAGTAGCATATCGGCGGCTGCCGAGGGAGCGTGCGCGCCCCTTCCGGGCGTCATCGCCGTAAGCGGGCTGCGTTGCTAGGTAGTGGTTCATGTTTGGCCGAATCCTCATCCTTCGAGACGCGTCGCATGCGCGACGCTCCTCAGGATGAGGACTCCGTGTCTAGGGTTTCACCTCATCCTGAGGAGCCGCCGTAGGCGGCGTCTCGAAGGATGGGGTGAAACTGACCAAGTGGCGCTCTGCTGTATCGGCTCGGCACTTCTGCTATAAGGTGGCCGAAAGCCCCGGAGGAAAGCAGGTGACGCGCAAGCTCTTTGGTACCGACGGCATCCGTGGGGAGGCCAATGCGGAGCCGATGACCGCCGAGACGGCGCTCAAGGTCGCGATGGCTGCGGGCGAGCGCTTTACCCGCGGGCCCCATCGCCACCGCGTCGTGATCGGCAAGGACACCCGGCTCTCGGGTTATCTCATCGAGCCGGCGCTGACCGCGGGCTTCATCTCCGTCGGCATGGACGTGGTGCTGCTCGGCCCGCTGCCGACCCCTGCCGTCGCCATGCTCACGCGCTCGCTGCGCGCCGATTTGGGCGTCGTCATCTCCGCCTCGCACAACCTCTATCAGGACAACGGCATCAAGCTCTTCGGTCCCGACGGCTACAAGCTTTCCGACGAGGCCGAGCTCGACATCGAGCGCCGCATCGGCAACGGCACGGGCGCCTCGCGCGTCGCCAGCGACAAGCTCGGCCGCGCCACCCGTCTCGACGACGCCCTCGGCCGCTACATCGAGTTCGTCAAGGCGAGCTTTCCGCGCGGCCGGCGGCTCGACGGCCGCAAGATCGTCATCGACTGCGCCCACGGCGCTGCCTATCGCGCCGCACCGGCGGTGCTTTTCGAGCTCGGGGCGGAGGTGGTGGCGATCGGCGTCGAGCCCGACGGCCTCAACATCAACAAGGGGTTCGGCGCCACCAATACCGCGGCACTCCAGGAACGGGTGCTCAAGGAGAAGGCCGATGTCGGGATCGCGCTCGACGGCGACGGGGACCGCGTCGTCATGGTCGACGAGCGCGGCGCCAAGCTCGGCGGCGATCAGCTGATGGCGCTCGTCGCGCGCACGTGGCACGCCTCGGGCCAGCTCCGCGGCGGCGGCGTTGTCGCCACCGTGATGTCGAACCTCGGCCTCGAGCGCTGCTTGGCAAGCCTCGGTCTCAAGCTCGTGCGCACGCAGGTGGGCGACCGCTACGTGCTCGAGACCATGCGCATCGGCGGCTACAACGTGGGCGGCGAGCAGTCAGGGCACATCATTCTTTCCGACTATACGACGACCGGCGACGGGCTCATCTCGGCCCTCCAGGTGCTCGCGGCCCTGAGCGAGGGCAGCCGGCCGGCGAGCGAGGCGGTGCATCTCTTCGAGCCGCTGCCGCAGCTCTTGCGCAACGTGCACTTCAACGGCGGGGCACCGCTCGAGCGCGCGAGCGTCAAGGCGGCGATCCGCGAGGCGGAAGCCATGCTCGGCCTCAAGGGGCGCCTCCTCATCCGCAAATCCGGCACCGAGCCGGTCATCCGCGTCATGGCCGAGGGCGAGGACGATACCCTCGTCGGCCGTGCGGTCGACGAAGTGGTGCGCGCGATCGAGCAGTCGGCCGGCTAGCGCCGCGGCCGTGAAGGGCAGGGTCCTCATCATCGCAGGATCGGATTCCGGCGGCGGCGCCGGCATCGAGGCCGACATCAAGACGGTGACCGCACTCGGCGGCTATGCGATGACCGCGACGACGGCACTCACCGCCCAGGACACGCGCGGCGTCCATGGCGTGCTCCCGACGGAGCCCGCCTTCGTGGCGCGGCAGATGGCCTTGGTGCTCGACGACCTCGGCGCCGATGCGGCCAAGAGCGGCATGCTGGTAAACGACGCCATGATCAACGCGGTCGCCGACGTGCTCGCGGCGAAGGTGCCGCGGCTGCCGCTCGTCGTGGATCCGGTCATGGTGGCGACGGGCGGCGGACGGCTGCTCGAGGAGAACGCCGTCGCCACGCTCAAGCGGCGGCTCTTTCCGCTCGCCACGCTGGTGACGCCGAATATCCCCGAAGCCGAGGCGCTCTCTGGAGCCCGCATCGAGAGCCGCGAGGCGATGGCGGAAGGTGCGCGCAGGCTGCTCGCACTCGGCTGCCGGGCGGTCCTCTTGAAGGGCGGCCACCTCGCGGGCTCGAGCGTCGTCGACCTCTTGGTGAGTGCCGAGGGCACCAGAGCCTTCGAATACCCGCGGCTCGAGACCCGGAACACGCACGGCACGGGCTGCACGCTTGCCTCGGCCATCGCCACGGGCCTGGCGCAAGGGCTCTCGCTCGCGGACGCGGTCGCCCGCGCGCGCGCCTATCTCCAGGAAGCGATCCGCACCGCCCCCGGCTTCGGCCACGGCCGGGGGCCGCTCAACCACGCGCACACGGTGCGCCCGTTCGACGGCAACTAGCGGCGGCCGAGACGGTTGTGGGCAGCACCGGCATTGCGCGAAAAGCGCGGTATGGATTGGCGCCGCTTGCCGAAGCCTGTTAGTCTTGGGGCCGTCGAACAAGAGGCCCGAAAGGGGCCGAAATAACGCGGCAAGGGAGGATTTTCACGATGGCTCGCAAAGACACGCGCCGTCTGCTGGGCGCCGCACTCACGGCCACGCTGTGGGGAGCGCTCGCGTTCTCGGCCGACGCCCAGGTGATCATCGTCGGCAACGACGAGAAGCTCCTGTGGGACGACGCCGGCAAGGCTGTGCTGCACCCCGCCGGGAACGACACGCTCTCGGTCGTCGACATCAAGGACCGCCTCGCGCCCAAGATCATCACCAGCCTCAAGCTCGAGAACTCGGTGGTGGGCCCGCCCGTCAATCTGCAGATCACCCCCGACGGCTCGCTCGCACTTCTCGCCAACTCGCTCGACGTGCAGCCGGACGGCTCGGGCGGGCTCAAGAACGTGCCGACGACGCAGCTCTTCACCATCGATCTCAAGGCCAATCCGCCGGCCCTCCTTGCGACCATCGAGGTCGGCAAGCAGCCCTCCGGCCTCGCCATCAGCAAGAAGGGCGATTTGGCCCTCGTCGCCAACCGCGCCGACAACTCGATCAGCGTGCTCTCGCTCAAGGGCAAGGAGGTCAAGGTCGTGGGCACGGTGCCGATGGGCGACTCTGTCGCGGCCGTGGCGATCGCGCCCGACGGCAAGCACGCGCTCGCCGCCAAGTACACGGTCAGCAAGATCGCGGTGCTCGACATCGACGGCGAGAAGGTGAGCTACCACAACTACGACATGTCGGTCGGCGTGTGGCCGTACAACGTGCAGATCTCGCCCAAGGGCGACATCGCCCTTGCCGGCAATCAGGGCAACGGCGGTGCGGCTGACGGCGGGGACGACTCCGTCGCAGTCATCGACATGACGGCAACTCCGCCGAGAGTCATCGACTATGTCACCGTCGGCGTAGCACCCGAAGGACTCGTCTTCAGCCCGAACGGCCGGCTTGCCGTCGCCATCAACTTGAACGGCAGCGGCGCCGGGCCCGTCAACGCCTGGTACCATAAGCCCAAAGCGACGGTCAGCGTGCTCAGCATCAACGGCAAGAAGGTGCGCAAGACGGCGGACGTCGAGGTGGGCGCCCTTGCCGAGGGTGCCGCTTTCAGCCCGGACGGCCGCTATCTCTATGTCGGTAACTACCTCGACAGCGACCTCTCGGTCCTCAAGGTCGAGGGCTCGAAGGTCATCAACACGGGCAAGACGCTCAAGCTGCCGGGCCACCCCGCCTCCGTGCGCGGCAATTTGCCGTGAGCGCCTAGACCACGGAGAGGCGGGGCTCGGGTGCGGAGGCGAGGAGCCCCGCCAGCTTCTCGAGCGCGCTCTCGAGCCGGGCCTCGCTCTCGACCGCGGTGAGGCACAGGCGCACCGCATGCGGGGCACTGCCGCGTCCCGTCACGAAGAGATCGGGGGGTGTTAAGCGCACGCCACGCGCCTCGGCGGCGGCGACGAAGTCGCTCCAGCGCCACGGCTCCGGCAGATGGAGCCAGAGGTGGAAGCTCGCCGGGTGGGTTTCGATGTCTTGGCCCGCGAGATGGCGCATTGCCAGCGCCTGGCGCCGCTTCGTCTCCTCGCGTCGCGCGCTTGCCAGGCGCATGCCGGTGCCGTCGCGGATCCAGCGCGCGCCGATCTCGGCCATGAGCGGGGGCGCCATCCACACGGTCGAGCGCACGGCCGCCGCGAGTCGCCCAAGAAGGGCCTCCGGGCAGGCGACATAGCCGAGCCGCAGGCCCGCCGCCATGCTCTTGGAGAGGCTCGTCACATAGAGGACGCGCTCGGGCGCAAGGGCTGCGAGCGGTGCCGGAGCATCCCCGACGAGAAAGCCGTAGATGTCGTCCTCGATGATGGTGAGATCGTGACGCCGCGCGGTCTCCACGACGGCGTGTCGCCGCGCGCCGGAAAGCGTTGCGGTCGTCGGATTGTGCAGCGTCGGCATGGTGAAGAGTGCCGCCGGCCGGCCGTCGCGGCAGGCGGCCTCGAGTGCGTCGGGCAAGAGCCCTTCGCGGTCGCTCGCCAGCGCCTTGAGCGTCACGCCGAACCGTGCCGCGAGCGGCTTAATGCCGGGAAAGGTCAGCGTCTCGACGAGGAGGGTGTCGCCCGGCTGGGTCGCGGCCGCGAGCGAGACCTCGAGACCGTGCTGCGCGCCGCAGGTGATGGCGACGCGCTCGACCGCGGCCTCCACCCCGGTGCGGGCGAGCCACTCGACGGCCGCCTCGCGGTGGCCTGCTATTCCGAGCTCGCTCTGGTAGGCGAGCAGCGGCGAGAGATCGTTGCGGCGCGAGAGCTGGGCGAGCGTTGCCGCGAGCTCGCTCGAGATGCCGCCGAGCGTGGGGCGATTGAGCGAGAGGTCGACTATACCCGGCTCCTCGCGCTGGAGGGCGAGGCCTTCCTCCGCCATGCGCGAGCACACGAAGGTGCCGCGCCCCACCTCCCCGCGCACGAGGCCGCGCCGCTCCGCCTCGAGATAGGCGCGCGAGACCGTGCCGAGCGTGACGCCGAGGCGAAAGGCAAGCGCGCGCTGCGGCGGCAGCCGCGCGCCGGGCTCGAGCCGGCCGGCGGCCACGTCCTCGCGCAGCGCCTCGGCGATCGCCACGTAGCGGGGCCCGGCGCGTCCCTCCAGGCGGGGGAGCCAAATTGTCATGGTGACAATATGGCAATTGACTCGGTATTGCTGTCAAGTATTTTGGAACAATGATGACAATTTTGCGGAATTCCCGGCCTTGGGAATGATCGCACGCCGGAGATGAGGGACGGGGAGGTCGAGGTGACGCAATCCGCTTCCGCCATGGCCAAAGCCGCCGCGGTACCGCACCTCGCGGTCTATGGTGCGGCGGCTTTTGCGGTCGTGGTGTGGACCGGCACGCCGGTCGTCACCAAGGTCGCGGTCAACGCCTTCGACCCGCTCCTGGTCGGCGTGCTCCGCAGCGCCCTTGCCGGGCTCGCCGTAGTGCCGCTCGTGGCCTTCGCCCGCCTGCCCTATCCGCGCGCGCTCAGCGACGCCCTTCTTCTCATGGCGAGCGCGCTTTGCGGCTTCGTGGTCTTTCCCATCATTTTCGCCATCGGCCTGCGCTACACGAGCGCTTCGCACGCAGCCCTCATCCTCGTGGCGCAGCCGATCTTCACGGGCTCGATCGCAGCCCTCGTCGAGCGGCGTTTTCCGGGGGCACTTTGGCTGCTCGGCTGTGCCGTGGCACTCGCGGGCGAGTTCGCACTCATCGGGCTGCGGTTGGGCTTCAGCGGCGCCGGCAGCTTCTGGGGCGATCTCATGATCCTCGCGGGCGGCCTCTCCGCCTCGGCCGGCTATGTCGCCGGCAGCAAGCTCTCCCTACGCATCGGCAGCTGGGCCACCACTTTTTGGGGCAATCTCGTGGGCGGGATCGTCATGCTCATCCCGCTTGCCATCTGGGGGCGGGATGCCGCGTGGGGCGAGGCCACGCTGACCGTCTGGGCGGCACTTGCCTATCTTGCCCTCTTCTCCTCGATCATCGGCTACATCGCCTGGTATTGGGCGCTGGCGCGCGGGGGGATCGCGCGCATCGGTGCTGCGCAGTTCGCCTTGCCCGTGGGCAGCGTCTTGCTTGCCGTCCTCATCTTGGGCGAGAGACTGACCTTGCCGCTCGCCCTTGCGGGCCTCGTGATCCTGGGCGGCATCTGGCTCGCGCAGCGGCGTTGAGGGTGCCGGACGGGGGGATTGGCGCGCGGAGGAGAGGGACCGGATAATGGAGCAAGGAAAGACGCAGATGTTCACCCTGAGCCAACTCGAGACCGCGGCCGCACTCGTCCATGGCGTGATGCCGCCGACTCCGCAGATCTGCTGGCCGCTCCTCTCGGAGCGCGCCGGTGCTGAAGTCTGGGTCAAGCACGAGAACCACACGCCCATCGGCGCCTTCAAGCTGCGCGGCGGCATCGTCTATATGGAGGCACTCAAGCGCCAAGAGCCGGGCCTTTCGGGCGTGGTCACCGCCACGCGCGGCAATCACGGGCAAAGCGTGGGATTCGCGGCACGGCGCGCTGGGCTCGCCGCCGTGGTCGTGGTGCCCCACGGCAACAGCGTCGAGAAGAACCGCGCCATGCGCTCGCTCGGCGTCGAGCTCGTCGAGCACGGCCACGACTTCCAGGCCGCCTACGAGCACGCGGCCGAGCTCGCCGGGACGCGCGGGCTTCACATGCTGCGCTCCTACCATCCGCTCCTCATCCAAGGGGTGGCGAGCTACAGCCTCGAGCTCCTGCGCGCGGTTGCAGGGCTCGACACGGTCTATGTGCCGATCGGGCTCGGCTCGGGTATCAGCGGCATGATCGCGGCGCGCGATGCGCTCGGGCTCAAGACCAAGGTCGTGGGCGTGGTCGCCGAGGCGGCCCCCGCCTACGCGCTCTCCTTTGCCGCGGGCAAGCCGGTCTCGACCAACTCGGCCGACACCATCGCGGACGGGGTCGCCTGCCGCGTGCCCGACGCGGAAGCGGTCGCCGTCATCAACCGCGGGGCCGAGCGCATCGTCGCGGTGAGCGAGGTGGAGATCGCGGCGGCCATGCGGCATTATTTCACCGATACCCACAACGTTGCCGAGGGTGCGGGTGCCGTCCCGCTCGCGGCCCTCTTGAAGGAGTGCCGGCAGATGGCGGGGAAGCGCGTCGGCCTCGTGCTCTCGGGCGGCAACGTCGACCGCGCGGTCTATGCGCCGATCTTGAGCGGCGGCGAGGGCGAGGAGAAGGGAGGGAGATCGTGACCGAGGAATTGTTCCGCACCGACCATTATCTCAAGCGCTGCGAGGCGGTCGTTACCGCGGTCGACCCGCGCGGCATTCAGCTCGACCGCACCGTCTTCTACGTCATGGGCGGCGGCCAGCCCGGCGACAGCGGCACACTCACGCTCGCCGGAGGCAGCGTGGTGCGCATCGCCGACACGCGCAAGGGCGACGGG
>DATNIJ010000154.1:0-2818 GCA_035604475.1 Alphaproteobacteria bacterium
ATCTACCGCGCCGTGCGCGGCGCCCAGATCTACGAGGGCACCAGCGATATCCAGCGCATCGTGATCAGCCGCGCGCTGACCGGCCATTGAGGGAGTTGGGCCTCGGCATGCGCGCGGTCTTCGTCGAGCGGTTCGGGCGGCCCGAGGAGCTGATGCTGAGGGAGGTGGCAAGCCGGCACCCCGGACCCGGCCAGGTGCTGGTCGAGGCGCACGCCATGGGGGTCAACTATCCCGACCTCATGGTGATCGCCGGCACCTACCATAATCTGCATCCCTTGCCCTTCGTGCCCGGCAAGGAGCTCGCCGGGATCGTGCGCGCGGTCGGGGACGGGGTGGCGGGGCTGCGGCCCGGCGACCGGGTGGCGGCCCAGCTCGAGGTGGGCGCCTTCGCCGAGGAGGTCCTGGTTCCCGCAGCACAGTGCTATCCCATCCCGCCCACGATCCCCATGGTGGTGGCCGCGGCGATGGGCCTTGCCTATTTGACCGCCTATTTTGCCTTGACCGATCGCGCGCGGCTTGCACCCGGGGAGTGGGTGCTGGTGAACGGTGCGGCGGGTGGGGTCGGCATCGCGGCGGTGGAGCTCGCCAAGGCGCTCGGCGGCCGCGCGATCGCGGGCCTCGCGACGATGACGAAGGCGGCCTTCGTGGAAGCGCACGGCGCCGATGCCGTGGTCGACCTCTCGGAAGCGGATCTCATGAACGCGCTCAGGGCGCGCGTCCGCGAGATCACCCGCGGACACGGCGCCGACGTGGTCATCGATCCCGTGGGCGGTGTCGTCTTCGAGGCGAGCCTGCGGACGCTCGCCTGGGGCGGAAGGATGATCGTCGTCGGCTTCACGTCCGGGGAGATGCCCTCCGTCCGCGCCAATTACATCCTGGTCAAGCACATCAGCGTCACGGGCCTCCACTGGAGCGACTATCGCGAGCGCGAGCCCAAGCGCGTCGCCGACGCGCAGGCGCTCTTGTTCCGCCTGGTCGCGGAGGGCAAGCTGCACCCGCCGGTGATGGAGACCTATCCGTTGGAGCGCATCGCGGAGGCGCTCGCGGTGATCGCGGAGCGGCGCGTCATGGGCAAGGTGGCGCTCGTCACCCGACACGCCAAGGAGGGCTAGCCATGTTCCGGCTCGAGGTTGCCAACCGTATCGCGACACTCGTGCTCGATCGGCCGCCGGCCAATGCCCTCAACGAGGAATGGACCAAGCTCTTCCATGGGCGGCTCGACGAGCTCGAGGCGCGCGACGATTGGAGCGTGCTGCATCTGCGCAGCGCCTTGCGCCTGTTCTCGGCGGGTGCGGATCTCAAGGACATGCGCGAGCGCTTCGCGGCAGCGGATGCCGCGGCTCAGCTCAGCCGATCGATCCGCGGCTACCAGCGCCTCTTCGCGCGCATCGAGGCGCTCCCGCGCGTGACGCTCGCCGAGATCGGGGGGGCGGCGATGGGGGGTGGGCTCGAGCTGGCGCTTGCCTGCGATTTGCGCATCGTCGCGCGCGAAGTGCGGGTCGGCTTGCCAGAGCTGGCACTCGGGCTCCTGCCCGCGGCCGGCGGCACGCAACGCCTGACGCGGCTCTGCGGGCGCGCGGTCGCCTCGCGCCTCATCCTCGGTGCCGAGACCGTCGACGGTAGTGAGGCGGAGCGGCTCGGGCTCGCGCAATGGAGCGTTCCGCTCGCCGAGCTCGCCGAGCGTGCCGCGGAGATCGCGAGGCGCTATGCCGAAGTACCGGCGCATGCGGTCGCGCGTGCGAAGCCCTGCATCGCGGCCGCTCGCGATTCCACCCTCGACGGCTTTGCGCTCGAGGTCAGCGGCAGTACGGCCTTGCTCGAGAGCAAGGAGACCCGCACACTCGTGGCGCGTTTTCTCGAGCGCAAGGCCAAATGAGCCGGCCCCCCAAAGAGGACGACATCCATGGACATGGCACAAAAGAGCGTCATCGTGACCGGTGCCGCTTCGGGCATCGGCAAGGCAACGGCCCTCCTCCTGGCGCGCGAAGGGGCCCGCGTCTTCATCGGCGACATCGATGAGGCGGGCGGGCGGCAGGCGGCGGCGGCGGCCGAGGCGGCAGGGCTCAAGGCCGAGTATGCGAGGCTCGACTTGACCGATCACCAATCCATCGATCGCTTCGCAGCAGGGGTGCAGGAGCGCGCCGGCGGCCGCTTGGATGGGCTCGTCAATTCGGCGGGATGGGACCAGATCCAGCCCTTCCTCGAGAACCCGCCGGAGATGTGGGAGAAGGTCGTCGCCATCAACCTCATGGGTGCCGTGCGTCTCACCCGCGCCGTGCTGCCGCCGATGGCGGCCGCGAGCCGCGGCAAGATCGTCAATGTCGCGAGCGACGCCGGCCGCGTCGGCAGCATGGGCGAGACCGTCTATGCCGCGGCCAAGGGCGGCCTCATCGCCTTCACCAAGTCGCTCGCCCGCGAGACGGCGCGCTATCGCATCAACGTGAACTGCGTCTCGCCGGGGCCGACCGACACTCCGCTCTTCCAGCGCCAGCCCGAGAAGATGAGGGAGGCCCTCACCCGCGCCATCCCCTTCCGCCGCATCGGCACGCCCGAGGAGGTGGCCGAGGCCATTCTCTTCTTCATGAGCGCCCGCTCCGACTACATCACGGGCCAGGTGCTGAGCGTCAGCGGCGGCCTCACCATGGTCGATTGAGCAAGGGGCAGTACTGCGCACACAACGGAGGTCGATGAGCCATGGCACTCAGTCACGACAGGAACCGGATCGATTTCGCAAGCTACCGGCCGAAGCACTTCCTGTGGTCGCTCGACGGCAAGGTTGCGAGAATCACGCTCAATCGCCCGGAGCGCAAGAACCCGT
>DATNIJ010000155.1:0-3918 GCA_035604475.1 Alphaproteobacteria bacterium
TCCGCTGGGCGGCGATGTCGACGATCGTAATGGGCTGGATATTGGCCATCCTGCAGGGCGAACTCTGGCAGGGCTATACCCTCGGCGTCGTCGACCACACCTGGCGTTCGTTGGTGATCGGCATCGGCATGTGGCTCGGCACCATCATGTGGTTCAACGTGTGGTTCATCATCTGGCCGAACCAGAAGAAGATTCTCGGCATCGTCGAGGCCAGCGCCGACGAGAAGAAGGCCGCCGCGCGCATGGCCGGCATGGCCTCGCGCATCAATACTATGCTCTCCATCCCCATGCTCTTCGGCATGGCGGGCGCCATGCACCTGACTTGAGGGTGTGCCGAGGCAGCTCTCGGAACGGGGCCGCGCGGCCCCGTTTCTCTTTTCGGACCACCCGTCGCGGATCGATTTCGCCGGACGTGCGGCCTTAGCCGCGCACCAGGACCGCCGCGAGGAAGAGGAGACCGAATGCGGCGGGGAAGGCAAGTGCCAGGGCGAGCGCGGTTTTCGGCAATCGGCGCAGCAACGCAAAAACGAGAGCGGGCACGGCGGTCATGAGAAACAGCACCGTCACGATCATGCCGGCGGCAATGTCGAAACCCTTGGTCGCCGGATCGGAGCCGGAAAAGAAGTAGGTGCAGGCGAGGACGGCCCACGCCGCGGCGTCAAGAAGGCACAAAATGATGGTGGCAGGTCGCACGGCGCCCCCCACTCAAGCCGGCGGCGCTCTCTCGCCGGTAGAGCTCAAGATCGAGCGTCTCTAGACGAGCGGGCTCGCGAAGACAAGGGTGCGCCCTTCCTCTTTTCGTGGCACGCGCATGGCGTGAGGATTGTATCGCTTTGCCGCGATATGTGGCATGAACGCCGAGTCACCTCGCGCAGCCGGCTTGTGACGGCCGGCTCAATTCGAGCGCATCCGCGACCCGACCATAGCCCCGCCAATGACGGTATCTCCCCCAACCGCCTTCGACCACCGCCGCCGGGGGGGCGTGCTCATCCTTCTCCTGAGCGTGCTCACGGCTTTCGGTCCGCTCTCGATCGACATGTATCTGCCGGCGCTGCCGACGATCGCAGCCGACCTCGGCGTCGTGCCCGCGCGCGCGCAGCTCACCCTCAGCGCGTTCTTCCTCGGCTTCGGCGGCGGCCAGCTGATCTACGGCCCTCTCTCCGACCGCTTCGGCCGACGCGCGCCGCTGCTTGCCGCCCTCGTGCTCTTCGCGCTCGCGAGTCTCGGCTGCGCGCTCGCGCGGGATCTCAATACCCTGATCGCATGCCGCTTCGTCCAGGCCCTCGGCGGTTGCGCCGGCCCGGTCATCGCGCGCGCTGTCGTGCGCGACCTCTACGAGCGGGACCGTGCCGCGCGCGTCCTCTCGCTCATGGTGCTCGTCATGGGGGTCGCCCCCGTGCTGGCCCCGATCCTCGGCGCGCAGATCCTGCTCCACGCCGGCTGGCGCGCGATCTTCGCGGTGCTCGTCGGATTTGCAGGCCTCATCTTCGCCGCGACGCTCGCCCTCCTTCCCGAGACGCTGCCCTTCGAGCGGCGGGCGCGCGGCGGTGTCGCGACGCTCATCCTCGGCTACGGCGCGCCGCTCAAGCATCGGCGCTTTCTCGGCTATGCCCTCAGCAGCGCCTGCGTCTATGGCGGCTTGTTCGCCTACATCACGGGCTCGCCGCTCGTCCTCATCACGCTCTACGGCATCTCGCCGCAACGCTTCGCGCTGATATTCGCGACGAACGTGCTCGGCATCCTGGTGACGGCCGCCATCAACGGCCGAATCGTGATGCGCTTCGGCATCGATCGCCTGCTCGCCTTCGGCGTGCTCGCCGCCGCGATCTCCGGCACGCTCCTCGGCCTCTCGGCACTCTCCGGATGGGGCGGGCTCATCGCCCTCCTCGTCCCGCTCTTCTTTTTTCTCGCCACCATCGGCTTCGTGGGCGCCAATGCGGTCGCCGGCTGCCTCTCGCTTTTCCCGACCCGTGCGGGCAGCGCATCCGCCCTCGTCGGCACGCTTCAGTTCCTCACCGGAGCGCTCGCGAGCGCGCTTCTGGGTGCCATCAGCGGTACGAGCGCCTTGCCCATGGCGGGATCGATCGCGCTCGCCGGGATACTGAGCCTCGTCATCCAACGCACGCTTGCCCGTGCCTGAGCCCCGAGCGCGCTACGACTCGTTAGCCTACCGCGATCAGTGCCGCGGCCACGCGTCGCTCTTCCGCGAGCAGCACATTGTAGGTGCGGCAGGCAGCCCCCGTGTCCATCAGCTCGAGCACGATTCCCCGCACGCGCAAGCTCGCCTGCAGCTCGCTCTTGAGCGGTGCGGGCCTGCTGCCGCAGCCGAGCAGGAGGAGCTCCACTTTCGGCTCGGCCGCGAGCACGGATGCCAGGCTGGCGAGCGTCACGGCGGCAAGGGCGTCAACCGGCCAGGCGAGCGCCCGCTCGGGCAGCACGATGACCGAGCCCTGGTGGACGACGTTCGAGATGCGGAAGCGGCCCTCGCCATAGGCCTGGATCACTTGCCTGTTGGCCGGAATAAGCGGCGTAAGATCCATGACGGCAGCGCTCTTGCCCTGGGCCGGGAACGCGCGACGGACGGCTATGATGCCGGCCGCCCGGCACTCTACCGCGCCGAGGCTATTTCTTATGCTCCTCGGCCTTCTCCTTCTCGCCTTTTTCCTTTTCGGGGGCCGCTTCCGTCTTGCCGAGCACCGATTGGATGGTGCTGCGCAAGACGCGCACCCGGACACCCTCGGCAATCTCGACGACGGCCTCCTCATCGCCTTGCACCTTGGACACGGTGCCGATGATGCCCCCGCCGGTGACGACGCGGTCGCCTCGGCGCAAGGCCGAGAGCATCGTGCGGTGATCCTTCGCCTTCTTCTGCTGCGGCCGGATCAAGAGGAAATAGAAGACGACGAAAATGAGCACGAGCGGCGCCAACTGGACGAGGTCGAAGCCGCCCCCGGCCGTGCCGCTAGCCGCCTGGGCATAGGCAGTGGACATGAACATGAGCGCTTCCCCCTTTCACGTGCGACGACCCGGCTGCGCGCGGGGCGCAACCTTACCCGCTCGCACCGCCGAGCGCAAACGCCATTCGGACGCGCGGCGCCATAGGGCTCGTTCATTGTCCGGTTTCGACGGGTGAGTGGCGCAATTCGGGCAGTCTTCTGCCGGGAGCCTCGCTGCCCCGCTTTCCCGTTTGACGCGGGGCGGGCGGATGCTTAGGGTGCCGGCCGCCCAAGATTGCACGTGGACGACCATGGCCGACCCCGATCTCGAGACAATGCTCGCACGCATCGCGGCAGCGCTCGATCGCCTCGCCCCGCCGCCGTCAGCGGCACCCGACCTCGATCAAGCGGATGCCTTCGTCTGGCATGCCGAGGGGGACTGGCTCGACCCGATCGATGCGGTCAACCGCGTCGACCTCGATCTCCTCAAAGGCATCGCGCGCCAGCGCGACATCCTGCTCGACAACACGCGGCGCTTCGCCGACGCGCTCCCGGCCAACAATGCGCTGCTGTGGGGGGCTCGCGGCATGGGCAAGAGCTCGCTCGTCAAGGCGATCCATGCCCACATCAATCGCGAGCGGCCCAAGGCGCTGGCCCTCGTCGAGATCCACCGCGAGGACATCCCCTCCCTTCCCCGCCTGCTCGACAAGCTGCGCGACAGCAAGCGGCGCTTCGTGCTTTTCTGCGACGATCTCTCCTTCGACGGCGCCGACACCACCTACAAGTCCTTGAAGGCGGTGCTCGAAGGGGGAGTCGAGGGACGGCCGGCGAACGTCGTGCTCTACGCCACCTCGAACCGGCGCCACCTCATGCCGCGCGACATGATCGAGAACGAGCGCTCGACCGCCATCAATCCCTCCGAGGCCGTCGAGGAGAAGGTTTCGCTCTCCGACCGCTTCGGCCTCTGGCTCGGCTTCCACCA
>DATNIJ010000156.1:0-9261 GCA_035604475.1 Alphaproteobacteria bacterium
CCCCTCTCCCGCTTGCGGGAGAGGGAAGGGGCCCATCCCGAAGGGATGGGAAGGGTGAGGGAATGCCGGATGTCGGCGCCGTCCCTCACCCTCCCACGGCCTTGCGGCCGCGGGTCCCTCGTCGATCCGCTTTGCGGCTCGACCCCGCAAGCGGGAGAGGGGATTTGCGCGAGGCCGGAGGCTTCCCGGAGTCCGCATAGCCATCGCATGCTGCGCTTCGTCTTCACGCGCGTGATCCTCGTCATCCCGACCTTCATCGGGATCACGCTCCTCACGTTTCTACTGGTGCATGCCGTCCCCGGCGACCCGCTCGAGATTCTCGCCGGCGAGCGCGGGATCACGGCCGCGCGCCACGCCCAGCTGCTCCACGATTACGGCCTCGACCGCCCGCTCTACCTCCAGTACCTCGTCTACATGGGCCATGTGCTGCGCGGCGATCTCGGCCTCTCGCTGATCACGCATGCCCCGGTCATCGACGAGTTCAGGCAGCTCTTTCCCGCGACCGTGGAGCTCTCGCTCTCAGCCATGCTGTTCGCCGTGGTCCTCGGCCTGCCGGCGGGCATCGTCGCCGCGGTCAAGCGAAATTCCGTCTTCGATCACGGCGTGATGGGGGTGTCGCTCACCGGCTATTCGATGCCGATCTTCTGGTGGGGCCTGCTCCTCATCATCCTCTTCTCCAACACGCTCGGCTGGACGCCCGTCTCGGGCCGCATCGCGGTCGAGTACGACATCGAGCCGGTGACCGGCTTTCTCCTCATCGACTCAGCACTCTCGGGCGACGAGGGCGCCTTCCGGTCCGCCCTCTCGCACCTCATCCTGCCGATGATCGCACTCGGCACCATTCCGCTCGCGGTGATCGCGCGCATGACGCGCTCTTCCATGCTCGAGGTGCTCGGCGAGGACTACATCCGCACCGCGCGCGCCAAGGGGCTCTCGCCGTTCTTCGTGGTGGGCGTGCACGCCTTGCGCAACGCCCTCATCCCGGTCATCACGGTGATCGGCCTCTACGTCGGCTCGCTCTTCGCCGGCGCCATTCTGACCGAGACCATCTTCTCCTGGCCGGGCGTGGGCCATTGGCTGGTCGAGGGGATCAACCGGCGCGACTATCCCGTGCTCCAGGGCGGGGTGCTCCTCATCGGCAGCGTGATCATGATGGTCAATCTGAGCGTCGACCTGCTCTACGGCCTCATCAACCCCCGCATCCGCCACAGACGGTGAGCCGCGCCATGACCGCCCAAAACGAGCCGCTCATCCTCGAGACCTCTGCCGCCCCGCCCACCCCGCTCCGCGAATTCTGGAGCTATTTCTCCGACAATCCAGGTGCGGTCGCCGGGCTCGTCGTGCTCTTTGTCATCGTGCTCCTCGCCGTCTTCGCGGACGTGATCTCGCCGCACTCGCCGATCGCGACCCACGACGACGCCTTCCTGAAGCCGCCCTTCTGGGAGGAGGGCGGCACGCTCACCTACCCGCTCGGCACCGATGCCATCGGCCGCGACATGCTCTCGCGCCTCGTGCACGGCACGCGCTACTCGCTCCTCATCGGCAGCATCGTGGTGCTGATCTCGCTCACGCTCGGCGTCGTGATCGGCCTCACCGCCGGCTTCTTCCAGGGTGTCGTCGGCATCCTCATCATGCGGCTCATGGACGTCATCCTGACCATCCCGGGCCTCTTGCTCGCCATCGTCATCGTGGCGATTCTCGGCCCCGGCCTCACCAACGCGATGATCTCGGTCGCCGTCGTCTATCTGCCGTACTTCGTCCGCATCACGCGCGCCGCCGTCATCGGCGAGCTCGCCAAGGACTACGTCACCGCCTCGCGGGTGAACGGCGCCTCGACGCCGAGACTCATGTTCATGACCGTGCTGCCGAATTGCCTCGCCCCGCTCATCGTGCAGGCGACCTTGAGCTTCTCCGCGGGCATCATCGACGCGGCGGCACTCGGCTTCCTCGGGCTCGGCGCCCAGCCGCCGACGCCCGAGTGGGGCACGATGCTCGCCGACTCGCGCGAATTCGTGCTGCGCGCCTGGTGGGTGGTGACCCTGCCCGGGCTCGCCATCCTGATCACCGTTCTCGCGGGGAATCTGATGGGCGACGGCTTGCGGGACGCGCTCGATCCGAGGCTCAAACGCTGATGGCGCTCCTCGAGATGGCCAAGCTGAGCGTCGATTTCCCCACCAGCCGCGGCACGCTCAAGGCGGTCGACGGGGTCGGCTTCTCGGTGGAGGAGGGCGACATCCTCGGCATCGTCGGCGAGTCCGGCTCGGGCAAGAGTGTCGCGATGCTGGCGCTCATGGGCCTCGTCGCCTATCCGGGCATCGTCACGGCCGATCGGCTCGTCTTCGGCGGACGCAATCTCCTGACGCTCAGCGCGCGCGAGCGGCGACGCATCGCCGGCAAGGACGTCGCCATGATCTTCCAGGAGCCGATGACGAGCCTCAACCCGTGCTTCACCATCGGCTACCAGATCATGGAGACGCTGCGCGTCCACGAGGGCGGCACGCGCAGGGCCCGCCGGGAGCGCGCGATCGCACTGCTCGAGCAGGTCGGCATCCCCGCACCCGCGGGCCGGCTCGCCGCCTTCCCGCATCAGCTTTCGGGCGGGATGAACCAGCGCGTGATGATCGCGATCGCGATCGCCTGCAACCCGCGCCTGCTCATCGCCGACGAGCCGACGACGGCCCTCGACGTCACCATCCAGGCGCAGATTCTCGAGCTCCTCATGAGCCTGCAGCGCGAGCGCGGCATGGCGCTCATCCTCATCACCCACGACATGGGAGTGGTCGCCGAGACGGCTGAGCGCGTCATCGTCATGTACGCGGGCCAGATCGTCGAGGAGGCGCCGGCCAAGGACCTCTTCGCCGCCCCGCGCCACCCCTACACCGCGGCGCTCTTGGCCGCCCTCCCCGAGCGCAGCCGCGGCGAGCGGAGGCTGCCCACGATCTCGGGCCTGGTGCCCGGGCTCGGCGACCGTCCGTCGGGCTGTCTCTTCAATCCGCGCTGCGCCTACGCCGACGCGCGTTGCCGCAGCGAGGAGCCGCTGCTCGAGGTCTCAGCCGGCCATAGCGTGCGCTGCCATTACCCGCTCTGCGAAGCACCTCAAGGGAGCTCGCCATGAGCGCTGTGCCGAGTACAGCACGGCGCGAGGTCGGCGAGGTCCCCGTCGTCGCGGCGGACGGGCTCACTAAAGTCTACAAAGTGCGGCGCGGCGTCTTCGCCCCGCCAGCTGAGCTCCACGCGGTCGACGGCGTGAGCTTCCGTCTAGCGGCGGGCCGCACGCTTGCCGTCGTCGGCGAGTCGGGCTGCGGCAAATCGACGCTGGCGCGCATGGTGACGCTGATCGAGCGGCCCACCGCCGGCAGCCTCAAGCTCGTCGGCCACGAGGTCTCCCAAGCGAAGGGAGCCGCCCTCGCCCCGCTCCGCCGCCACGTGCAGATCGTCTTCCAGGACCCCTACGGCTCGCTCAACCCGCGGCGCAAGGTGGGCGCCATCCTCGAGGAGCCGCTCGTGATCAACACGAAGATGCCGAAAGGCGCGCGCCGCGCCGCTGCGCGCGCCATGATGGCGCGCGTGGGCCTGCGCCCCGAGCATTACGAGCGCTATCCGCACATGTTCTCGGGCGGCCAGCGCCAGCGCATCGCGATCGCGCGGGCGCTCATGCTGCATCCCAAGATCGTGGTGTTGGACGAGCCGGTCTCGGCCCTCGACGTCTCGATCCAGGCCCAGGTGCTCAACCTCTTGATGGATCTGCAGGAGGAATTCGACCTCGCCTACCTGTTCATCTCGCACGGGCTTTCGGTGGTGCGCCATATCGCCGACGAGGTGATGGTGATGTACCTCGGACGCACCGTCGAGCAAGGCCCCAAGCATGCCATCTTCACGGCCCCGCGCCATCCCTATACGCGAGCGCTCCTGGCCGCGACCCCCTTCGTCGACCCCCGCCTGCGCGCCGAGCGCGTGACCTTGCGGGGCGAGCTGCCCTCGCCCCTGGATCCGCCCTCCGGCTGCGCCTTCCACACCCGCTGCCCCTACGCCGACGCGCGCTGCCAAGCCGAGCGGCCGGCGCTCCGCTCGCTCGCGGGCGGGCTTGTCGCCTGCCACCACGCGGAGGCCGTCCTTGGAGACGAAGCACCCCGCCAATGAGGGCAATGCCTGGCGCCGCCGGCATCCATGAAGGTTGCCGCACCTCGTTATTCGAAAAAATCATGAAAAGATCACACGGACTCCACTGGACGCTGCGGCTCTCTTCTTCCTATATAAAGGTCTGAGACCAAGTCGGGTCTCGGCCGCAAAAAATTGCCTTGGGTTGGTGCGGCCTCAAGCGGCGTGTAGAAGGCAAAAAGACAGCTCGACGAGGGAAAAGGGCGCGTCACTGCGGGGCGATCCGGCCCGAAGACCGAATTCGCATGACTTTCGGGCGTTCTCAGCCGCCGGTACGCCGGCAGCGCTCGAAGCGTGCAAGGTGCCGGACCAACCGAGGAACCGCTTCGGCCGCTAGCCTTTTGGCGGAATCCTTAACCTCGTCAATATGTTGGGTATTGCCGATCCTGCGCCGCTCAAGCGCGCGGGCCGCAGCGGGTGCGGCGGCAACCCAAGCACAGACGAATTCATTAGACAACAGCATGCGTCGCACAAGCCTCATTATCATCATCATCGCCCTGGCGGCCCTCGGCAATTTCGCCGCTTGGTGGGCCTGCAATCGGCCTGTCGAGCTCCCGTCATGGTGGGGCGTCATTCAGGGCGTCTCCTTCAGCCCCTATCGCGAGACGGAGAACCCGCTCACCGGCAAGTTTCCCACCCGGGCCGAAATCGACAGCGATCTCAAGCTGCTGCAGACCCAAGTCGGGGCCGTGAGGACGTACAGCGCGACCGAGGGGGTCGCGGACGTCCCCGAGCTTGCCAGCGAGTACGGGCTGCATGTCGCCGCCGGCGCCTGGCTCGACAAGCGCGCCGACAACAACCAGCTCGAGCTCGAGAGCCTGGCCGGCATGGTGCGGCTCTATCCCAACATCGACCGGGTGCTGATCGGCAACGAATCGATCCACCGCGGCGATGTGAGCGTTGCCCAGATGATCCAGTATTTGCGCTGGGCACGCAGCCGCATCGAGGTGCCGGTGTCGACGGCCGAGCCTGCCTATGTCTGGCTTGCCCATCCCGAGCTCGGCAAGGAGGCCGACTATATCGCCGCCCACATCCTGCCCTACTGGGAAGGCATCAGGGTGGAAGACGCCGTCAAATACCTCGCCTCCGAGTACCTCCGCCTGAAGGCGGCCTTTCCGCACAAGCCCGTGGTGCTGACCGAGGTCGGCTGGCCGAGCAAGGGCCGGCAGATCGGCCTCGCCAAGGCCAGCGTGGCCAACCAGGCGCTCTTCATGCGCGAGTTCCTCAACTTCGCCGATCGGGAGGGCGTGCAGTACTACCTCATGGAGGCCTTCGACCAGCCTTGGAAGGAGGACATCGAGGGTACCGCCGGGGCCTATTGGGGTCTCTATGACGCCGATCGGCAGGCCAAGTTCTCCTTCGTCGGGCCCATCACCGAGAACCCCCATTGGGCCTATCTCGCGGCAGCGGCGAGCCTCCTAGCACTCCCGGCGGTCGTCTTCTTCCTGCTCGGTTGGAGCGAGCTCGCCTTCGCCGGGCGCCTCCTCTTCGCCGCCGTGGCCCAGGGTGCCGGCTCCCTTTTGGTGTGGACCATCCTCTCAGGGGCCGAGCGCTACCTCTCGACCACCGACGTCGTGCTGTGGAGCATCATGGTGCTCGGCCAGCTCGGCCTCCTCGCCCTCCTCGTGACGGAGAGCGGCCAGATGGCGCTCATGCTGTGGACCAAGCGCTGGCGCCGCGAGTTCAGGCCTCTGCCGGCACCTGCCGACGGGCGCTTGCCCAAGGTTTCGCTGCACCTGCCCGTCTACAACGAGCCGCCCCACATGGTGATCGAGACGCTCAACAGCCTGGCCAAGCTCGATTACCCGAACCTCGAGATCCTGGTGATCGACAACAACACCCGGAATCCGGACATTTGGAAGCCGGTCGAGGCCCACTGCGCGAGCTTGGGCGAGCGCGTCAAGTTCATCCACGTCGAAGGGCTCAAGGGCTACAAGGCGGGAGCGCTCAACCTGGCGCTCCGCTCCTCTGATCCGGCGGCCGAAATCGTCGGCGTGATCGACAGCGACTACGTGGTGCGCTCGGACTGGCTCAAGGCGACGGTGCCCCATTTCGCCAACGCGAAGGTGGGCGTGGTCCAATGCCCGCAGGACCATCGCGACGGCGGGGAAAGCCTCTTCAAGGAGGCGATCAACTGGGAGTATGCCGGCTTCTTCAACCTCGGCATGGTTCTGCGCAACGAGGCCAACGCGATCATCCAGCACGGCACCATGACGCTCGTCCGCCGCGCGCTCCTCGACAAGCTGGGCGGCTGGGCCGAGTGGTGCATCTGCGAGGACGCGGAGCTCGGCCTGCGCGTCGTCAGCGAGGGCTACGAGGCAATCTACATCAAGGAGTCCTTCGGCCAAGGGCTCACCCCCGACAGCTTCGCCGGCTACCGCTCGCAGCGCTTCCGCTGGGCTTATGGGGCCATGCAGATCCTGAAGCGGCATTTCCGCTGGTTCCTGCCCGGCAACCCTGCGCTGACGCCGGGGCAGAAATTCCATTTCCTCGCCGGCTGGCTGCCTTGGCTCGGCGATGGCCTGCAGCTCCTCTTCACGCTTGCGGCCCTCGGCTGGAGCCTGCTGCTCGCGCTCTGGCCGCGCTGGTTCGAGTTCCCGCTCGGCGTCTTCGTGGTGCCGGCCCTGGTCATGGTCAGCTTCAAGCTCTTGAGCACGCTCTGGCTCTACACGGCAAAGATCGGCTGCGGCCCGCGTCAGCGCCTGGGGGCGGCGATCGCCGGCATGTCGCTCACCCATGCCGTCTCCAAGGCGGTGCTGCTCGGGCTCCTCGGCGACGCACAGCCCTTCCTGCGCACGCCCAAGTGCGAGGACAAATCGGCGGTCGTCCGCGGCATCGTGGTGGCGTGGGAGGAGTTCGTGCTGGTGACCCTCCTCTGGCTCGCCGCCGCCGTCATCCTGATCGGCGACGGCTCGCTGGGGAGCGGCTGGCAGAATGACGACGCGATCACCTGGGCCGCCATGCTGCTCGCCATGTCGCTTCCTTATGCCACCGGAGTCACGACCTCGCTGGTGAGCGCGATGCCGAACCTGGCTTGGCGCGCGGTACGCAAGCCGGTGTCGGTGTCGATGCCGGAACCCCTGCCGGCGGCGACATCGGTGGCCGCCGTGGCGATGGTGGCTCTCCCCACGCCCGAGGCGAGCCGCTCGCAGGGTATCCAGCTCTCCTGAAGCCATCCGGCAGGCGGCGCGGATTCCTCACGGACTCGTGGTATGCTGCGGTAGTTCCACTGGCTACGGCGGACGACCGGCCGGTGCGCTCGGCCCACCGCTGCTCCGAAGGAACGGCTCGTGCCCCTCGACCGACCCACGCGAAAGCTTGCGGCCGTGCTGGCCGCCGACGTGGCGGGCTACTCCCGGTTGATGGGAGTGGACGAGGAGGGCACCTACGCCCGGCTCAAGGGCCATCTCAGGGAGCTCATCGAACCCAAGATCGGCGAGCATCGCGGGCGCATCGTCAAGACCACGGGCGACGGCCTTCTCGCCGAGTTCGCGAGCATAGTGGATGCGGTCGGCTGCGCGTTCGAGGTACAGCGCGGCATGGCAGAGCGCAATGCCGGCGCCTCCGCCGGAGAGCGCATCGATTTCCGCCTCGGGGTCAACGCCGGCGAGGTGATCGTCGAGGGAGGCGACATCTACGGCGACGGCGTGAATGTGGCGGCGCGGCTCGAGGGGTTGGCCGAGCCCGGCGGCGTCTGCGTCTCCGCGGACGTCTACGAGCAGATCCGCGACAAGCTCGACGTCGCCTTCGAGGACATCGGCGAGCAGACGGCGAAGAACATCGCCCGGCCGGTGCGCGCCTATCGCGCGCGCCTCGACCTGGGCACGGCCGTTCCAAGCGATGCGGAGGCAACGGTCTCCTCCGTGCGCGAGCGCGTGGCTCTCGCCAAGCCCGACAAGCCGTCCTTGGCGGTCCTGCCCTTCGCCAACATGAGCGGCGATCCCGAGCAGGAGTATTTCGCGGACGGCATCACGGAGGACATCATCACCGCGCTCTCGCGGATGCGGTCGTTCTTCGTCATCGCGCGCAACTCGACCTTTACCTACAAGGGACGTGCGCTTGCCGCGAAGCAGATCGGCCGCGAGCTCGGCGTGCGCTACATTCTCGAGGGCAGCGTGCGCAAGGCCGGTGCGCGCCTGCGCATCACGGGTCAGCTCATCGATGCGGAAACCGACGTGCAGGTATGGGCCGACCGCTACGACGGCGTCGTGGAAGATGTCTTCGATCTGCAGGACCGCATCGCCGAGAGCGTCGCCGCCGCGATCGAGCCCCGCCTCCAGCGGGCGGAGATCGAGCGGGCGAGGCGCAAGCACCCCGATAACCTCGGCGCCTACGACCGCTACCTGCGCGCGCTTGCGAACTTTTACCTGGCAGGACGGGACGATCTGGCGAGGACGCTCTCCTATCTCAAGGAGGCCATCCGGCTTTACCCCGACTACGCCCCCGCATATGCGCTGGCCGCCGGTTGCTGCGTTCATCGCGTGAACGAGGGCTGGGCCGAGGACGATGAGCATGACCGCGCGGAGGGAGCGCGGCTCGCGCGAGCGGCGGTCGAGCGCGACCGGGACGACCCGACGGTGCTGTGGATGGCGGGGCACGCGCTTGGCTATCTCGCGCAGGAATGGGAGACGGCGGTAGCACTCCTCGACCGCTCGCTTGCGCTCAATCCCAATTCGGCGTCGGCTCATTCCTTCAGCGGCTGGGGGCGGTGCTACTTCGGAGACTACGAGACCGCGATCCAACATTTCCAAGTCGCGATGCGTCTGAGTCCGGTCGACCGCATGGGCTTCCTCTACCTATCGGGCCTCGCGGCCGCGCTGTGCTTCAGCGGCCGTACCAAGGAGGCGGCCGAGTGGGCCGCGAAGGCGGTGCAGGAAGGGCCCAAGTGGACGACCGGCTACCGCGTGCTTGCCTCGAGCCTCGCCCAGCTCGGACGCGTGGACGAGGCGAAAGCGGTGATGCAGCGCCTCCTGGCGTTGGAGCCCAACTACGTTCTCGCCATGACCGTCCGGGTCTACCGGCCCTCGCCCGCAATCGAGCGTTACCTCGAGGGCTTGCGCATGGCGGGGGCGCCCGGCTAAAAGCTTCGTCGCAAGCGGGAAG
>DATNIJ010000157.1:0-5936 GCA_035604475.1 Alphaproteobacteria bacterium
GGATGGTGGCCGTAATCGTCGATCACGCGGATGCCGCCGGCCTCGCCGGTCACGGTGAGCCGGCGCTTGACGCCGCCGAAGGAGGCAAGCGAGGCGCGGATCTTCGCCTGCTCGATGCCCATCTCGTAGGCGATCGCGATCGCGGCGAGCGAATTCTGCACATTGTGCTGGCCGAGCATGGGGAGGACGAGGCCGTCGAGGTGAAGCTCGGCGCCGCGGAAGCGGTCGTTGATGTGGACGTTGAAGCGCGCCCCCTTGGGCCCGAGCTCGATGTCGGTTGCGCGCACGTCGGCCTGCGGGCTCATGCCGTAGGTGATGATCTTGCGATCGGCCACGCGCGGAATGAGGGCCTGCACTTCGGGATGATCGATGCAGAGTGCCGCGAAGCCGTAGAAGGGGATGTTCTGGATGAAGGAGGCGAAGCCGTCGCGCAGCTTGTCGAAGCTGCCGTAGAAGTCGAGATGCTCGGGGTCGATATTGGTGACCACGCAGATGGTCGCCGGCAGCTTGACGAAAGTGCCGTCCGACTCGTCGGCCTCGACGACCATCCAGTCGCCGCTGCCGAGCCGCGCATTGGTGCCGTAGGCGTTGATGATGCCGCCGTTGATCACGGTGGGATCGAGCCCCGCCCCTTCCAGCATGGCGGCGACCATCGAGGTCGTGGTGGTCTTGCCGTGGGTGCCGGCGACCGCCACCGACCATTTGAGGCGCATGAGCTCGCCCAGCATCTCGGCGCGGCGTACCACCGGCATGAGGCGCGCGCGCGCGGCACTCACCTCGGGGTTGTCCGGCTTGATCGCCGAGGACACCACGAGCACTTCGGCGTCAGCGAGGTTTTCCTCGCGGTGGCCGATCATGATGGGAATTCCCATGGCCCGCAGCCGGCGCACGGTGGCGCTGTCGGCGATATCGCTGCCTTGCACCTTGTAGCCGAGATTGCGCAGGATCTCGGCGATTCCGCTCATGCCGATGCCGCCGATGCCGACGAAGTGGATGATCCCGATGTCGAGCGGTAGCGTTCTCATTCGGCGGCCACCTTGAGCGCGTCGTTGTTGCCGTTGGCCGGCAGGAGGCGCTCGACGAGTGCTGCGAGCCGGTCCGCAGCACTCGTGCGCGCCGTGGCCGCGGCCGCCTTGGCGGCACTCGCCAGCGTCTCGGGCATGGCGATCAACTGAGCGAGGCGCTCCGTGAGCTTCGCCTCGTCGAACATGCGCTCGGGGATGAGCCAGGCCCCGCCCGCCGAGTCGATCGCCTGCGCGTTCGCCATCTGGTGATCGTCGATCGCGTGCGGGTAAGGCACGAGGATCGCGGGCCGGCCGATGGCCGCGAGTTCGGCGCAGCTCGAAGCCCCCGAGCGGCAGATGACCAGGTGGCAGGCCGCGAGCCGCTCGGGCACGTCGGGGAAGAAGGGGGAGACCTCGGCCTCTACGCCGGCGCCGCGATAGGCGGCTTCCACCCCCGCCTGGTCCTCGGGCCGGGCCTGATGGTCGACCTTGAGCAGGCGCCGGCGCTCGGCCGGCAGGCGCTGAATGGCTCCCGGCACGACGCGGCTGAACACGCGCGCGCCCTGGCTGCCGCCGAGCACGAGCAGGCGGAAGCGCTCGCCTGCGCGGAGCTTTGGGTACGGCAGGCCGGCGAGTGCCGCGATTTCGCCGCGCACGGGATTGCCCGTCAACACCGCCTTGCCGCGATCGGCTTCGCGAATGCCCTTCGTGTCTGCGAAGGAGGTGGCGATGAGCCGCACATGGGGTGCGAGCAGGCGATTGGCGCGCCCGAGAATCGCGTTCTGCTCGTGGAGCGCGGTCGGCACCCGCGAGAGCAGGGCTGCGCCCATGGGCGGGAGTGCTGCGTAGCCGCCGAAGCCGAGCACGACATCGGGCTTGGCACTCGCGATCAAGGCGCGGGCCTGGAAGAAGCCGAGGCCGAGGCGGAACGCAGCGTGGCCGCGCTCGAGAAGACCGCGTCCGGCGATGCCGCCGGCGGCGATAACGCGCACCTCGGCGGTCGCGAACTTCTCGGCATGGGCGGCCCCGCGGCCATCGATGACGACGAGCACGCGGTGACCGCGCGCGGCGAGCGCGGGCGCGGTTGCCACTGCCGGAAAGATATGGCCGCCGGTGCCGCCGGTCGCGAGCATGATGGTGCCGGGCTTGGCACTCATCCGAGCCCTCCCGGCCCGACGCGCTTGCGCGTCAGCGCCAACACCATGCCCATGCCGAGTGCCAACGCAAGCAGCGACGATCCGCCGTAGCTGATGAAGGGCAGCGTCATCCCCTTGGTCGGCATGAGGTGCAGCTCGGAGGCCATGTTGACGATGGCCTGTAACCCGAATTGGATGAGCAAGCCCGAGCCGGCGAGGAGCACGAACAGGTTCTGCTCCTGCAGAAGGCGCCCGATGCCGCGCAGGACGACGAAGGCGAAAAGCGCCACGATGAGCAGGCAGGCGAAGAGACCGAACTCCTCGCCCGCGACGGCGAAGACGAAGTCGCTGTGCGCATCCGGAAGGTGGAGCTTGGCGACCCCCTCGCCTGGGCCGCGGCCGAACAAGCCGCCATTGGAGAAGGCCTCCATGGCGCGCTCGACCTGGTAGCTGTCGCCCGTCTGCGGGTTGAGGAAATGATCGACGCGGCTTGCCACATGTGGGAGCAGGATGTAGGCGGCGAGGAGGGCTCCAAGCCCGAGCGTCGAGAACAGCACGACCCAGAATGCGCGCAGGCCGGCGAGAAAGAATTGGGTGAACCATACGGCCGAGACCACCACGACCATGCCGATGTCGGGCTGGGCGACGAGCATCGCGGCGATGACGCCGTAGAGCAGGATGGCGATGAGATAGCCGGGGATTCCCTGCCCCTGGCGCTGGGCCGCGAACATCCAGGCGGCGACGACGGCGAAGGTCGGCTTGACGAACTCGGAGGGCTGGAGCGACAGCCCGACAACATAGATCCAGCGCTTGGCTCCCTTGATTTCGGTGCCGATGAAGGGCGTCAGCGCGAGAAGGGCGAGCGCTATGACGAAGATGAGGACGGAAACCCGTCTGACGCCGCGCGGCTCCATGAGCGAGACCGCGAGCATGATGACGAGCGCCAACGGCAAGTAGACGAGCTCGCGCCGCACGAAGAAGAGCGAGTCGTAGCCGATGCGCGTGGCGACGGGTGGACTCGCGGCGAGCGTCATGATCGCGCCGATGAGGGCGAGCACCGAGACGGCCACGAGCAGCCATTTGTCGACGGTCCACCACCAGCGGCCGATGACGCTCGTGTCGGTGCGCGCGAAGGTGAGGCTCATGGCGCGGCCTCCGCTGGAACAGGGTGCTCGCGCCTGCCGGGAAGGGCTGCGACCAGCGCCTTGAACGCATCGCCGCGCGCCTCGAAATTGGCGAACTGGTCCCAAGACGCGCAGGCGGGCGAGAGCAGCACGACCGCACCCTCGCGGCACTCGCGCCCGGCGTCCCGGCTCGCCGCCTCGAGTGCTTGAGCGAGCGTGCGCGCGAGGGTGAAGCGGACCATGCCGGTGAGCGTCTTCGCGAAGGTGTCCGCTGCCTCGCCGATGAGATAGGCATGCGCGATGCGGCCGAAGTGGGGAGCGAGCGCCTCGATGCCGCCCTCCTTGGCACGGCCGCCCGCGATCCAATAGATGCGTTCATAGCAGACAAGCGCCTTCGCGGCGGCGTCCGCGTTGGTTGCCTTGCTGTCGTTCACGTAGCGGACGCCGTCGATGACGGCGACGAGCTCCTGGCGGTGCGCGAGTCCGGGAAAGCTGCCGAGGCAGGCCGCGATCACCGTCGGATGCACGCCGGCGGCCCTGGTCGCGGCATAGGCGGCAGCAGCGTTCTGCCAATTGTGGCGGCCAGGGAGGGTAGGCATCTTGGCGAGATCGGCGACCTCGCTCCTCAGGCCTTGAGTGTCGTCGACGAGCCGGCCGCCCGAGACGTAGACCCCGGCGGCTATGGGCGCTTCGGCCGATATCGGCACCACGCGCTGCTCGGCCCGCGCCGCGAGCTCGTCGTAGATGGCGCGCGAGGCCGCGTCGTCGACGCCGACCACGGCGGTGCGGGGTGCGGTCTGGCGATGGAAGATGCGCTTCTTCGCCTCGATGTAGCCGGCGAGCCCGCCGTGGCGATCGAGATGGTCCGGGCTGATGTTGGTGAGGACGCCGATGTCGAAGGTTATCGAGAGCGTCAACTCGAGCTGGTAGGACGACATCTCCAGCACGTAGATGCCTTCCTCGCCAAGGGGCTGGAGCTCAAGCGCCGGCGTGCCCAGATTGCCCCCCGTCTCGGCGCGGCGTCCGGCGAGGCTCAAGATGTGGCCGACGAGTGCGGTGGTGGTCGACTTGCCGTTGGTCCCCGTGATGCCGATGTAGGAAGAGCCGCGCTGGCTTCGCGCGAGCAGCTCGACATCGCAGATGATCTCGAGCCCGGCCGCACGCGCGCGCGCGGCAATCGGATGGGGCTTGGGGTAGGTGTGCGGAATGCCCGGACTCCAGACGATCGTGGTCGCCTCCCGCAAGTCTTTCTTGTAGAGATCGACGAGCGGGACGTGGGCCGCTTCGGCTTCGGCGCGCCGCTCGCTGCTGTCGTCCCACGCCCACACTTCGGCGCCGCTCGCCAAGAGCGCCTTGGCACTCGCCATGCCGCTCTTGCCGAGGCCCATGAGCGCCACCGGGAAGCCGGCGAAGGGGAATACGTCGATCACCCGCTCACCTCAGCTTGAGCGTCGCGAGGCCGGCGAGCGCCAAGATCGACGCGATGATCCAGAAGCGGATGACAATGGTCGCCTCCTGCCAGCCCTTCTTCTCGAAGTGGTGATGGAGCGGCGCCATGCGAAAGACGCGCTTGCCGGTGAGCTTGAAGGAGAACACCTGCACGAGGACCGACACCGTCTCGAGCACGAAGAGCCCGCCAACGATCGCAAGCACGAGCTCGTGCTTGGTGACGACGCTGACGGCGCCGAGCGCGCCCCCGCATGAGAGCGAGCCCGTGTCGCCCATGAAGACCATGGCCGGCGGAGCGTTGAACCAGAGGAAGCCGAGGCTCGCCCCCACGAGCGAGCCGCAGAAGACGGCAAGCTCGCCCGCGCCGGCCACATAGTGGAGCTGCAGGTAATTGGCGAACACCGTGTTGCCGGTCACGTAGGAGATGAGCCCGAACACGGCGGCGGCGATCATGACCGGCACGATGGCGAGCCCGTCGAGGCCGTCGGTCAGATTGACCGAATTCGAGGCGCCCACGATCACGAAGGCGGCGACCGGGAGGAAGAACCAGCCGAGCTGGAGAAGCACCGTCTTGAAAAAGGGCAGGGCGAAGCCGGTGTTGAGCGGGGCCGGCGCGTGGTAGGCGAACCAAGCGGCCGCGAGGAGTGCGATGATCACCTGACCCGCGAGCTTGGCCCGGCCGGGCAGGCCGCGGCTCGAGCGCCGGCTGAGCTTGAGATAATCGTCCGCGGCCCCGATCGCGCCGAAGCCGAAGGTCACGAACATCACGAGCCAGACATAGCCGTTGGTGAGGTCGGCCCAGAGCAGCGTGCTGAGGGTGATCGCTGCCAGGATGAGCATCCCGCCCATCGTGGGCGTGCCTTTCTTGCTGACGAGATGGCCCTCGGGGCCGTCCTCGCGGATCGGCTGGCCCTCGCGCTGCTTGAGCCTGAGCCAGGCGATGAGATGCGGTCCGAGCAGGAAGCTGATGAGGAGCGCGGTTACGATCGCGCCTCCGGTGCGGAAGGTGATGTAGCGGAAGAGGTTGAACGGTCCGAACTCTTCGGTGAGCGGAGCGAGGAGGTTGAACAGCATGCGGACCTCCTAGCCGTTGACGGCGCTCGGCAGCTCGTCGAGCGCGAGCAATGCTTCCACCACCTTGCCCATGCGCGATCCGAGCGAGCCCTTGACCGCGATCACGTCACCGGGCCGGACCGCCGCAATGAGCATCTTGGCAAGCGCTT
>DATNIJ010000158.1:0-19822 GCA_035604475.1 Alphaproteobacteria bacterium
GAACGAGCCCCAGCCGCCGTTCTCGCTCTGCATGCCGACGATCCATTCGGCGGCCCTGAGGATCGCCTCGCGATGGGCGGGATCGCCCGCCCGGTCGAGCGCCATGCCGACGAGTGCGGTGTCGTCGACATCGGGATAGTAAGCGTTGTTGTACTGAAACGCCCAGCCGCCCGGGCGCAGGCCGGGACGCTGCCAGGCCCAATCGCCTTTCACCTCGAGGATTTGCCGCTCGGCGAGCCACGCCATCGCCTTGGCCGCATTCGCCCCGTCGCGCGGCGTCTCCGCCTCCATGAGCGCCAGGGCCGCGAGGCCGGTGTCCCAAATGGGCGACATGCAGGGCTGGCAATAGCCGACGCCGTCCTTGAGCACGAGGAGCTTGCGCAAGGCCGCCTTGGCCGTCACGAGACCGGGGTGATCCTTGGCGTAGCCGAGCGCAGCGAAGGCCATGACCGTATTGGCGATCGCGGGGAAGATACCGCCGAGCCCGTCCTCGCCGTTGAGCCGCTCTTTCACCCAGGCGACGGCGAGCTTGATCGCCTTCTCGCGCCTGCCCTTGGGGAAGAAGGGCTCGACGATCTGCAAGAGCTTGTCGAGGGCGAGGAAGAAATCGCCCATGCGCGCCCCCGTGGGGTTCACTTGGTAATGGCGCACCTCCTCCGCTGTTGCAACGAAGAGCTCGTGAACGTCCACCCGGCGCGGGTTCTGCGCCCTCGGCTTGAGCGCGGTCAGGATCAGGAGCGGCACGATCACCGTGCGCGACCAGTAGCTCACCTTGCTCAGGTGGAAGGGGAACCAGCGCGGCAGCAGCATGATCTCGACCGGCATGACCGGAACGCCGCGCCACGGTAGCTGCGCATACAAGGCGAGCGCGAAGCGGGTGAACACGTTGCAGCGCTCGGCCCCGCCGTGCGCGAGGATCGCCTCGCGCGCGCGCTTCATGTGCGGAGCCTCGGGATCGTCGCCCGCGAGCTTGAGTGCCAGATAGGCCTTGACCGACGCCGAGATGTTGAAGTCGCCGCCGTGAAAAAGCGGCCAGCCGCCATGCTCGCCCTGGAGCCGGCGCAGGTAGACGGCGAGGTGCCGTTCGAGCTCCGCGTCGATCTCGTCGAGAAAATGCTCGAGCATGATGTATTCGGCCGGGATCGTGGCGTCGGCCTCGAGCTCGAACACCCAATGACCATCCTCCCGCTGCAGCGCCTTGAGGGCCGCGGTGACTTCGGCGATCACGGGATCGAGCCGATGCTTGAGAAGGTGATCAGAAGCGTCAGCCAAGGGGCGTCACATCCTCCATCGAGCCCAAGCAAAGCGTTCGCGCAAGCGGCGACCCTAACACAACAAAGCCGCGGAACCCATACGGGCGCCGGGCTTTTGCCGATTGTCCAGGGCCGTAATTCTAGCGGCTATTCAAGGGTTTTTCAATCTTGCCGGGCGATGCGCGGCGAGGGTGCCGACGATCGCCCTCCCCCGGGCCGCCTCCCGCTCAATGGCCCTCGAAAGCGCAAAGCGTGGTCACCGCGACGCCCATCTGCTCGATCTTGCGCCGCCCGCCCAACTCGGGCAGATCGATCACGAAGACAGCCCCCATGATCTTGCCGCCCGCCTGGCGGATGAGATCGATCGACGCCGCCGCCGTGCCGCCCGTCGCGATGAGATCGTCGACGAGCAGGACGTGCTCGCCCTCGAGGACGGCGTCGGTGTGGATCTCGACGCGATC
This sequence comes from Alphaproteobacteria bacterium, assembly GCA_035604475.1. GTDB lineage: Bacteria > Pseudomonadota > Alphaproteobacteria > JACZXZ01 > JACZXZ01 > DASPPM01. Next base: position 1,715 of record DATNIJ010000158.1, read on the forward strand.
GGTGCCGTATTCCAGCGAATAGTCGAGCCCGATCGTCTGCCACGGCAGCTTGCCCTTCTTGCGCACCGGAACGAAACCGGCGTTGAGCTGATGGGCTACGGCACCGCCGAGGATGAAGCCGCGCGCCTCGATCCCCGCCACCTTGTCGATGCGCTGGCCCTGGAAGGCCTCGACCAGCCTCTCGATGGTGATGCGGAAGCCGACCGGGTCCTGAAGCAGCGTGGTGATGTCGCGGAAGACGATCCCCGGCTTCGGGTAATCCGGGATCGACCGTACGCGGGACTTGATCGGCATCGTGTCTCCTCCGTTGACGGTGCCCGAGGACGCGCGCGTCCGGCCGAAGGCACTCTACCCACTCGGCCGGCGAAAGGCAAAAGTGCGAACTGGCTCCCGCCGACCGGGCGCTACAGGGAATAGCCCGCGTTCAGCTCGGGCGCGCCATGACTGTCGCAGCGCTCTGTGCGCTCGCAAATGTGGGGCCCAAGGGAGGCGGCTCGCCACTGCTCCGATACGAGTCGGGTCACGGCCGCCCCTCTCGCCAGGAATGGGGTAGCCCGCCAAAGAATGGCGTAGTATTTGGAAATTTATACGCTATTTACTAACTCACTCCGCCATTTCGGCCCTGTGCCACCGGGCGCTGCGGCCTCGGCCGGAGAGCTTGAGCCGGCCTTCCTTCTTGAGCTGGTCGAGGACAATCTTGATCCAATCGCGGCTGACGCTCGGGCAGGCGGCCTGGAGCTCGGAGATGCTGAAGCTTCCGATCATGCGGTCGATGGCGGTCAGCACGATGTCGGTCTTGGCACCGTGGCCGGTGGCGAGCTTGCCCATCCGGCTCTCGAACTCGCGATAAGCGGCGAGCACCGTGCCGAGCCAATACTCGATCCAGGGCAGCGGATCGTGCTTGTTCTTATGCCAGCCCTGGGAGGCGCGGTGGAGCGTGTCGTAATAGGATTCCTTAGTCTGCTCGATCAGCCGTTCGAGGCTGATGTAGCGCCCGACCTCATAGCCCTGCTGATGCAGTAGCAGCACCGTGAGCAGCCGCGCCATGCGACCGTTGCCGTCGAGGAACGGGTGGATGCAGAGGAAATCGAGCACATAGAGTGCTATGAGCAGCAGCGGCTCGATCCGCCCCGCCTTCATCTCGTCGCGGAAGGCCTGATGCAGCGAGTGCATCGCCGCCGGAGTCAGATGCGGCGGGGTCGGCGTGAAGCGGATGCGGCGCGTGCCGTCCGGCCGCACCTCCTCGATCTCGTTGGCCGCGGTCTTCCACGCGCCGCCCGCGCCAGTCGCATATTTCATCAGGTCGCGGTGCAGTTGCAGCACCACATTCTCGCTGAGCCGGATTTCGGCGGCGCTCGTATGAATCGTCGCCAGCACATCGCGATAGCCGGCGATCTCTCCTTCCGAGCGGTTTTGCGGCGCCGATTGCTCGCGGACCAGCGCTTCGATGCGGCCCTTCGCCGCCACCACGCCCTCGATGCGATTGGAGGACTCGACGCTCTGGATCATCGCCACTTGGCGCAGGTTTTCGAGCTTCTCCGGCGCCTGGACGCGGTAAAGCTCTTGCCGGCCCTTGTGCTCGCCGATCTGGCGGATGGTCTGCACCAGCCCGGCCGGGACCACGAGGCGATCGAGGAAAGTGTGGGCAAAGGACGGCATCGGCCCTATACCTTGAAGCCGAGCTCCGCGAGAAGCCCGTTCATGCGCGCTTCGGCAGCCATTCGATCAGCATGCCGCCCGACCCGCAGGTGGAGTCGCAGATGCGCAAGCCCTCTCTGCGATCGAGCAGCTTGACCAGGAGCTTCGCGACGCCGCGCAGAGTGTAAAACTCGCCGCCCTTCTTGCCGGCATCGTCGGCGAAGCCTCTCAGTCAAATCGCCGAGCCGGTGCACAACAAGCCCGTCATTTGCCGCCATGGCTCGAAAGTTATGGTGTCTTGCGCGGGATATCAACATCAGGAATTGATTACGAAACGCGTCGTAATGGATAAAATTAGCTGGAAGACGTTCTCGAGGGGCCTCCAACGATCCAGTGCTAGAAACGCCGGGATCGTTCTCCGTCTTGTTGTTCCGGCCCCATTGCACCTCTGAACCCCAGAGATTCTCCCGACCTGTGCCCTTCACCCCTCCGTCAGCACCGCGGCCGCCGCGAGATGGCCCGAGCGCACAGCGCTCTCGATGGTGGCGGGGAGCCCCGTGTCGGTCCAGTCGCCGGCGAGGAAGAGGTTGGCGAGCTGGGTGCGCGTGCGCGCGCGCTTGGCAAGGGCCGCGGGCACTTGGGCGAAGGTGGCGCGCTTCTCCTTCACGATGCGGACCGGCGGGAGCGGTGCGTCCGGGAGCGCCAAGGCCTTCGCGACATCGCCCCAGAGTCGTCCGGCAACCTCCTCGTTTGCCACCTCCGCGAGCGCGTCCGCGGCACTCACCGTGACGGAGACGATGGAGCCGCGGCGGAAGAGCCAGTGCGCCGTCCCCCCGACGAGGCCGAGGAAGGGCAGCTCCTCCGGGAAGGCCGGCACGCTGGCGAGTCGGAAGTGGGCATTCACGATGGCGCGGCTCTCGAGCGGGACGTGCGCGCCGGGCAGAAGCTCGGCAACGCGCGCCGGCGGTAGGGCTAGGATGACGAGGTCGCCCGCCTCGAGCTCGATCTTCCCTTGGGCAAAGTCGAGCTTAGCTATGCGGCCCTCGGCGATTTCGATCGCCCGCAGCCGGCGATTGAAGCCCGTCTCGACGCCTGCGCCGGCGAGCCGCTTGAGGGCCGGATCGACGAAGCTCGCGGAGAGCCCGTCCTTCGCGATGCAGGGCCGGCTTGCGCCGCCGCCGCGCCCGAGGGTCTCGACGAGCACCGGCCACAGCAGGCGCGCAGCACCCTCCTCAGCAGCGGTGTTGAGCACGGCAACCGCGAGGGGCTCCCAGAAGCGCCGATAGAGGATGCGGTGTGCTGCAAGGCAATGGGCCACGGTCGCATTCGGCTCGGCGAAGGCGAGGCGGAGTGCTGCCAGATAATCCCAAGCCGAGGTATCCGGGACGCGGCGCGCGGGAGCGAAAATCCACCAGGGCAGCGGCCCGCGGTTCGGCCGCACCGTCCAGCGCGCACCGCTCTCCAGATCGACAAAGGGGAAGGCCGCCTCGGGTGCCGCATAGAGCGTGTGCCGAGCGCCGATCTCGGAGAGATAGCTCATCGCCGAGCGATTGCCGGAGAGCAGCAGATGATTGCCGTTGTCGATGACGGCGCCAAGCGTCTCGTCGGCAAAGGAGCGGCAGCGGCCGCCCGCCTGGCCTGCTGCCTCGTGGAGCCGCACCTCGAAGCGATCGCTTGCGGCCAAGCGCAGGGCGGCGGCCAATCCCGCGAGCCCGGCGCCCACGACGTGCGCGAGGCGGCGCGGGTGCGGCGTGCGCCTAGAGGAAGCCATAGCGAAGCGCCAACCAGAGCTTGGCAAGCTTCGAAGGGCCGACCGGCCGCTCGAGCTCATGCCAACCGCGCGCCACCAGGGCCGCGAGCGCGCGGCTATAGACCTCGAGCATGATGATGGCGGGGCGCATCGTGCGCCGGTCGAGCTGGGCGAGCCAGGTGCCGGCCTCGTCGTAGCTCGCACGCGCGATCGCGGCCAAGTCGTCGCATGCCTTGCCCAAGCTGGGATGCGCTAGCACGGCGGCTGGGTCGCTCGCGGCGATGCCGTGCTTGTCGAGGAGCTCGCGCGGCAGGTAGAGCCTGCCGCGGCCGGCGTCCTCGGCGAGGTCGCGCAGAATGTTGGTCAGCTGGAGCGCCTTGCCTTCCGCGAGTGCCAACTTGCGCGCCGTCTCGCTGCGGTCGCCGAAGGCGCGCACGGACAAGAGGCCCACGGCCCCCGCCACGCGCGCGCAATAGAGCTCGAGCTCAGCGAGCGAGGGGGCGCGGATGTCGCTGAGCGCGTCCATCTCCATGCCGTCGATGACGGCGAGAAAGTCCTCGCGCAAGAGGCCGTACTCGGCGACGGGGCGCAAGAGCGCCTCAGTCGTCGGCCGCGTCGGCGCGCCCGCGTAGAGCCTATCGATCTCGCGACGCCAGTCGGCGAGGCCCTGTCGCTTGGCTTCGGCCGTGCCGCCCTCGTCCGCGATGTCGTCGACCTCCCGGCAGAAAGCATAGATCGCGAACATCGCGTCGCGTCGGGCGGGCTCGAGCAGGCGCATGGCCCAGAAGAACGAGGTGCCCGAGCGCTCAGTCACCTCTCGCACATGCGCGCGCGCCGCGGCGGCGGGGGCATTATCGCCGGAGAGGGCTTCCGCCATCGGGCGGTCTCAAGCGGAGGCGCGCGGAGCGCGCGCGTAGGTGCGGCCCTTCCACGCCCCGCCTCTGCCGCGCCAGTGGCGCAGCGCCGAATCGATGGTCATGGCCATGTAAAGGGCCGCCGCCAGGGGAAGCAGGGCGGCGCGCCAGAGCGGCTCTTTGTAGAGCGCCAAAGTCGGGCGATACATGATCGCCATGAATGCCCAAGCAAGCACGGCAAGAGCGCCCAAGAGGTAGTTGCCCGAAAGCGGCGCCTGGAGTGCCAGGACCGGCGGCGAGAGGAATACCGCCGCCATGCCCGCGACCGCGGCGAGAAGGAGGAGGGGGGAGTACTGGAGCTGCGTGTAGGCCGAACGCACCACCATGTGCCAGATCGCGCCCAAGGTGTCATAGGGCCGTATGCTCTTGACCGTCTCGGTGAGGCCGAGCCAGATGGCCCCGCCGCGGCCCTTGATGAGGCGGGCGAGTGCTATGTCGTCGATGATGGCATCGCGGATCGCGGCAATGCCTCCGGCGTCCGCGAGGGCCGCCCTGCGCACCAGCATGCAGCCGCCGGCCGCCGCGGCGATGCCCGTCTCCCGGCGGTTCACCTGCGGGAAGGGATAGAGCATCTGGAAGAAGAACACGAAGGCCGGAATGAGCAGGTGCTCCCAGAAGCTCTCGGCGCGGAGCAGCACCATGAGCGAGACGAGGTCGAGGCGCTCGCTCTCCGCCTTGGTGACAAGTCGGCGCAAGTTGCCCTGATCATGCACGATGTCGGCATCGGTCAGCAGCAAATAGACCGCATCCGAGAGCCCTTCGGCGCGGCGCATGCCCTGCTCCACGGCCCACATCTTGCCGGTCCAGCCGCTCGGCAGCGGCGCTCCCTCGACGACCGTGAGCCGTGCGGCGGCACCCAGCTCGGCGGCCACCGCGCCGGCGAATGCCGCCGTGTCGTCTTCGCTGCGGTCGTCGACCAGGACCACGGAAAAGCGGCCCGGGTAGTCCTGGCGCAAGAGCGAGGCGATCGACCGGGCGATGACATCGGCCTCGTTCCGTGCCGGTATGACGACCGTGACCTCGGGCCATGAGGCGAGCGGCGGCGCGCTTTCCGGGAGACGGGGGGCGGCGTACCAGAAGCCCTGCCTCAGCAAGAGCGTGGCGAGGCAGCCAACCGAGGTGACGAGCGCAAGTAGCGCAAGTACTGTGGGCGTTTGTGCCATAGCGGGTGGATAGCGCAGAGGCGGGGCCAAGCCAAGGCCTTTTAACGCGCATTGAGCGGGTGCAAGACAGGCAGAAGCCGTTCTAACTCGCAATCGTCAACCGGCCGCTTGTCCAACGCGGCTATCATGCGCCGCAGAAGGTGCAGGACATGCCGATGCCGTGATTGCGCTGAGGCGATCAGCGGCCTCGTACGGCGCGCTGAACAAGCTCAAGGCCGCTTGCGTCGGGCTGGGGGCAGTCTCCGGCGAGCAAGCGCCGCGCCGCCGCGGGCATTTTGCGGCACCCCTTTGCGGATGGCGTCGCCGAGCTGCCGCAGCGCCAGCGCATTGAGCGGGAATTCCAGAACAACGTGGATCAGGCTGAGGGCGAGAAGGATGCTGAACCCGAAAGCATAATCGTAGAAGTAGAGGCCCGTCGAAGCGGCGCTGATGGCACCGACAAGCGCCAGCCGCGCGGGCGGCATATCGGTCCAGCGAATGACCTCCGCTTTGATGAACCAATTGAGATAATGATAGGTGTAAATGAATGCCAGCAGGCCGGTCAGCCGGCCGTCCAGAGTGAGATGGGGAGTGCCGAACAGCCTCCCGAGGGCCGGCGCCACGTTGCCGAAATACTCCCGGCCGACCTCCGCGAATTTGGGCACAACCGTCGATGCGGAGGGGGGTACTATGAGAATGAGCGCGACCGCCACCACGTAGACGGCGATCAGGGCCGCCTGCGCAGCGCTGCGCGACCGATAGGCACCCAATGTCATAAAGACGAGCGTGAACAACGACACGTGGATCAAGGTCGGAAGCAGAATTCCAAGGACCGCCAGCGACGGCGCCCGCGTATACATGACGGCCGTCAATCCGGTCGCAGCGATCACCAGGAGTACGCCTTGAGCGCCGGTGGTAATCGCGGAGAACAGCGCGCAGGCAACGAATGCACTCCACATCACGAAGCCGAACCACGATGCGCTGTCGATCAGCGCTGCGAAGATGGCAACCGCCGCCAACGCCAGCGCTAAGCCGCGATGCGGAAGGAAATAATTCCGGTCGTGCAGCCAGGAGATCTCGGTGGTGTAATGCGCCGGACCCAAGATGACGTATGCCAGCAAGAGGAGTTCGATTGGCACGACATAGCTCAGGCCAAGGGCCAAGAGCATCAGGCCGAGATGCACGGCGTCGGTGCGGCGCATGGCGGATGATACCATCTCGGCCGCTGCCTCTATCCGACATTCCCCAGATGACCAGGGCTCAGCGTGAACGATAGCATTCTGCTGGGGGGTGCGCCATGACGGCCTCGCTCGATCCAAGATAAGCGACTGAATTTTATACCAGATTCTACTACGAGGCAGCGCACTTCCGCGCGTCATCCGGAGAACGCGGGTTTAATCCGAGTGCCGCTCCCCGCCGTCAAGCGGGCGCGGCCCGGCGCGTGCGGCCGCGGACAAGGGTGCGCGCTATTCCGGCTGCCGCCACGAGGAGGAAGGCGGGCTTGCCGAGTTCGACGCGCTCGGCCACGGGATCGCGGCGGCGCAGCATCGCCGTGAGCCGCTCCGCGAGTGCCACGATTGCGCCCGACTCATAAGCGAGCCGGCGATTGCGCAATTGCCCGGGCAGCTTCTGCGCCTCCTCGAGCAGGGTCTCGGTCCCGTCGAGGCAGCGGTCGAGCACGCGCCTCAGCGCGGCACTCGCCCGAGGTGCGGCGAGTGCCGCGACGCTCTCGCCTTCGGCCGCGAGCCAGTCGAGGGGCAGATAGACGCGGTCGAGATTGCGATAGTCGTCCTTGCAGTCTTGCAGGTGGTTGATCACCTGGAGCGCGTTGCAGAGCGCATCCGACGCCGCGTAGCCGCTCTTCTCCTCGCCGTGGAGGTCGAGCAGATAGCGCCCCACGGGGGCTGCCGAGAGCATGCAATAGCCGTGGATGAGCTCATCCCAGCTGCGGTAGCGCAGCACCACGGCATCGCGCTTGAAGGCGGTCACCAGATCGATGCAATGCTGGACCGTGACGTTGGTCTCGCTCAGGCTTCGGCGCAGGCGGTGCGCCTTGAGGTAGGCCGGATCGCCCTCACGGCGCCCGAGGATGGCCGCCTCGAAGCCGTCGAGCCGGTCGATCTTCTCTTGCGCGGAAAGCCGCGGATTGTCCGCGATGTCGTCGATCGCGCGGGCGAAGGCATAGAAGAGCGCCACATGGGGACGCAGCTTCGCCGGCAGGAGCCAGGAGCCGACCGGGAAATTCTCGTCTCCCGCCCCCTTGCCCGAGGGCGTCTCGACCGTTTCCACGCGCGCGCCGCTCGCCATGTCCCTTCCTGCTTCTCTTGTCCCCGCCTCGCCTGCGGTACGCAGCCCCACACCGGCCATGCTCATGGGTAACATATTTTTGCGCCCGCAATGAGGAGAGAGACGCGCGGACGGGGCGGGGGCGGTGGACAGGAGGGCGCACGGCCGCTACAAGGGACCGCGGACGGCGGGAGAGGGACCGAGCGATGACGGTTCTCGTGACGGGGGCTGCCGGGTTCATCGGCTTTCACGTGAGCAAGGCCCTCTTGGCACGGGGCGAGCGCGTCATCGGCGTCGACAACCTCAACGACTACTACGACGTGCGGCTCAAAGAGGCCCGCCTCGAACAGCTCGCGGCCGGGCCCGGCTTCGCCTTCGCCCGCCTCGATATCGCCGAGGAAGGTGCAATCGCAGCGCTCGCCGGACGGGAGCCGGCGATCGACCGCGTCGTCCATCTCGCGGCCCAGGCCGGCGTGCGTTATTCGATCACCAATCCGGGGGCTTACATCCGCGACAACATCCAGGGCCAGCATATCTTGCTCGAGCTCTGCCGGCGCTTGGATTCCGTTCGACACTTCGTCTACGCGAGCTCCTCTTCCGTCTACGGCGGCAATCGCAAGCTGCCCTTCTCGATCGCGGACCGGGTCGATGAGCCGGTCTCGCTCTATGCCGCGACCAAGCGCTCGGACGAGCTGATCAGCTACGCCTACAGCCACCTCTTCCGGATTCCGGCGACGGGCCTGCGTTTCTTCACCGTCTACGGTCCCTGGGGCCGGCCGGACATGGCGATGTTCATCTTCACCAAGGCGATCCTCGCAGGAGAGCCGATCCGCCTCTTCAATTACGGCAACATGCGCCGCGATTTCACCTACATCGACGATGTCGTCGCCGGCGTGCTTGCGGTTCTCGAGCGTCCGCCGCCGCAGGGAGACACCGCACCCCACCGCCTCTACAACCTCGGCCACCATCGCGCGGAGGAGCTGCCCCACCTCGTCGAGCTCATCGAGCGGGCCACGGGGCGAAAGGCGATCGTCGAGCTCGCGCCCATGCCGCCCGGCGATGTTCCGGAGACTTTCGCGGATATCGAGGCGAGCGTGCGCGACTTCGGCTTTGCGCCGCGCACGCCGCTCGACGAGGGCGTGCCGCGTTTCGTCGATTGGTACCGCGGTTATCACGGGTTGTGAGCGCGTGCATGAGCACCGCGCGTCCCGAGCGCGGCTCTTACCGACCGTAATCGTCCTGAATGCGAATGATGTCGTCCTCGCCGAAATACTTGCCCGTCTGGACCTCGATGAGATCGAGGGGGATGTGCCCAGGATTCTCCAGCCGATGCACCGAGCCCACGGGGACGTAGGTCGATTCGTTTTCGTGAAGCGTGAATACCTTGTCGCCGACGGTGACCCGCGCCGTGCCGCGCACGACGGTCCAATGCTCGGCGCGCTGGGCGTGCTTCTGCAGCGAGAGCTTGGCACCGGGCTTCACCGTGATGCGCTTCACCTGGTGGGAAGGACCGGCGTCGATGCTCTGGTAGCTGCCCCAGGGGCGATCCACCTTGCGGTGCTGGATCGCCTCGGGGCGGCCCTCGCGCTCCAGTCTTTCGACAAGCTGCCTGACCTCCTGGGCGCGCTCCCTGGGTGCGAGCAGCAGGGCGTCCTCCGTCGCGATCACGACCAGCCCCTCGATGCCGATCGCGGCCACGAGGTGGCCGTCCCCGCGGATGTAACTGTCGCGCACGTCGAGCGTGACGACGTCGCCGATCAGCACGTTGCCCGCATCGTTGCGGTCGCCGATCGACCACAACGAGGACCAGGAACCGACGTCGCTCCAGCCGATATCGGCCGGGACCACCACGGCGGCCTCGGTTCGCTCCATGACCGCATAGTCGATCGAGGTCGACGGGATCTTGCGGAAGGCATCGTCGCCGAGGCGGAGGAAATCGAGATCGTGGGAACTCGCCGCGAGGGCTGCGCGGCAGCCCGTGAGAATGGGCCGGGCGAGCCGCTCGAGCTCGGCGAGATAGCTGTCCACCCGGAAGAGGAACATGCCGCTGTTCCAGTAATAGCCGCCTTGCGCCAGGAATTCTTCCGCGGTAGCCCGGTCGGGCTTTTCGACGAAGCGGGCGATCTTGAAGCAGCCGGGCGCCCTGTTGAGCGCGGCACCGGCCCGAATGTAGCCATAGCCCGTCTCGGGTTCTTTCGGCGTGATCCCGAAGGTAACGATGGCGCCGTCGCGGGCCGCGCGGGCGGCCTTCTCGACTGCGGCAAGGAAGCCGGCCTCGTCCAAAACGACGTGGTCCGACGGAAGCACGAGCAGGAGGGCGGAGGGCGAGCTCTCGGCAGCCATGAGAGCCGCGACCGTCACCGCGGGGGCGGTGTTGCGGCCAAGGGGCTCGAGCACGATCGCGTGCGGCGCAACGCCGATCTCCCGCAGCTGCTCAGCGATGGCGAAACGATATTCTTCATTGCAGATCACGACCGGAGGCTCAAAACGCGCCCCCTTGCCGACGCGCAGGACCGTCTCTTGCAGCAGGCTGTGTTGCGAGACGAGCGGCAAGAGATGCTTGGGATATGCCTTGCGCGAGAGCGGCCAAAGACGGGTCCCGGACCCGCCCGAAAGGATGACTGGCTGGATTTTCCCGTCCATGGGTCCTGCTCTCACCGGTTTCGCGCGGGCCCCTTATACACCAGCTTTCGCTCGCGTCCTACCCGGTAGGAGGCCGGGAAGCGGCCTGGGCACGCCCTTTCGGCTGCGACCGGAGCTGCCGCCTGGCGCCGACGGCGGCGCGAGCCGAGGCGTGCCCGCGCCCTCTTCGATTGACAAGCGCGGGAGCGAAGGTTACGAGCCTGTTTCCGGACCGGCTTTGGGCCCGGCCATCTCGCGCGGGCCCTCGGCCGCGCTCGACCGGGAGCGACAATTATCCTCTCCGCGCAGCACAGCATGACGAGCTCTCCGCGCATCGCCGTCGTCGGTCTCGGTTATGTCGGTTTGCCGCTGGCCATCGCTCTTGCCCGGCACTTCGAGGTGGTCGGCTTCGACGTGGACAAGGCGCGCACCAAGGAGCTCCTACGCGGCCACGATCGCACGGGCGAGGTGAGCGAGGCGGTTTTGCGCGCTAGCCGGCTCGCGATCGTCAGCGAGATCGAGGCGATCCGCGGCTGTCAGCTCTTCATCGCCACCGTGCCGACGCCGGTCACCGAGGACAAGCGGCCGGACCTCGCCGCCGTGCGCGCGGCCTGCCGCATGATCGGCAGCGTGATCGCGAAGGGCGCCATCGTGGTGCTGGAGAGCACCGTCTATCCCGGCGTCACCGAGGAGATCTGCCGCCCCGAGATCGCCGCGGCCTCCGGGCTTGAGGGGGGGGTCGACTTTCACGTGGGCTATTCGCCCGAGCGCATCAACCCGGGCGATCGTCTGCACACCGTCGATCGCATCGTCAAGGTGGTCGCGGGCGAGACGCCGGAGATCACCGAGCGGCTGGCGGCGATCTATGGCGCCATCAACGGCGGTCAGATCCATGCCGCCAAGAGCATCAGGACCGCCGAGGCGGCCAAAGTGATCGAGAACGCCCAGCGCGACATCAATATCGCGTTCATCAACGAAGCGGCGATGATCTTCAACAAGATGGGCCTCTCGATCCATGACGTGCTGGCGACCTCGTCGACCAAGTGGAACTTCCTCCCTTTCCTGCCGGGCCTGGTCGGCGGGCATTGCATCGGCGTCGATCCCTTCTTTCTCGCGCACCTCGCGCACAGCCTCGGACATGATCCGGAGATCATCCTGGCGGGCCGGCGCATCAACGACGGCATGGGCGCCTATGTCGCGAACGAAATCGCCAAGGCGCTCGGCGCGCGGCGCGGCAGCGATGATGGGGCGCGCATCCTGGTGCTCGGCCTCACTTTCAAGGAAAACATTCCCGATCTGCGCAACAGCAAGGTGGTCGACCTCGTCCGCGGCTTGCGCGCGCGCGGCCACCGCGTCGAGGTCCATGATCCTTTCGCCGATCCCGATGAGGCGAGCGGGCTTTACGGCATCGATCTCCTGACGAACCTTGCGGGCGTTGCCGGTTACGACTGCGTGGTGGGAGCCGTCGCCCACGATGAGTACCGCGCGCTCAAGCCGAGCGAGTTCGCGCGCCTTCTGCGGGCGGACGGCCTCGTCGCGGACGTGAAAGGCATCTGGCGCGGGATCACGCTGCCGGCCGAGACGGGGCGCTGGGAGCTCTAGTCCCCCGCTTGCAGAGTTTTGCACCACGCGGCGTGAAATCGGTACGAGACAGGCTCGCCGGAACATCCGGCCCGCTCGCACCGGCGATGCGGCTCCGGCGAGCGCGGGCATCAGGCAGTGGTGGATGAGGTGATGGTGCGGGCTGTCTTTCTCGATCGCGACGGGGTGCTCACCGAGGAGGTATACTACAAGCGCACCGGACGTTGGGAGGCGCCGCTCGTTCCCGAGGACCTCGTGTTGCGGCCGGGGGTGGGGGCAGCCCTGCGCAGCCTCGCGGACGGCGGCTACGCGCTCTTCCTCATATCGAACCAGGGTGCCTATGCGAAAGGCAACACGACGCTTCAGTCACTGTGGGGCGCCCATCGGCAGCTGATCGGCCTCCTCGCCGCCGAGGACGTGCACCTCGAGGACTGCTTTTACGCTTTCGGCCATCCGGAAGGGGTGGTGCCTCATTTCTCGGGGAGCTCGGTCGAGCGCAAGCCGAGCCCCTATTTCCTCCTCGTCGCGGCGGCGCGATACGAGATCGACTTGAGCCGCTCTTGGATGGTGGGCGACCAGGACATCGATATCGCGTGTGGCCGTGCCGCGGGCGTGCGCACGATCCTGGTCGCCAATCCGCACGCGGGGGAGCGGGCGTTCCGCTCGAGCCCCGACTTCCGTGCCGGCGACCTCGGGGAGGCCGCGGCGATCATCGCGCGCTTCCGCGCAGCCGGTTAGTTGCTTGTGACGTGTAGTGATTTGCGATACAAGGCTGTTTGCGGCGGAAGCTGCCGGAAATCCAAGGGAAGAGGAACATGCCGAAGGTCCAATCGCTTCGCATAAAGCTATTTCTTGACGGCGCCGAACTGCAATCGATGAAGGAAGCGGTGGCGTCGAATCCCTTGATCAAGGGCTTCACCACCAATCCGACGCTCATGCGCAAGGCCGGAGTCACGGATTATGCCTCCTTCGCCAGGGAGGCCATCGCCGCGGTGGGCGGGCGCTCGATTTCCTTCGAGGTCTTTTCGGACGACTTCGACACCATGGAGCGGGAGGCGCGCGAGATTCACACCTGGAGCGGCAACACCTATGTGAAGATCCCCGTCACCAACACGAAGGGCATCAGCAGCGCGTCGCTCATCCGCAAGCTCTCGGCGGAAGGCATTCCGCTCAACGTGACCGCGATCCTGACGGCGGCGCAGGTGCGCGAGGTGGCGGCGGCCCTTGCCTTGAAGACGCCGAGCATCGTCTCGGTCTTTGCCGGGCGGATCGCCGACAGCGGCGTCGATCCCATGCCGATCATGCGCGAGTGCGCAGGCATCCTCAGCAATCGCCCCAAGGCGGAATTGCTGTGGGCGAGCCCGCGCGAGCTCCTGAACATATTCCAGGCGGAGGAGGTCGGCTGCCACATCATCACGGCGACAAAGGACGTGCTCGCGAAATTGTCGCTCGTCGGCAAGGATCTGTCCCAGTATTCGCTGGAGACGGTCCAGATGTTCCATCGCGACGCCCATGCCGCCGGCTATCAGCTCGTACCTCCCATCAAGGCGACGAGTGCGGCGTGAACCCGCTTGGGGCCGTGCCTTCCTCCGGCGGCGCACCCATTTCGGGCTTCCATCCCCGGGCCTTTTAAGGCTATCTATGGCCTTGCTGCGCCGCGAGAGATGCCGCCTGCGGCGGTGCTGTGGGGCGCCAATGGGGGGTCGCCTCGGCGGCGCCGCTGGCACCACCACCATCAGATAGACAAGGAAGCGTCGAGGTGCGGAAAGTCGCGTTGATTACGGGTGTGACCGGCCAAGACGGCGCCTATCTGGCTGCCCTGCTGCTCAGCAAGGGCTACGTCGTCCACGGCATCAAGCGACGGGCATCGTCCTTCAACACCGGGCGTGTCGAGCACCTCTACCGCGATCGGCACGAGAAGGGCGTCTCCTTCTTCCTGCATTACGGCGACCTCACCGATTCGACCAATCTCATTCGCCTGGTCCAGGAGACGAAACCGACCGAGATTTACAATCTCGCCGCTCAGAGCCACGTCCAGGTCAGCTTCGAGACGCCCGAATACACGGCCAATGCGGACGGGCTCGGCACGTTGCGCCTCTTGGAGGCGATCCGCATTCTGGGCATGGAGAAGACGGTCCGGTTTTACCAGGCCTCGACCTCGGAGCTCTACGGCAAGGCCAAGGAGGTGCCGCAGCGGGAGACGACCCCCTTCTATCCGCGCAGTCCTTACGGTGCGGCCAAGCTGTACGCCTATTGGATCACGGTCAACTACCGCGAGGCTTACGGCATGCACGCCTCCAACGGCATTCTCTTCAACCACGAGGGGCCGACGCGCGGCGAGACCTTCGTCACCCGCAAGATCACGCGCGCCGTGGCCGCGATCGACGCGAGGCTGCAATCGGTGCTTTATCTCGGCAATCTTGACGCCAAGCGCGATTGGGGCCACGCCCGCGATTATGTGGACGGCATGTGGCGCATTCTGCAACAGCCGGAGCCCGACGATTACGTGCTGGCAACGGGCGAGACGCACTCAGTGCGCGAGTTCGTGGAGCTGGCCTTCAGCCATGTCGGGCGCACCATCGAGTGGCGCGGCAAGGGGGTCGATGAGCGCGGCATCGACACGCGAAGCGGCGCCACGCTCGTACGCGTCGACCCGGTCTATTTCCGCCCGACCGAGGTGGACCACCTGATCGGCGATCCTTCGAAGGCGCACGCCAAGCTCGGCTGGCGGCATAGCGTGAGCTTTGCCGAGCTGGTGCAGGAGATGGTCGAGTGCGACATCCGCGCGCTTGCCGAGGAGAGGAGCGCAGAGGCGGGCGGGAGCGTGGTGGCGCCGGTGCGCCGCGTCGCCCGCATCCGCGAGGCACGCTGACGATGCCCTCCGAAGTCGCGCTCATTCTCGGTATCTCCGGCCAGGACGGCGCTTATCTCGCGCGTCTCTTGCTCGAGCGGGGCTTTGTCGTGCACGGGACCTCGCGGGATCGCGAGATGGCGAGCTTCGCCAATCTCCTCCGCCTGGGTCTCGGCGAGCGGGTGCATCTCCATTCCGCGGTGCCGAGCGACTTCCGCAGCGTGCTGCAGGTCATCAGCAAGGTGCGGCCTAGCCGCATCTTCAATCTCGCGAGCCAGTCCTCTGTCGGCCTTTCCTTCGATCAGCCGGTCGAGACGCTCGACAGCACCATCGGCGGCACGCTCAATATCTTGGAGGCGATGCGCACGCTCAATCTCGCGGCGCGCTTCTACAACGCCTCCTCGAGCGAATGCTTCGGCAATACCGATCGGAATCCGGCAGACGAGGAAACCCCCTTCCGGCCGCGCAGTCCCTACGGCGTCGGCAAGGCGGCGGCCTTCTGGGCGGTTGCCAACTACCGCGAGGCCTACAGCCTCTTTGCCTGCTCGGGCATCCTCTTCAATCACGAGTCGCCGCTGCGTCCGACCCGCTACGTGACGCAGAAGATCGTGCGGGGAGCCGCCGACATCGCCGAAGGTGCGGCCGGCCGCCTCAGCCTCGGCGAGCTCGACATCGCCCGCGATTGGGGGTGGGCGCCTGAGTATGTCGAGGCCATGGCGCGCATGCTCGAGTTCGACCGGCCTGAGGATTTCGTGATCGCGACCGGCAAGCTCAGCACGCTCGAGGACTTCGTGAGCCAGGCATTCGGCTATTTCGGCCTCGACTGGCGCAAATATGTCGAGATCGACCCCGAGCTCAAGCGGCCGTCCGACATCCGCGTGAGCGTCGGCAATCCGGCGAAAGCCGAACGCCTGCTCGGCTGGCGCGCCGAGACCATGATGCCGGCGCTCGTCGACCGCCTGCTCGATGCGGAGATGGAGCGTCGTCGAGCCGAGTATTCGGTGCCGAGCAACGTACGGGCGGCTGCCGGCGAGTGAAGCGGGATCGGCAAGCGCATGGCGGAGGCCCAAGCGGACCGAAGCGGCGGCTGGCGTCCGACCGGCGCCGGGCCGGCGTCGAAAGCTGAGGGGGCCGGCGCTCTTTGGCCGGAATTGCGACCTTCGACATGGCGGTAATGACCACAGCGCATGGTGCGAGCCCGGCTGGTTCGGCCGGGGTCAAGGTGCCCGGCACGAACGGCGGCGCTGTCGGCTGGCCGCGCATTTCCATCGTTACTCCGTCCCTCAATCAGGGCGCCTTTATCGAGCGCACCATCAAGAGCGTGCTCGACCAGGGCTACCCGAATCTCGAGCACTTCGTCGTCGACGGGCTCTCCACCGACGAGACCCCGGCGATCCTCGCCCGCTTCGGCCATCTCATCGTCATTCGCGAGGCCGACCGCGGTCAGGCCGATGCCGTCAACAAGGGCTTTGCGCGCGCGACCGGCGACATCCTGGCCTTCCTCAATGCCGACGACACGCTCGAGCCGGGCACGCTCAAGAGCGTCGCGCGCGAGGTCGACCCCGCTGGGGGCCGGCATGTGGTGATGGGACGCTGTCGTTTCATTGACAAGGATGACCGCTTTCTCGGCATCGAGCACCCGTCGGCCTTTGTCGGCCACGAGCGGATGCTGGCGATCTGGCTCGGCCACTGGCTCCCGCAGCCGGCGATCTTTTGGACGCGCGAGGCCTGGAAGCGCACCGGCCCTCTCGATCCGAGCGAGAATTTGGTGCTCGACTACGATTTATTTTGCCGCATGAGCCGGTATTTCGTCTTCTATCCCGTGGACCGGGTTTATGCCAACTACCGCCTCCACCCGGCCTCCAAGACCGCGGTTAACGACGAACGCACGCGGCTCGAGCGCTCGATCGCGGTGAGCCGGCGCTATTGGGGACCATGGTGGTCCCCCTTGCGCTGGCGCCTCACCCTCTCGCTCTTGCGTTACCGCCTCGACCGGGTCGGGCGCGGCCGGGAGCTCTTGCGCCGCGCGCAGGCTCAGCGCGAGGCCGGAAATTGGCTTCGTGCCGCGTTTCTCGGCGCCGCGGGGGTGGTCCTCGTGCCCGGGATCGCGTTCTACGTGGCGGTCTATCCGCCGTTCCGGGCGCGGGCGGCGGCCTGTGCCAAAGCCCTCATCGCGCGGCATCTCGCGCGCGCGGCAGCGGCGGCCGGGGTCCAGATCGGCCGGCCTGAGGATATTGCCAGAGCACCCTCGCCGCAGACGCTCGCCTATATGGCCAATACCGCCGCCTGGAAGGACGGCTGGGCCGGCCCGCGACTCGTCCTGGTGGCGGAGCCCCCCGCCGGTACCGAAGCCTTGGGCCTCGCGGGCGAGGCGGACCTAGCCTGGTTCCCGGGGCCGCTCAAGCTCACGATCCGCGTCGACGGCGGCATCACCCGCGAGGTCCCGATCACGGCCGATGGGCCTTTTGCGGTCGATCTTCCCCTGCCGCCGGGGAGGGCCGGTCCGATCGTGGTCGAGGTGACCGCCGACCGCTGGTACGTTCCCCATTGGTTCCGCCGCAACCGCGACTTCCGCCCGCTGGCCTGGCGCTTCGTCGGCTTGACGCCGCTGCCGGGCGCGGCAGCGAAGCGCTGACGGGCGGCGCGGAGCCTTCTGCCATGACGGCGTGCCCCCTCATCTCGATCATCACGCCAGTGTTCAATCGAGCCGACATGATCGGCGAAGCGCTGGCATCGGTGCGTGCGCAGGATTATCCGGAGGTCGAGCACATCGTGATCGATGGCGGCTCCAGCGACGGGACGGTCGAACTGCTGCGGGGAGCGCCTGGGCTGCGCTGGCTTAGCGAGCCCGATCAAGGCCTCTATGATGCCATCAACAAGGGCCTGCGGCTCGCAAGGGGCGAAATCGTCGGTCATCTCAATAGCGACGATATTTATTTGCCGGGAGCATTCAGCGCGGTCGCGGCAGCACTCGCCGAGAACCCGGCCGCCGATGCCGCGTGTGGGGGTGCCGTCGTGGCCCGCCGGGCGCCGGATGGCAGCTGGAAGGTGGTGCGCACCATAGAGGACGCGCGCATTAAGCGGCTCGACTGGCACTCGCTCACGCGGGGGGTTCCGATCACCAATGCCCGCTTCTTCCGCCGCAACTGGTATGCGCGGGCCGGAGACTACGATCCGCACTACCGCTTTGCCGCGGACCGCGAATTCCTCATCCGCTCCCTCATGCTTGGCATGAAGACGGTGCCGTTAGCCCCCCTTGTCTACCGCTACCGGCTCCATGGCGGTTCGCTCACCATCAACGAGAACAACCGGAGCAACCGGGCG
>DATNIJ010000159.1:0-7272 GCA_035604475.1 Alphaproteobacteria bacterium
GAGGGCACCTACGCCCGGCTCAAGGGCCATCTCAGGGAGCTCATCGAACCCAAGATCGGCGAGCACCGTGGACACATCGTCAAGGCCACGGGCGACGGCCTTCTCGCCGAGTTCGCGAGCGTGGTGGACGCGGTCCGCTGCGCGCTCGCGGTGCAGCGCGGCATGGCGGAGCGCAACGCCGGCGCCTCCGCCGAAGCGCGCATCGAGTTCCGCATCGGCATCAACCTCGGCGACGTGATCTTCGAGGAAGGCGACATCTACGGCGACGGCGTGAACGTGGCCGCACGGCTCGAGGGCCTGGCCGAGCCCGGCGGCATTTGCGTCGCGGCCAACGTCTATGAGCAGGTCCGCGACAAGCTCGACGTCGCCTTCGAGGACATCGGCGAGCAGACGGTGAAGAACATCGCCCGGCCGGTGCGCGCCTACCGCGCGCGGCTCGACTTGGGCGCGACCGTTCCAAGCGATGCGGAGGCACCGGTTTCCTCCGAGCGCGAGCGAGGGGATCTCGTCAAGCCCGACAAGCCGTCCTTGGCCGTCCTGCCCTTCGCCAACATGAGCGGCGATCCCGAGCAGGAGTATTTCGCGGACGGGATCACCGAGGACATCATCACCGCATTGTCGCGCGTTCGGTCGTTCTTCGTCATCGCGCGGAACTCGAGCTTCACCTACAAGGGGCGTGCGCTTGCCGCAAAACAGATCGGCCGCGAGCTTGGCGTGCGCTATATTCTCGAGGGCAGCGTGCGCAAGGCGGGTGCGCGCCTGCGCATCACGGGCCAGCTCATCGATGCGGAAACCGATGCGCACGTTTGGGCCGACCGCTACGACGGTGCGGCGGAAGACGTCTTCGATCTGCAGGACCGCATCACCGAGAGCGTCGCCGCCGCGATCGAGCCCCGCCTTCAACTCGCCGAGATCGAGCGGGCGAGACGCAAGCGGCCGGAGAATCTCAGCGCCTACGACCGCTACCTGCGCGCGCTCTCGCACTTCTACCTCTCGGGGCGGGACGAGCTGGCGACCACCCTGCGTTATCTCGAGGAGACCATCCGGCTCGATCCGGATTACGCCCCGCCCTATGCGCTCGCGGCGGCTTGCTACGTCCACTGGATCGTCGAAGTCTGGACGGACGACCCCGAGCGGGACCGCGCCGAGGGCGTGCGCCTGGCGCGGGCCGCGGTCGAGCGCGACCGGGACGACCCGACCGTGCTGTGGATGGCGGGGCATGCGCTCGGCTACCTCGCGCACGATTGGGACGCCTCGATCGCGCTGCTCGACCGCTCGCTCGCGCTCAACCCGAACTCGGCGTCGGGCTATTGCTTCAGCGCCTGGGGGCGGTGCTACATCGGAGACTACGAGACCGCGATCCGGCATTTCCATATCGCGATGCGCTTGAGCCCGGTCGATCGCACGATATTCCTGTTTTACTCGGGCTTGGCACTCGCCTTGTGCCTGAGCGGACAGCACGAGGAAGCGATCGCCTGGGCCCAGAAGGCGATCCAGGAGGAACCGAGCTGGACGACCAGCTACCGCGTGCTCGCCTCGAGCCTCGCCCAGCTCGGACGTTTGGAGGAGGCGAAGGCGGCGATGCGGCGCCAGCTGGAGCTGCAGCCGAATTACACGATCGCGATCACCGCCCGAGTCTACCGGCCCTCGCCCGCGGTCGAGCGCTACCTCGAAGGCCTGCGCCTGGCGGGCGAGCCAACATGACGGGGACGGCTCCCCGAGCGTCCGGCCGGTCGCGCTTTCCCTTCGCGCTTTTGGACTCGCTGGAAAATAAATGAACCGTTTCGTCCTCGTCATGCCCGCGAAAAGCGGGCATCCAGAGTTACCAAAGCGGCGCCTTGTCTGACCCCCGCGTACGCGAGGGTGGACACCCGCTTTCGCGGGTGTGACGACAGTGCGAAAGAGCGCGCAGCGGCTAATTCGCAACGAGTGCCCTTACTGAAGCAAGCGCGCCGCCTCGGCATAGCGGCGGCGCTTGCCGAGGGGGATCGGGCGTGCCTTGGCCTCCTCCGCGAGGAGGACGCGCGCGAGTGCGGTGCGTCCCGACCTGACCGCCGCATCGAGCAGCATTTGCGTGAAGAGATCGCGCTGGGCGTGGCTGCCGCCGATGCGCCTGATCTCGTGCCGGATCGGCTCCATCAGCGTCACCACGCGCGCGTAGTCGCCCTTGCGGTGGGCGAGCACGGCGCCCGAGAGCGGGATTTCCACCTCGACGAGCGTTGGCGCCGCCGACAGGTGGCCTCCCTCTCCCGCCTCCTTGAGTGCGGCAATATAGCGCTCAGCTGCCTCGTCACGGCCCGCGGCCGCGAGCGCCATGACGAGGTGCGGCACGGTGAAGAGGTTCTGCACGTCGCCCACCCGCGCCGCCGCCTTTTGGGCGAGCTCGCCCCAGCGCGCCCCCACCTCGACCCCCGCTTGCTCGAGGCGCCACAGCATGGAGGCGGTATTCTGCATGTCGATGTAAAGATCGGGAATGGCCTTGACGATCGGCGAGTCGAGATTGCGGAACTTGCGGTCGTAGAGCTCGAGCACCGCGTCCGTCTCGCCGAGCTCGAGATGGAGGAGTGCCCGGTGCCACCACAGGTGATGGAGCATGTTGTTGCCACCCTCCCAGAAGCGCTCCTCGCCCGCGAGCCATAGGATGCCCTCGCGGTGCCGGCCCTCCATCTCCATGACATGGGCGCGCGCGTGGGTGGCCCAGAGCTCGGCGCGGTCCTCCTCGAGCGCGCGCAGTGCCGCCGTCTCCGCCGCGCGGTAGGCGCCGCACTCCTCCTCGCCGAAGGCGAGCATGGCAAGCATCGAGCCGTAGCCCGGGGTGTCGGGCGCCCAGGCCTTGAGCGGCTCGGCCACTACCTCGCGCATGGCCCTCGCCTCGCCCGACCAGAAGTAATTGAAGTGGGCGAGGCGGGCGGCCAGCAAGTCCTTGGGATGGTCCTCGAGGATCGCCTGCCAGAGCACGAACGCCTCGTCCAAGGCGCCCCGGTGCCAGGCGGCGAGTGCCGTCACGTGAAGGCGCTCGCGCGAGGTCGCCTCCTCCTCCGCGCTCCGGGCCGCGGCGAGGCACTTCTCGACCGCACCCAGGCGGCGCTGATCGAAGGCCGTCATCGCGAGATAGCCCTTGAGACAATGGCCCATGAGGAAGCCTGGATCGGCCGCGAGCATCTTGTCCGCCCAGCCGGCGGTGTCCCACTTGTACTTGACGTAGTGCGTCACCGCCGTATCGAAGTGGCGCGCGGCCTCGGCACTTTCGGTCGTCAGCGCCAGCCCCCTCTCGTCGCTGATCATGTGCCGCTCCTCCCCTCCTCTCCCCAAGGAGCATGGCGCGCGGCCAGGTGCGCCTTGGCGGCCGGCCCAACGAGTGCTATGGCTAGACCACATCTCCGTCCCCGGCAAGGAGTCATCGCTTTGCGTTTCTCACCGTTCGTCGATCGCATCGCCGGCAAGGGCGCTGCCGCCTGGAGCATCCATTTCGACGCCTTGCGGCAGCGCGAGGCCGGCCGCGAGGTCTTCCTGCTCACCATCGGCGAGCCCGACCAGCCGCCGCCGCAGGCGATCATTGCGGCAACCGTCGAGGCGCTTAACCGGCACCACACCGGCTACGCGCCGATTCTCGGCTATCCGGCACTGCGCGCCGCGATTGCCGCGCGCTTCGCTGAACGCACCGGCCGGCCCTGCGCGAGCGAGAATGTCGCGATCGTGCCCGGCACCCAAGGGGGGCTCTTCTCAGCACTCCGCTGCCTGGCTGGGCCGGGCGACGAGGTCATCGTGCCGGAGCCGATGTACGCCACGTACGAGGCCGTCGGGGGTGCGAGCGGGGCTGCCCTCGTCAACATCCCGCTCAGGCCGGAGAGGGGATTTCATCCCGATCTCGCGGCATTGGCACAGGCGATAACGCCGCGCACGCGCGTCATCTGGATCAACAGTCCGCACAATCCGACGGGTGCGGTGCTCGACCGCGCCGAGATCGAGGCGATCGCCGAGCTCTGCCGCCGCCATGATCTCTGGCTCCTCTCGGACGAGGTTTACGAGGATTTGGCCTTCGCCCGGCCGCACGTGAGCCCGTGGTCGCTCCCCGGCATGGCGGAGCGCACGGTGGTGGTCTCGAGCCTCTCCAAATCGCACGCGATCCCCGGCTTTCGCCTGGGCTGGGTCATCGGGCCGGAGCCGCTCTCGCGCCACCTCTTCAACCTTCTCCTCTGCGCGCTTTACGGCGGTCCGCCCTTCATCCAGGACGGCGCGCTCGTGGCCTTGACCCACGAGCTGCCCGAGGTCGCGGCGATGCGCGAGGATTATCGCCGCCGGGGCGTACGGCTCTCCGCCATCCTGGCCGAGGCGCCGAAGTGCCGCGTGACACCTCCCGAAGGTGGGATGTTCGTTCTGCTCGACGTGCGCGCAACCGGCCTCGCATCCGCGGAATTCGTGCGCCTGCTCTTGGAGGAGGAGGGGGTGGCGGTGCTGCCTTGCGACGGCTTCGGGCCGAGCGGGGTGGGCCAGCTCCGCGTCTCCCTCACGCTCGAGGACGCCCGCCTCGAGGAGGCCGGACAGCGCATCGTGCGCTTCGCCGAACGCCTCGCCCGGCCCTCGGCTCGGCGCGCCTAGCTGCGGCGCGGGCCCGCGCAAAGGGAGACGCGCGCATCATGACGACTCGCGAGCAAGCGATCGAGGCTGCCGCGCGCTGGTTCGATGAGGGCCATTTCCTCGCCGAGCTCCGCCGCCGCGTGGCACACCGCACCGAGAGCCAGGAAGAGGGTCGGCTCCCACTGCTCACGGCCTATTTGAGCGAGGAGATCGGCCCGACGCTCGAGCGGCTCGGCTTCCGCTGGAGGCTGATCGACAATCCCGTGAGCGGCTTCGGACCGATCCTCATCGGGGAGCGCCACGAGGACAAGCGCTTGCCGACCGTGCTCAGCTACGGCCACGGCGACGTCATCCGCGGCTACGAGGAGCAATGGCGCCAGGGGCTCTCGCCGTGGGACATCGTCGTCGAGGGCGAGCGCTGGTACGGGCGCGGCACCGCCGACAACAAGGGCCAGCACTCGATCAACCTCGCCGCCCTCGCGCGCGTGCTCGAGGCGCGCGGCCGGCTCGGCTTCAACGTCAAGCTCATCCTCGAGACCGGCGAGGAGACCGGCTCGCCAGGCCTGCGCGCGGTGTGCGAGCGCTACCGCGACGAGCTTAAGGCCGACGTCTTCATCGCCTCGGACGGGCCGCGGCTGCGGGCCGGTCAGCCGACCCTTTTCTTGGGCGCGCGCGGCGCCTTCAACTTCGACCTCACCGTGAGCTTGCGCGAGGGCGGTCACCATTCCGGCAATTGGGGCGGGCTCTTGGCCAACCCGGGCACCATTCTCGCCGCCGCCATTGCCAGCATGGTCGATGGCCGCGGCCGCATCCTGGTCGAGCGCCTGCGCCCCCCACCCATCCCCAACTCGGTCCGGAAGGCGCTCGCGGGAATCGAGCCGGGCGAGCCGGGGGGACCCGAGATCGATCGCGGCTGGGGCGAGCCCAACTTGACGCCGGCCGAGCGCGTCTTCGCCTGGAACAGCCTCGAGGTGCTCGCCTTCCGCACCGGCAATCCGGAGCGCCCGGCGAACGCCATCCCGCCCACGGCGTCCGCCCATATGCAGCTCCGCTTCGTCGTGGGCAGCGACTGGCGCAACTTCGTCCCCATCATCCGAGCACACCTCGACCGCCACGGCTTCGCCATGGTCGCGGCCAAGCCGGCGCGCATGGAGATGATGGCGGCGACCCGGCTCGACCCCGACGACCCGTGGGTAGAATGGGCGGTGAGGTCGATCGAGCGCACCACCGGGCACAGGCCCGTGGTGCTGCCCAACCTCGGCGGCTCGCTGCCCAACGACTGCTTCGCCGAGGTGCTCGGGCTGCCGACCGTGTGGGTGCCGCACTCCTACCCCGCCTGCTCGCAGCACGCGCCCGACGAGCACCTCCTCGCACCCGTCGCGCGCGAGGGCCTGCTCATGATGACGGGGCTATTCTGGGATTTGGGTGAGGGCGGAGGGCCGAAGCGGAGGTAGGGGATGGGGTGCGGGGGCCCTGCGGGGTTTAAGCGAGAGCGGACATTGGGTCCATGTATCGCGTCCCGACATGAAACTCGATCTGGATGGGAAGGACCTAGGGGCATTAAATAGCGCCGCGTTGCGTCTATGAAGTTCGGCCAACTTAAGGATTTCTCCAGCAACTGTTGACCGGGCACCGGTTTCGACGGCCACACGACGGCCGCGCTCTGCAAGGCCAACGGCTCGCAGATTACCGGACGAGTGCTCGCCAGCGCGCTGGAATCGAGCGCGACTCCTTTGGGCCGCCGCCTCTCACCGCCTTGCGTTGCGCATCTCCAGGATGAGACCGATACCATCGAGGACGAGCGGCACACGGGTCCGCAGCCAACCTGGCCCGGACTACTTTCGACTTGCTGCGCGGCGCCGCCCGCGAAGGCGGCGTCATGGTCTCAACGCAACGCAACGGCGTGCTCACCCGGCGGTCACGCGTCGGGTTTTCGCGCCTGATCCCGGCGACAATCGCAAGGCTACGGCGCGTTTTGGGGGTGCCGACGAAATCGGGGCATCGCGGGCCAAAAGATGGCAAGTCGATGCTTCTGAAAGCAGATTGTTTGGATTATCATATGCACAACTGGCTAGATGGGCCTTTCCACCTGAGAAATTTCGGCTGACGCAACGCACCGGGGAAGATCATGGCAGACAAGCCGAGACTCGCCTCCGAAATCCGTGATTGGGTACAGACCGTTGTCATCGTCCTGGGGGTTGGGGCGGGCATATGGCAATTTGAGGTCAAGGAGATTTGGACCCCGGCCGCGGCGCCGATCAATGTTACGACGGAGTTGACCGTCAAAGAGGCCGGCTTCAGAGGAGCAAGCAGTAACGAAAACAAGGAGCAATTTGAGGCAATCGAGCTTTCGATTGTCGCAAAGAATCCGAGCACTCGCGACGTATATCTGTTGGCAAATTGCTGGGAAGCCGTCGGGCTTGTGATCGCCACTCATAATGAGAGTCAAGATTGGACAAAGACTATAACCGAGCGACTCGAAAAAACCCAGCCGAGCAACAAAGGCGCATATTACGAATGGCAAAAGGCTCATATGGTGGCGGCGGGCGAAGTCTTCCTAGAGGATGAAGTTTTGCACCCGAATGAATCAGTTTCCACTACACACGTATTTTACGTGCCGAAAGACGTGTACGATGTCCTGCATGTTCGTTTGGTGTTGCCGACGACGGCAATCGCTGATTCTGCAGAAGCGGT
>DATNIJ010000160.1:0-3224 GCA_035604475.1 Alphaproteobacteria bacterium
GGACAACCTCAAAGCCGCATTCGGCGGAGAGTCTATGGCCAATCGCCGCTACCTCTATTTCGCCCAGAAGGCGGATGTGGAGGGCTACAACGACGTATCCGCCGTCTTCCGCTCGACCGCCGAGGGCGAGACCGGCCACGCCCATGGCCATCTCGAGTTCCTCGAGGCGGTGGGCGATCCGGCGACCGGCAAGCCGATCGGCAAGACCTCGGACAATCTCAAGGCCGCGATCGCAGGCGAGACGCACGAGTACACGGATATGTATCCGGGCATGGCTCGTACCGCGCGCGAGGAAGGTTTCGAGGAGATCGCCGACTGGTTCGAGACGCTCGCCAAGGCCGAGCGCTCACACGCCGGCCGCTTCCAGAAGGCGCTCAGCGACCTCAAGTAGCAGCGCGCGGAGGTTTCCTGAAAGACCGCGGAGAGGGGCGCGGATCCCTCTTGGATCCCGCCCTCGACCGCGCGCCGCATGCGCTGATCCTGCGGCCGTCGTCGCGAAAGGGAACGAGCGATGAGAGAAGGCAGCCTCGAGGCGCCGACGCGTCATCCTCTTGCCTGGCAGGATCCCGACTTCTACGACCCGCTCAAGCTCGAGGCGGAGACGCGCCGCGTCTTCGACATCTGCCACGGCTGTCGGCGCTGCTTCAATCTTTGCGACTCCTTTCCGCGCCTCTTCGACCTCATCGACCGGTCTGAGAGCGGCGAGCTCGATCGCGTCGGAAGCGCCGACTTCGGCCAGGTGGTGGACGCCTGCACGCTCTGCGACATGTGCTTCATGACGAAGTGCCCCTACGTGCCGCCGCACCCCTTCAACCTCGATTTTCCTCACCTCATGTTGCGCCACCGCGCGGTTGCGGCGCGCGCGGGCCGCGTCCGCCGGGCCGAGCGCGAGCTGGCCAAGACCGACCGCAACGGCCGGCTCGCCGGACTCGCCGCTCCGCTTGCCAACTGGGCGAGCGCTACGACGAACAAGCTGACGCGTCCCGTGCTCGAGAAAATGGCCGGCCTCGATCGCCGGGCGGCACTCCCCAAGTTCACCGGCACGACCTTCGCGATGCGCGCGAGGGAGACGGTGCCCGCGCTCAACGAGAAGGCGCCGGCCTTCGGCCGCAAGGCCGTGCTCTACGCCACCTGCTTCGTCAATTACAGCGACCCGGACGTGGGGATGGCGGCGCGCGCGGTGCTCGCCAAGAACGGGGTCGAGACGGAGGTCGTCTATCCGCGCTGCTGCGGCATGCCGCTCCTCGAGCAGGGCGCCATCGACAAGGTGGCGGCGAATGCCAGGGCCGTCGCCGCCGAGCTCAAGGAGTGGATCGCCAAGGGCTACGACGTGGTGGCACTGGTGCCCTCTTGCGCGCTCATGCTCAAGTTCGAATGGCCGCTCATTCTTCCCGGCGACAAGGACGTGAAGCTGCTCTCCACATCGACTTACGACGTGAGCGAATACGTCGTCGACATCGCCAAGAGAGAGGGCCTGGCGGACGGCTTGCGGCCGATCGAGGGCGGGATTGCCGTGCATCTCGCCTGTCATGCCCGCGCCCAGAACATGGGACAGAAAGGCGCCGAAATGCTGCGCCTCATTCCGGCGACCGAGGTGCAGGTGATCGAGCGCTGCTCCGGCCACGGCGGCTCATGGGGCTGCAAGAAGGCGTTCTTCGAGGTCGCCCTCAAGGTGGGCCGACCGGTGGCACGCCAGGCCGCCCAAAGCGGCAAGGCCTATCTCTCCTCCGAGTGCCCGCTCGCCGGCATGCATATCGCCCAGGGTATGGAAAAGTTGGAAAGCGAGGGTGCGAGGCCGCAGCTCGTCACCCATCCGATCGAGCTCCTCGCCCGCGCCTACGGGCTCGGCAGCTAAGCGACCAGGTAGGGGGGAAGGAAGCCGCACATGACCAACAAGCATGAACTTGTTGCCGGCGATCTGATGTCGATGGCGGAGTACGGCAGGATTCGCCGGGACGAGCGCCAAAGGATCGTCGAGCTCAAGCGTCGGCGCCGCGTCGAGGTCGGGCCGTTCGCGACCTTCTACTTCGAGTGCTACGAGACCATGCGCCAACAGGTGCACGAGATGCTCTTCATCGAGAAGGGCGGTCCCGAGCAGGTGATGGGCGAGCTCGCGGCCTATAATCCGCTCGTTCCCAAGGGAAACGAGCTCGTCGCGACCCTCATGATCGAGATCGACGAGCCCGCGCGGCGCCAGGAGATGCTGGCGCGGCTGGGCGGAATCGAGGAGACCGCCTTCCTCAGGATCGCGGGCGAGGTGGTGAAGGCCGAGGCGGAGAAGGACCTCGATCGCACCACGGAGGAGGGCAAGGCCTCATCGGTGCAATTCATCCACTTCCCCTTGACGCCGGCGCAAGTGGCAAAATTCAAGACGCCGGGCAGCGAGATCATTCTCGGCCTCAACCACCCCGCTTACGGCCACATGGCGCTCATCCCCGAGGCCGTGCGGGCCGAGCTCGCCAAGGACCTGGATTAGGGCGGCCTCTCCCGCCTACTCGATCTTCTCGTCGGGGTAGACCCCCCAGAACTCGGTGCGCTTGAGCCAACCGCGGTAGCCGCCCACCTCGACGCGGCACCATGGGCCGCCGCATGCGAGGAGCTGGCCGACCACGTCGGGCTCGACCCTGGCGAGCACGGAGGCGCCGTCCCGAGGCTCGCGCCGGAGCGCGCGGATGACCCCGCTCACGACGATGCCGCGCCGGCTGGAGAGCAGATTCTGATGCACCCAACCCACGGTCCCTTCGATGTCGCGTACCTTGCGGTAATTTTCGTGCTCGGCGATGACCTCGACGGGCATGCCCTTGCGCTCGAACACCCACTCGACGGGATATTGCACGCCTGGGCCGGCGCGCACGTTGACCTTGTCCGAGCGAAGCGTGACGAAGCGCGGAATGGGCAGACCCGAATCGGCCGCGCGCGCGCCCCCCACCTGGGCGACAAGGGAGAGCCCCATCGCCAGGGCGAGGATGAGCCGGAAGCGGAGCCGTCGCAGTGCCTCGGGTGTGGCGTGAAAGGTCAAGGTTTCCGTGAGCTCAGAAGGGACGCCCCTCTCTTTAACGGCCGCACCTTCCCTTGGTCAAGCAAAGCCGCCCGCAGGGCTGGACAAGACCCCCCGGGATTGCTATGGCAAGCCGCGCCCCGCGGCATCTCGCTCGGTGGCGACAGGCTCCCAGGGGCTCTCCATGCCGACGCGCAAGCCGCTCGTCATCGTCACGCGCAAGCTG
>DATNIJ010000161.1:0-34070 GCA_035604475.1 Alphaproteobacteria bacterium
CTTGAGCCGCGTGTAGAAGCGCACGCCCTCGGGCCCGTGCACGTAATGGTCGCCGAAGAGCGAGCGCTTCCAGCCGCCGAAGGAGTGGAAGGCCATCGGCACCGGGATCGGCACGTTGACGCCGACCATGCCGATCCTCGCGCGCGCGGCGAAGTCGCGCGCGGCATCGCCGTCGCGGGTGAAGATGGCGGTGCCGTTGCCGAACTCGTGCGCGTTCACGAGCCCGAGTGCCGTCTCGTAATCCTTGCTGCGCACCACCGAGAGCACGGGGCCGAAGATCTCCTCCTTGTAGATGCGCATCTCGGGCTTGACCTCGTCGAAGAGGCAGCCGCCGAGGAAGAAGCCTTGCTCGTAGCCCTGGAGCTTGAGGCTGCGGCCGTCGACGGCGAGCCTGGCACCCTCCTTGACGCCGAGATCGACGTAGCCCTTGACCCGCTCATAGGCTTGCCTGGTCACGAGCGGCCCCATCTCCGCCTCGGGATCGCTGTAGGGGCCGATCTTGAGGCCGCGCACGCGCGGCTCGAGCTTCGCCATGAGGGCCTCGCCCGCACCCCCGACCGCGACCGCGACGGCGACCGCCATGCAGCGCTCGCCGGCCGAGCCGTAGGCGGCCCCCATGAGCGCATCCGTCGCCTGCTCCATGTCCGCATCGGGCAGCACGACCATGTGGTTCTTAGCACCTCCGAGCGCCTGCACGCGCTTATTGTGCGTAGTACCCGTGTGGTAGACGTATTCCGCGATCGGCGTCGAGCCGACGAAGCTCACTGCCTCGATGTCGGGGTGTGCCAAGATGGCGTCGACCGCCTCCTTGTCGCCGTTGACGACGTTGAGAACGCCCTCGGGCGCCCCCGCCTCGAGCAGGAGCTCGCCCAAGAGGAGCGGGGCCGAGGGATCGCGCTCGGAGGGCTTGAGGACGAAGGTGTTGCCGCAGGCGATCGCGACCGGGAACATCCACATCGGCACCATGGCCGGGAAGTTGAAGGGCGTGATGCCGGCGACCACGCCGAGGGGTTGGCGCAGCGAGTAGCTGTCGACGTTGGTGCCGACGTTCTCGGTGAACTCGCCCTTCGCGAGATGCGGGATGCCGCAGGCGAACTCGACGACCTCGATGCCGCGCGTCACCTCGCCGGTGGCATCGCCCAGGACCTTGCCGTGCTCGCTGCCGATGAGCCGTGCGAGCTTGTCGCGGTTCTTCTCGAGGAGCTCCTTGAACTTGAACATGAGGCGCGCGCGCACGAGCGGCGGCGTCTGCGCCCATTTGGGCGCGGCGGCCTTTGCACTCGCCACCGCTTGAGCCACTTCGGCGGCATTGGCGAGTGCCAAACGTGCGCTCACCTCTCCCGTCGCGGGGTTGTACACGTCGGCAAAGCGGCCGCTCTTGCCCGAGACGGCCTTGCCGGCGAT
The DNA here is from genome assembly GCA_035604475.1 of Alphaproteobacteria bacterium. GTDB lineage: Bacteria > Pseudomonadota > Alphaproteobacteria > JACZXZ01 > JACZXZ01 > DASPPM01. Next base: position 1,405 of record DATNIJ010000161.1, read on the forward strand.
GAAGTGACCGAGTTCCTTGGCCATGGGCTCCTCCCGGATCGGCTCCAGCAAAGAGACTCTATGCGCGTTCAGGGCCGAGGCCAACAGAAGAGACGTACCTCGTCTCCGGCAGCCCTTGCCTCGACTTTTCCCTGTCCCGGCGATAGCCTCGCGGCATGCCGGTCGCGCGCTTGAGCTGGGTCAATGCGCGCGAGCAGAGGGAGCGGGCAAGGTTCCGCCATGGTCAAGGCGAAGAAGGTGCCAAGCAAGGCGGGTGCCGGGCAAATGAGCAACGCCAAGATCGCGGCGGAGCTCCTGCGCCTGGCCGAGCTCCTCGAGATCAGCAACGCCAACCCCTTCCGCGTGCGCGCCTACCGCAACGCCGCGCGCACCATCGACACCTTGCCCGAAAGCATCGCGACACTCCTCGCCGCGGGCCGCGCGCTCTCGGAGCTGCCCGGCATCGGCGAGGACTTGGCCGGGAAGATCAAGGAGCTTTACGAGACCGGGCACCTTCGCCTGCTCGACGAGGTCGCGGAGAAACTGCCGCCCTCCCTCGTCGAGATGGCGACCCTCCCCGGGCTCGGCCCCAAGCGCATCAAGCTTATCTTCGACAAGCTCAAGATCAAGAGTCTCGCCGAGCTCGGCAAGGCGGCGGCGGCGGGCAAGCTCGCCAAGCTGCCGGGCCTGGGCGAGAAGACCCAGGCGCGCATCCTCGAGGGGCTCGCCGAGCGGGGTGCCGGACCCGCGCGCGTCAAGCTCGCCTCGGCCGAGGAGAGTGCGACCGCACTCCTCGACTATCTCAAGAGAGGCCGGGGCGTGCGCCAGGCGATCGTCGCCGGCAGCTACCGCCGGCGCAAGGAAACCGTGGGCGATCTCGACTTCTTGGTGACGAGTGCCGCGGGTGGTGACGCGATCGAGCGCTTCGCCGCCTATCCGCGCGTCAAGGAGGTGCTCGCCAAGGGGCCGACGCGCTCGACCGTGCGGCTCGATTCCGGCCTGCAGGTCGATCTGCGCGTCGTGCCGGAAGAGAGTTACGGTGCTGCACTCCATTATTTCACCGGCTCCAAGGACCATAACATCGCGATCCGCACGCTCGGGGTGATGAAGGGCCTCAAGGTCAACGAGTACGGCGTGTTCCGCGGCGAGAAGCGCATCGCCGGCCGCAGCGAGGAGGAAATCTACGCGCTCTTCAAGCTTCCCTATATCGAGCCCGAGCTCAGGGAGAACCGCGGCGAGATCGAGGCGGCGAGGGCGGGCAAGCTGCCGCATCTCGTGCGCTTGGACGATATCCGCGGCGACCTCCATATCCACACCAAGGCAAGCGACGGCAGCGCCACGATCGCCGAGATGGCGGCGGCGGCCAAGGCGTGCGGCTATGCTTATCTCGCCATATCCGACCACAGCCGGCGCTTGACCGTCGCCCACGGCCTCGATGCCAAGCGCCTCGGCCGGCAGATCGACGAGATCGAGCGACTCAATGCCACGCTCAAGGGGCTTCGTCTCTTGAAGGCGGTCGAGGTCGACATCCTCGAGGACGGCACGCTCGACCTCGAGGACGGCATCCTCGCCAAGCTCGATTTCGCCATCGGTGCCGTGCATTCGCACTTCGCACTCCCGATCGCGAAGCAGACGGAGCGCATCATCCGCGCCATGGACAACCCCAATCTCGCGATCGTCGCCCACCCCACGGGGCGCTTGATCGGCGCGCGCGAGCCCTATGCCGTCGACATGGATCGCCTCGTGCGCGCGGCCAAGGAGCGCGGCTGCTTCTTCGAGATCAACGCCCAGCCCGAGCGCCTCGACCTCAATGACATCCATGCGCGGCTTGCCAAGGACGCGGGCGTCAAGCTGGCAATCGCGACCGACGCGCACAGCGTGCGCCAGCTCGATCTCATGCGCTTCGGCGTCGATCAGGCGCGGCGCGGCTGGATCGAGCGCTCCGACGTGCTCAACACGCGCCCGTGGAGCGAGCTCAGCCGTCTCTTGAACCGGCGCTAGCGGCCGGCAATCGGGGGCAGCAAGCTCCCAATGGCGTCAACCGGCCTTGCGCTCGTATCGGTTCACGTGCTCCCGCAAGGCGCGGTTGATGTCGGTTTGATAGCCCTTCAGGGCATGCCTCCTGAACCAAGCCACGACGTCCGCATCGATCCGCAAGGTGATTTGCTGCTTCACCGCGCGATAGAACAGGCCTCGCTTCGCACCCGACCAATCGGAAACCTCCGGTATCGCGCGCGTATCTATCCGGCGGTCGGGAAGTGCTGCGAGCGCTTTGAGCTCGCGGCGCTGCTCGGCGGTCAATTTCTTAGAAGATGCCTTCCTCATACGCCCTCCTCTCGCGACGTGTTGCCTTGCGGGCGGAAATAATGCGTGCATCCCGCGCAAGGAGGCTCCCTGGTCTGTAACTACCAAAATGTAGTTACTTTATAGCGGTTCGTCATGGAATGTTCAAGCGGGTGAGCTCTCGATGAATCGAGCGTCACCCCCTCCCCACCCTCCCCCTTCAAGGGGGAGGGGGAAGTTGGATTCCAGGCAATGCATCTTCCCTCCCCCCTTGAGGGGGAGGGTAGGGAGGGGGGTGCATCGCGTAATAGTGATTCCGCGTCTACCGCCGCTCGCGCCATTCCTTGGGCTCGCGCGCGGGCCAGCCGAAGTCGCGTGGGCGGAGCCCCGCGTGGAACCAGGTGACGAAGCTATAGATGTCGTAGACCGGCAGCCCCGTCGCCTCGTTAAGCGCGCGCGCAAAGGGCGCCATGTTGGTGCATTCGAGCACGATGGCGCCGAGCGCGGCGTGCCGGGCGATGAGCTCCTCGCCCGCGGCGAGGATGTCCGCTTCCGCGAGGCCGAGATCGAGCTCGCGCTCGTCCGAGAGCAGCACGCGGCTCAGCTCGCGGCCGCCGTCGGTGCCGGCGACCGGCGTTGCCGGGTCGCAGCCGGCACTTACGAGATGCTCGGCGGAGAGGCTCTCGGCGCTGACCGTGAGAATGCCGCAGCGCCTGCCGGGAGGCAGCAGGCTCTCGATCCACGGCACCTGCATGAGGCTCGAGAGTGCGGTCGGCACGCCTGCGCGCCGCGCGATCTCCGCTTGAAAGAGCGAGAGGAAGCCGCAGTTGCTGGTGATCCCGTCGGCACCCAGGCGCACGAGCTCTTCGGCACCCTCGGCGAAGGCCTCGAGCAAGCCGTCTGCGCGTTGCCGCACCACGCGCGACGGCGAAGCACCCGCGATCACCTTGTAGAGCACGGGAAAGGGCCAGGTCTCGGCATTCCCCATGTCGCCCGGGATGCGCGGAAAGGCGGCCTCGAGCATGAGGATGCCGAGGCGCGCGCCGTAGAGCGGCTTGCCGCCGTAAGCGATCCTCCTCGGCGCGTTGTCGCCGCGACGGTGCCTCATGACTTGGCTGCCTCCTCTCTACGGCCGGAGCCGAAGTACCTCAGCATCGACGCCGCAAGGGCGACGAGGCCCCCCATGTAGCTCCGCATCAGCGCGATCACCAGGACGGCATAGATCACCATGTCCCACTCGCCGTATTTCTGGAGATAGGTGGTGAGGATCTGGATGGGTGCGGCACCGACGAGCGGGCCCGCAAAAGAGCCGAGCCCGCCCACCACCACCATGACGATGAGCTTCGCCATCTCGTTGAAGTCGGCGAGCTGCGGGCTGAGCACGAGGATGTAATGCGCGTAGAACACCCCCGCGAGCCCGGCAAAGGCGCTCGACAGCGTGAAGACCAGGACCTTGACCCGCGTAGTGTCGACGCCCAGGCTCGCGGCGCGCATCTCGTCGTCCTTGATCGCGCGCATGAAATAGCCGAGCGGCGAGTGCACGAGGAGATACATGGCGAGCACGGAGACGACCGTAAGGACCGCGAAGGTGTAGTAATAGGGGGTCGGCTGCACGCTGTGATAGAGCGGCGGCACGTCGAGTCCGAGCTCGCCGCGCGTGTAGCCGTAGTCGGCGGCGAGCAGGATGTGGATCGTCTCGGCGAAGGCCCAGCTCGCGATCGCGAGGTAGATGGCGCGCATCTTGAGCACGAGGCGGCCGAGCAGGTAGCCGAACGCGGCCGCGACGACGACGCCCGCTGGCATGCTGAGCCACATGGGCGTCTGATAATGGTAGATGAGAAGCCCGGTGGTGTAGGCGCCGAGTGCGGCGAAGGCCTGCTGTGCCAAGGAGAACTGGCCGGTGAAGCCGGCCAGGAGGTTCCAGCTCGCCGCGAGGATCGTGTAATAGAGGCTGACCGTGAGCACATGGAGCGCGAAACTGCCGGCGATCTGCGGCAATGCGGCAAGGCCGAGGACGGCAATCGCCGTCACCACCGCGACGCGCTTCCAGTCGACGAGCATCAGCATCGGCATCCTCACCCAAGCAGGCATTCGTGGATCAGCTCGCGCACGCGCTCTTCCCCGAATTCGGCGGGCGGCCCCTCGGTCTTGATGCGGCCCAGGTTGACCATGTAGACATAGTCCGCATGCGGGATGGCCCCCTCGATGTTCTGGTCGACGAGAAGGATGGCCGTGCCGATCGAGCGGCGCACCGCGAGCAGAAGCTCGTAGACCTGGTCGACGAGGCTCGGCGCCAGCCCCGCCGTGGGCTCGTCCACCAGCATGAGCTTGGGATCGCTCATCATCTCGCGCGCGACGGAAAGCATGCGTCCCTGGCCGCCCGAGAGGTCGCCGGCGCGCGTGCGCCGGCGCTCGGCAAGGGCCGGGAAGATGCCGTATATCTTGTCGATCTGTGCCAGGAGCCGAGCGCGGTTGCGGCGGAATGTCCAGCCGCCCATGCGCAGGTTCTCCTCGACCGTGAGGCCCGGGAAGGTGTTGATATCCTGGGGCACATAGCTGATGCCCAGCGCCTTCACCTGGTAAGGCTGCAGCCCGAGGGTCGACTCGGCCAAGAAGCGGATGGCACCCGCGTGCGGCTTGAGGAAACCGAAGATCGTCCGCAGAAGTGTCGACTTGCCGGCACCGTTGGGGCCGATCACCAGCGTCAAGCTCTCACGGCGCACGGTAAGCGAAAGCCCCTGCAGGATGTCGACCCCCGGCTGATAGGCGGCATGGAGCCGGTCGACCGTCAAGAGCGCCGCATCGCTCATGTGAGTGCCTTCCCGAGGTACGCGGTGATCACGTCATCGCGCCGGGCGACCTCCTCGAGCGGGCCCTCGGCCACGACGCGTCCCTCGATCATCACCGTGATCTTGCTGCAGAGCCGGCGCATCACCGCCATCTCGTGGCTGACGATGAGATAGGTGACGCCGCGCGCCCGGTTCTCGTGCAGGATGAGCTCGATGATCGAATCCTTGATCACCGGATTGATGCCGGCGAAGGGCTCGTCGAGCACGTAGCATTTGAGCTCAGGGATCATGAAGCCGCAGCAGACCTGGAGGAGCGCGCGCTGGCCGCCCGAGAGCCCTTTGGCCGGAAGCTGCGCGAGCCGCGTCAGCTTGGTGAGCTCGAGGAACTCGCGCGCGCGGCCAATACCTTCATCGAGCGCGCCGCCCTTCGCACCACGCGCCATGTAGGGGAGCAGCAGGTTCTCGAAGACCGTGAGATTGCCGAAGAGGCGGCACACCTGGAAGGTGCGCAAGAGGCCTTTGCGCGCGATCTCGAAAGGGGCCAAGCCGAGCACGCTCTCGCCGTCGAGGCGGATGTCGCCCGCACTCGGCGCGTGGATGCCGGTGACGAGATTGGCGAACGTCGTCTTGCCGGCGCCGTTGGGCCCGATCAGGCCGCGAATCTCGCCGCGCTCGAGCAGGATCGAGACCTCCTCATTGGCGACGAGGCCGCCGAAGCGCTTGGTGAGGCCGCGAGTTTCGAGGAGCGGGGCCATGCGCTCACGCCTGCCGCGTCCGCTCGCCGAAGAGACCGGTCGGGCGCAGCAAGAGGACGAGAAGCACGAGAGCGAAGCCATAGGCGTTCTGATACGGCGACGAGATGAAAGCGGCACCCAGGCTTTCGACGATGCCGAGCATGAGCCCGCCGACGAGCGCCCCTGGGATCGAGCCGAGCCCGCCGATCACGATGATCTCGAAGCCCTTGACCGTGGTGACGATGCCGTCGGTCGGAAAGACGAGGAAGACGGGGGCCAACAAGGCGCCGGCGAGCCCGGCGAGTGCCACGCCGATGCCGAAGGCGAGCTGGTCGAGGCGCAGGATGTCGACCCCCGAGGTCTGCACGCCGATGCGGCTCTGCGAGGCGGCGCGCAAGGCGAGGCCCAGCCAGGTTCTCTTGATGAGGAACTGGAAGAGCGCGATCGCGACGAGTGCCAGCACGAAGGCGGCGACGCGCGCGCCGTCCTGGGGGAGCGGGCCGATCGTTATGGTCGGCAGCACCGAGCCCGGGGTGCGCTGATAGGGCCCGCTGAGCGCGGTCGCCAGATTGCGCAGGAGGAGGAGGAGCGCGATGGTGACCACCGTCGCATAATCGTCCCTGCGCTCGAGCGCCTTCACGAACATGGGCTTGATCAGGACGGGCTCGAGCAGAATGCCGAGGAGGAACACGCCGAGAGCGGAAAGCGGCACCGCCAGCCACCAGAATTCCGGCCCCAAGAGGTGGACCACGAGAACGAACTGCAGGTAGCTCCCGATCATGTAGAATTCGCCCATCGCCCAGTTGATCATCTTGACGATGCTGTAGATGAAGGTGATGCCGAGCGCCATAAGCGCGTAAAGCACCCCGATCATCACTCCGGCGATGAACGTCTGGACAAGGAGCTCGCTCGAGAAGATCACGGCGCGCTAGGCTCCCGACACGCCCCCCTCCCTACGCTTCCCCGTGAGTGGGGAGAGCATGCCCAGGTCCTCGCGCCGCCGATTGCGATAAGCCCCTCTCCCGCAAGCGGGAGAGGGAAGGGGCCCATCCCGAAGGGATGGGAAGGGTGAGGGACGGCCTGACGTCGGTGTGGTCCCTCACCCTCCCATTGCTGCGCAATGGGTCCCTCCCTCTCCTGCTTGCGGGAGAGGGATTTTGCGCGATCGGCGCCCCCGCCAAAATGTGTGACTCCTGTCGCCCTCAAGGGGGAGGGTAGGGAGGGGGTGACGCGCGGATTTGCGAGAGCCGGCACTACGGATAGACGAGCTCGGCGTCGCGCCAATCCTGGTTGGGCTGAGCGTAGTGGAGGATCATGATCGGCGGCGACCAGGTGTGCCAATAGATCCCCTCGGCCCTGGGGAAGGTCACTTCGCCGGGGGCCCAGCTCTTGAACTTGCCGGTATCGAGCGCCTTCGTCACCGCCTTGGGGTCGGTGCTCTTCGCCTGATCGACGGCTTGCGCGATGATCAAGACGTCGCCGAAGCCGTTCAGGCTCGAGTAGGTGGCCGATTCCTTGTATTTCTCCTCGTACGTCTTGGCCAGCCAGCTGCCGACATCCGAAAGTTTCTGCTTGGGCGTGTAATAGGCGATGAAGTAGATGCCGGCGCCATCCTTGGGGTGGAGCTGCCACCATTGCGGCCGGATCGGCGAATCGTAGGAGATCAGCATCGGCGTCTGCGGCATGAGGCCGATCGTGGTAGCCTGATCGACCATGAGATCGAGCTGCTGGCCCACGCCGACGTTGATGATGACGTCGGGCTTGAAGGCCTTGGCCTTGAGGAGAAGCGGGGTGAGATCGGTCGAGGTGTGATCGAAGGTGAGCACCTGGATGTCGAAACCGAGGTTCTTCGCCTTGCTCTGCGCCTGGGTCTCATCGGCGAGCCCGATGCCGTAGTCGCTGGTCTCGGCGAGAAGGGACACCCGCTTGTAGCCCTGCTTCTTGATCCAAGCGAGCCAAGCGGCCACGCGCAACGGGTCGATCACGTGGGTACGGAAGGCGATGTCGTAATGCTTCGCGGTCACGTCCGCGGCCCCCGTTTGCGTGCCGATGGTGGGGACGCCGAGCTCCTTGGCGACCTCGTTGACCGCGATGTTGTCCGAGCTGTGGAAGAAGCCGGTCACCGCCACGGCATGGTCCGCGTCGACGAGGCGGCGGTAGCCCGCGATCGCCGCTTCGGGGCGGCCCTGCGAATCCTCCACCGAGAGCTGGATCTTGCGGCCGCCCAGAACCCCGCCCATCACGGTATTGACGTAATCGACGGCCAACTCGGCGCCGCGCCGGATGAGCTGTCCCGAGGCCGGGTCGCCCGGCGGCGAAAGCGGGATGATCAGGCCGATCGTGACCGCTTCGTCGGCGGCTTTCGCGATGCCAATGAGGCCAGTCGCGAGCGTGAGCGCGACTGCGCCGAGAATGAGGTGTCTTCTTTTCATGTGCGCTCCCGTTTGTTGCCGCGGACTTGCGGCGTGGCCGACCACGGGCTCGAAGAGGTTTCGCCCCCTGGACGGCCGCGCCCAGGCCTTGCCTCCGGGATGATAGCTCTCCCGCGGAGCCGGCCGCGGCTTCTGTCGCTCGCCGCATCTTAGATCGAGTTTGGTAAAAGCGTAAATGGTCCCGCTGCGCTCGACTCCTGAGGCTGACGGTTAGAGCGGCGCGAGCCGGAGACGCGACGCTGAATTTTCGGGCAACCTCATAATTCGACTTGGAAATTCTCCTGCCGGCTATGCTAGGCTGTGCGCCAAGACAGCTCGAAAGAGGGCCAAGACCAAGGGCCAAGAACAGAAGCTTTCGGACGGCGAGCGGCGGCGCGCCAGGGAGGATGCAAGGGTGGCTGAGGATGTCATCCTCGAAACGGAAGGTCTGACGAAGGAGTTCCGCGGCTTCATTGCGGTCAATGACGTCGACTTGCGCGTGCGGCGGGGAAGCATTCACGCCCTCATCGGACCGAACGGCGCCGGCAAGACGACCTGCTTCAATCTCCTCACCAAGTTCCTGACGCCGACGCGAGGACGCATCCGCTACAATGGGCGCGAGATCACGGCGGCGGCTCCCGCGGACATCGCGCGCCTCGGTCTCGTGCGCTCCTTCCAGATCTCGGCCATCTTCCCGCATCTTAGCGTGCTCGAGAACGTGCGGATAGCGCTCCAGCGCGGACGCGGCTCGTCATTCGATTTCTGGCGCTCGGAGAGCGTGCTCGAGGTCTATAATGAGCGCGCGCACGAGTTGATCGATGCGGTCGGCCTCGCCGAGTTCGCCTCGACGCCGGCGATCGAGCTCTCCTATGGGCACAAGCGCGCGCTCGAGATCGCGACGACGCTGGCATTGGAGCCGGAAATGATGCTGCTCGACGAGCCCACGGCCGGCATGGGCCACGAGGATATCGATCGCATCACGCAGCTCATCAAGCGCGTATCGGCCAATCGCACGGTCCTCATGGTCGAGCATAACCTGAGCGTGGTCGCCGACCTGTCCGACCGGATCACGGTGCTCGCGCGCGGCGAGATCCTGGCCGAAGGGGACTATGCCAGCGTGTCCAAGAATCCGGACGTGATCCAGGCCTATATGGGAGCGGGCGATGCGTGAGAGTGCTGCCGCGAGGGCGCTTGAGACGGAGCCGGTCGCGGCGACGGCGCCGCTGCTCGCCGTCGAGGGAGTCCATGCCTGGTACGGCGAATCCCATGTCCTTCACGGCGTGGACTTCGAGATATTGCCGGGCGAGGTGGTGACGCTTCTCGGCCGCAATGGGGCCGGCAAGACGACGACCATGAAGGCGATCATGGGCATCGTCGGCAAGCGCTCGGGCTCGATCCGCTTCGACGGCAGCGAGACAATAGCGCTTCCCTCCAACCGCATCGCGCGTCTGGGCGTCGCGTTCTGTCCGGAGGAGCGCGGCATTTTCGCGAGCTTGAACGTGCACGAGAACCTGCTGCTGCCGCCGGTGGTGCGCGAGGGGGGGATAGCACTCGAACGCATCTTTGCGCTCTTCCCCAATCTCAAGGAACGCCTCAGGAGCCAGGGCACCAAGCTTTCGGGCGGCGAGCAGCAAATGCTCGCGATCGGGCGTATTCTGCGCACGGGTGCCAAGCTCCTGCTGCTCGATGAACCGACCGAGGGCTTGGCTCCGGTCATCGTGCAGCAGATCGGCCATACGGTGCGCGAGCTCAAGAAGCTTGGCTTCACCGTGCTGCTGGTCGAGCAAAATTTTCGCTTCGGAGCGACGGTCGCCGACCGGCACTATCTCATGGAGCATGGCCGCATCGTCGACATGATTCCGAACCGCGAGCTCGAGCGGAACATGAAAAAGCTGCACGAGTATCTCGGCGTTTAGCGAAGCGAGCGGAGCTGATGGAACCTTTGGAATGATGGGGGTTAACATGAAACGGAGCATCCTGCTGGCGGCAGCCGCAGTCCTGTTGGCGGCCGGCACAGCCCAAGCACAAGTCGCGGTCAAGCTCGGCGTGCTGAGCGACATGTCGAGCCTTTATGCCGATATCGGCGGCCCCGGCTCGGTGGTGGCGGCCAAGATGGCGGTCGAGGACTTCGACCCGGCCAAGAACGGCATGAAGGTCGAGGTGATCTCGGCCGACCATCTCAACAAGCCCGACGTGGGCTCCAACATTGCGCGCCAGTGGTACGACGTGGATCACGTCGACGCCATCATCGACGTGCCGACCTCGAGCGTGGCGCTCGCGGTTGCCGATGTGACCAAGGACAAGAACAAGGTGTTCCTGATCTCGGGGGCGGCGAGCTCGGACCTCACGGGATCGAAGTGCACGCCCAATAACGTGCACTGGACCTATGACACTTGGGCGCTCGCGCACGGCACCGGCGGCGCGCTCGTCAAGCAGGGGGGCAAGACCTGGTTCTTCATCACGGCCGACTACGCCTTCGGCCATGCCCTCGAGCGCGACACCTCGGACGTGGTCAAGGCGCAAGGGGGGCAGCTGCTGGGTGCGGTAAACGTGCCGCTCAACACGCCCGATTTCTCATCTTTCCTCCTGCAGGCGCAGTCGTCCAAGGCGCAGGTGATCGGGCTCGCGAACGCGGGCGGCGACACCATCAACTCGATCAAGCAGGCGGCCGAATTCGGCATTGTGAAGGGCGGACAGCGCCTCGCCGGCCTCCTCGTCTTCATCTCGGACGTCCACGCGCTCGGCCTGCAGACCGCCCAGGGGCTCACCATTACGACCGGCTATTATTGGGATCTCAACGACAAGACGCGCGCCTTCGCCATGCGTTTCGCCAAGCTGAACGGCGGCAAGTACCCGAGCATGGTTCAGGCCGGCGTCTACTCCGAGACGATGCACTATCTCGAGGCGGTCAAGAAGGTCGGCTCGGCGGCCGACGGCGCCAAGGTCGTGGGCGCCATGAAGGCGACAACCTATGACGACCCGCTCTTCGGCAAGACCACCGTGCGCGAGGACGGGAGCGCCGTGCATGCCATGTACCTCGTCGAGGTGAAGAAGCCGTCCGAATCGAAGGCCCCTTACGACTACTACAAGGTGCTCGCGACCATCCCGCCCGACGAGGCCTTCCGGCCGCTCGCCGACGAGAAGGGGATGTGCCCGCTCGTCAAGTGAGGGCACGGTCAGGGCCGGGAAGAAAATGCGTTGCTATCCCTCATCCCGACCCTTGATCCGCTTTGCGGCTCAAGCCCGCAAGCGGGGTCGAGCCGCAAAGCGGATCGACGAGGGGCCCGCGGCCGCAAGGCCGTGGGAGGGTGAGGGATAGCGAGCCGCATCCGGTCCAAGGGTAGAGATTGCCGCCCATGTTCCAGCTGCTCGGCATTGCGCCCCAGGCCTTGTTCGGCCAGCTCCTGATCGGGCTGATCAACGGCTCGTTCTATGCGCTCTTGAGCCTCGGCCTGGCCGTCATCTTCGGTCTCCTCAACATCATCAACTTCAGCCACGGCGCGCTCTACATGATGGGTGCCTTCTGCGCTTGGTTCCTCTTGACCATGCTGGGGGTGGGATATTGGTGGGCGCTCCTCCTCTCGCCCATCGCGATCGCGGCGGTCGGCATGGTCATCGAGCGCAGCATGCTGCGCTGGCTCTACCGCCTCGACCCCCTCTATGGCCTGCTGCTCACCTTCGGGCTGGCCCTCGTCATCCAGGGCCTGTTCCAGAACGCGTACGGCTCCTCGGGCCAGCCCTATGAGATTCCGGCATCGCTCACGGGCGGCTACAATCTCGGCTTCATGTTCCTGCCCGTCTACCGCGCCTGGGTGGTGCTGGCATCCGCCGTGCTCTGCCTCGGCACCTGGCTCATCATCGAGCGTACCAAGCTCGGCTCCTATCTGCGCGCGGCGACCGAGAATCCGGCGCTCGTGCAGGCCTTCGGCATCAACGTGCCGCGCATGATCACGCTGACCTACGGCTTCGGCGTCGGGCTCGCCGCGCTGGCGGGCGTCATGGCGGCGCCCATCTACCAGGTGAGCCCGCTTATGGGTGCCGATCTTATCATCGTCGTGTTCGCGGTGGTCGTGATCGGCGGCATGGGTTCGATCATGGGCTCGATCCTGACGGGCTTCGGGCTCGGCGTGATCGAGGGGCTGACCAAGGTATTCTATCCGGAAGCCTCGAACACCGTGATCTTCGTGATCATGGCGATCGTCCTCCTGATCAAGCCCGCGGGCCTGTTCGGCAGGGCCGCTTGATGGCGGGCGTCAAGGAGGCGGCCGCGACCGGAGGGGCCCAGGCGGCCTCGCTCGATCACCAGCTCGTCGCCTTTGGGGTCATGGTGGCGTTCTTCCTGATCGCCCCCTTCTTCATGTATCCCGTGTTCCTGATGAAGGTGCTGTGCTTCGCGCTCTTCGCCTGCGCCTTCAATCTTCTCGTCGGTTATGTCGGCCTGCTCTCGTTCGGGCACGCCGCCTTCATGGGCATGGCGGGATATGTCTGCGGCCACGCGGTCAAGGTCTGGGGCTTCCCGCCCGAGCTCTCCCTCCTCGTCGCCACGGCCGCCGCGGCACTCTTGGGCCTCCTCTTCGGCGTGCTTGCCATTCGCCGCCAGGGTATCTACTTCGCGATGATCACCTTGGCGCTCGCGCAGATGGTCTATTTTTTCTGCCTGCAGGCCAAGTTCACCGGCGGCGAGGACGGCATTCAGGCGATACCGCGGGGCAGGCTCTTGGCGCTCGTCGACTTGAACCAGATGCTGCCGATCTATTTCGTCGTGCTGGCGATCTTCCTCTTCGGCTTCCTCCTCATCTACCGCACCATCCACTCTCCCTTCGGCCAAGTCCTCAAGGCGATCCGCGAGAACGAGCCGCGCGCCATCTCGCTCGGCTACCGGGTCGACCAGTACAAATTGATCGCCTTCGTGCTCTCTGCAGCACTTTCGGGTCTCGCCGGCGCAACCAAAGCGATCGTCTTCCAGCTCGCAGCGCTCACCGACGTGCATTGGAGCATGTCGGGAGAGGTGGTGCTGATGACGCTCGTAGGCGGTCTCGGCACGGTCTTCGGGCCGGTGGTCGGCGCCTTCATCATCATCGCCATGGAGAACTACCTGGCCGAGCTCGGCTCCTGGGTGCTGGTGACGCAGGGCGTCGTCTTCGTCGCCTGCGTGCTCGCCTTCCGGCGCGGCATCGTCGGCGAGCTCGCGCGACTCGTCAAAAAGCCGCTCTAAGGGTGCGGGCGGGCGGCCGCCATGCACGCAAAGGCCTTTCCTTCGCGCCCCTTATGTGTATATTGAGCCGCCACCCCTATCGCCAGGAGGCGGCATGCAGATTCGTGAGGCGCTCACTTTCGACGACGTCCTTCTCACGCCTGCGCGCTCCGAGGTTCTGCCCAATGACACCGACACGCGGACGCGGCTGACCCCAAGGGTCGAGCTTGGCATCCCGCTGATCTCGGCCGCCATGGACACGGTGACCGAGGCGGCACTTGCGATCGCGATGGCGCAAGCAGGCGGGCTCGGCATCGTGCACAAGAACCTCGCGATCGACCAGCAGGCGAACGAGATTCGCAAAGTCAAGAAGTTCGAGGCGGGCATGGTGGTCAACCCGGTCACCATAGCACCCGAGGCGACGCTCGCGGACGCGCTCAAGCTGATGGCCGATTACAAGATTTCCGGCATCCCCGTGGTCGAGCGCGGCAGCGGCCGCCTGGCCGGCATCGTCACCAACCGCGACGTCCGCTTCGCGACCAAGCCGGACCAGCCGATCCGCGAGCTGATGACCAAGGACAATCTGGTCACGGTGCGCGAGGGTGTCGACATGGAGGAGGCCAAGCGGCTACTCCACGCGCACCGCATCGAGAAGCTCCTGGTCGTCGACGGCGGCTTCCGCTGCGTGGGCCTCATCACGGTCAAGGACATCGAGAAGGCGAAGACCTATCCCAACGCGTGCAAGGACGAGAAGGGCCGGCTCCGCGTCGGTGCTGCCGTCGGCGTTGGGGACGCGGGCGTCGAGCGCGCCGAGGCGCTCTTCGATGCGCAGGTCGACATCATCGTCGTCGACACCGCCCACGGCCATTCCGAGGGCGTGCTCGAGACCGTCGCGCGCGTGCGCAAGCTCTCCAACTACACCCAGGTGATCGGCGGCAATGTCGCGACCGCGGACGGCGCGAAAGCGCTCATCGATGCCGGGGCCGATGCGGTCAAGGTCGGCATCGGTCCGGGCTCGATCTGCACGACGCGGGTGGTGGCGGGCGTCGGCGTGCCGCAGCTCACCGCCATCCTCGACGTGGCCGAAGTGTGCCGCAAGCGCGGAGTGCCGGTCATCGCGGATGGCGGGATCAAGAACTCCGGCGATCTCGCCAAGGCGCTCGCGGCGGGGGCGGACTGCGCCATGATCGGCTCGCTTTTCGCCGGCACCGACGAGAGCCCGGGCGAGGTCTATCTCTACCAGGGGCGCTCCTACAAGGCATACCGCGGCATGGGCTCCCTCGGCGCCATGGCGCGCGGCTCGGCCGACCGCTATTTCCAGGCCGAGATCGCCGACACCCTCAAGCTGGTGCCCGAGGGGATCGAGGGCCGCGTGCCCTATCGCGGCCCGGCGGCGGCGATCATCCACCAGCTGGTGGGGGGCTTGCGCTCGGCCCTCGGCTATACGGGCAGCGTGTCGATCGCGGAGCTGCAGAAAGGTGCGAGGTTCTTGCGCATCACCAATGCGGGTCTGCGCGAGAGCCATGTTCATGACGTGGTGATCACGCGCGAATCGCCCAACTACTGGACCGAGCGCTGAGCTCCGCGGTAGCGGGCGGCAAAGCGAGATGACCCCCGCCGCCCGCATCGAGGCGGCGATCGAGCTCCTGGCGCTTATCGCATCCTCGGGCCCTCCCGCCGATCAGACGCTCTCGGAGTATTTCCGCGCACGTCGCTATATCGGCTCGAAGGACCGCCACGCCGTCTCCGACCTCTTCTACGGCGTCGTGCGCCGCCGCGCCGCCCTCGCGTGGTGGATTGGCGAGAAAAAGGCAGCAGGGCTGGAGGCAGGCCGCGCGCAAATGATCGCAGCCCTCGCCCTCATCGAGGGCTGGCGTGCCCAGCACTTCGCCCATGCCTTCGACGGTGCTGAATACCACCCGAAGCCCTTGGAAGCGGCCGAGCGCGCGTTTCAGCGCGCGCTCGAGGGCCATACGCTCGCCCATCCCGGCCAGCCCGACTGGGTGCGCTACGAGATTCCCGAATGGCTCTTCGCCCCGCTGGCGCAAGCCTTCGGCGCCGGCCTCGAGCGCGAGCTCTTGGCCCTCCAAGGCGAGGCCCCCGTCGACTTGCGCGTCAATACCCTCAAGGGCACGCGCGAGGAAGCGCTCAAGGCGCTTCAGAGCGCAGGTATCGAAGCCTTGCCCACGCCTTACTCGCCGCTCGGCCTGCGGCTTTCGCGCCGCGCCGGCATCGCCGGCACCAAGGCCTTCCAGCAGGGCTTGATCGAGGTGCAGGACGAGGGCTCGCAGCTCGTCGCCCTTCTCACCGATGCGCGGCCAGGCCAGCGCGTGTGCGACTTCTGTGCCGGTGCCGGCGGCAAGACCTTGGCGCTCGCCGCCGCGATGGGGAACCGCGGTCAGATCATGGCGCTCGACGTGCGCGAGGGTCGCATCGCGCGCGCGGCGCTCCGCCTGAGGAGGGCCGGGGCCCACAATGTGACGCGGCGCGTGCTGGCGAGCCACCGCGACCCGTGGGTCAAGCGCCACAAGGCAAGCTTCGATCGCGTGCTGGTGGACGCCCCTTGCACCGGCTGCGGCACCTGGCGGCGCAATCCGGACGCCAAATGGCGCATCCGGGCCGAGGATCTCGACGAGCTGTTGCGTCTCCAAGGGGATATCCTCGCGAGTGCTGCGCGGCTGGTAAAGCCGGGCGGCCGGCTCGTCTATGCGACCTGCTCGCTGCTGCCGGCGGAGAATCAGGCGCAGATAGGCGGCTTCTTGGCGCGCGATCCCGGCTTCCGCCTCGTTCCCGTGGCGGCCGTGTGGGCGGAGACCGTGGGCGGCAGCGCTCCCACCACGGCCGAGACCCTGCTCCTGACGCCGGCAAGCCACGGTACCGATGGATTTTTCGTTGCCGTCCTCGAGCGAGGCTGACGCGGGGGAAAAGTCGTGCTAGCGTTTTGCCATGATGCTCGTGCGGCAGGCGTATCCGTCCGACGCCCCGGCGATCGCCCGGATCCATGTCGAGACCTGGCGGGCGACCTATGCCGGGCTGCTGCCCGACCGCGTGCTTGCGGGCATGCGGGAGCAGAACCACCGGGCGAGCTGGAACAACCTGCTCATGGGCCAGCGCGGGGGCGAGCTCGTGCTGGTGGCGGAGGAGGACAAGGTCGGCGTCGTCGGCTTCGTGAGCGCGGGCCGCACCCGCGGCCCGCTCGAGCGCTACGACGGCGAGGTCTACACGCTCTACGTCGCCCCCGATTTCCAGAACCGGGGGGTCGGCACCCGGCTCCTCGAAGGCGCCTTCCAGCGCCTCGACGAGCGCGAGCTGCGCAGCGCCATGCTTTGGGTGCTGGCGCGCAACCCCTCGCGCTTCTTCTATGAGACGATGGGCGGGGCGGCGGTGGCGACCCGCAAGGAGCGCTTGTGGGGTGTGGTCGTGCGCGAGATCGCCTACGGTTGGCCCGACCTCGCCCGCGCGCTCAACCGCTCGAGCGATGGCGCCAAGGCCGACTGAGGCAAAGTCGGATCCTAAGCGCCCATGACCGACCGCGTCCTCATCCTCGATTTCGGCTCCCAAGTAACCCAGCTCATCGCGCGGCGCGTGCGCGAGAGCGGGGTCTATTGCGAGATCCAGCCCTATAACCGCGTGACGGCGGAGAGCCTTGCGGCTTTCGCGCCCAAGGCGATCATTCTCTCGGGCGGCCCGGCCTCGCTCACCGAGGCGAGCTCGCCGCGGGCACCCGCGGCGGTGTTCGCGCTCGGCGTGCCGGTGCTCGGCATCTGCTACGGCTTCCAGGCCATGTGCCAGCAGCTCGGCGGCGAGGTGGCCCCCTCGGACCATCAGGAGTTCGGGCGCGCGTTCGTCGAGGTTACGGGCGATTCGGTGCTCTCCGACGGGGTATGGAAGAAGGGCGAGCGCCAGCAGGTGTGGATGAGCCACGGGGACCGCGTCGTGCGCCTGCCGCCTGGATTCCGCGCGGTCGGCGTGAGCGAGGGGGCCCCTTACGCGATGACCGCCGACGATAAGCGTCGCTTCTACGGCGTGATGTTCCATCCCGAGGTCGTGCACACGCCTCACGGCGCCGAGCTTCTGCGCAACTTCACGCAAAAAGTGGCGGGCTGCGCCGGCGACTGGAGCATGGCCGCCTTCCGAGAGCAGGCGGTCGGCAGGATCAGAGCGCAGGTGGGCAATGCCCGCGTCGTCTGCGGGCTTTCGGGAGGGGTCGATTCCTCGGTTGCCGCGGTGCTCATCCACGAGGCGATCGGCGAGCGGCTCGACTGCATCTTCATCGATCACGGGCTCTTGCGCGCGGGCGAGCGAGAGGAAGTCGAGCGCCTCTTCCGCGGCCATTACAACATCCCGCTCGTCGTGCGCGACGCGGGCGAGCTCTTCCTCGAGCGCCTTGCCGGTGTGGACGACCCCGAGTCGAAGCGCAAGATCATCGGCGCCACCTTCATCGACGTGTTCGAGGAGGAGGCGAAGAAGCTCGGCGGGGTCGAGTTCCTGGCGCAGGGCACGCTTTATCCCGACGTCATCGAGTCGCTGTCGCCGCTCGGCGGGCCATCGGTCACCATCAAGTCCCACCACAACGTGGGCGGCTTGCCCGAGCGCATGAACCTCAAGCTCGTCGAGCCCCTGCGCGAGCTCTTCAAGGACGAGGTGCGCGCCCTTGGACGCGAGTTGGGACTGCCGCCGAGCCTCGTCGGCCGCCATCCCTTTCCCGGGCCCGGCCTCGCCATCCGCTGCCCGGGTGCGGTCACGCGCGCGAAGCTCGGCATCCTGCGCAAGGCGGACGCCGTCTTCCTCGAGGAGATCAGGAGCGCCGGGCTCTATGACGCGATCTGGCAGGCTTTCGTCGTGCTCTTGCCGGTGCGCACGGTGGGTGTCATGGGCGACGCGCGCTCCTACGACTACGTCGCCGCCCTGCGCGCCGTCACCTCCCTCGACGGCATGACCGCCGACTCCTATCCCTTCGCCCACGAGTTCCTCGCCGCCGCCGCGACCCGCATCATCAACGAGGTGCGCGGCATCAACCGCGTCGTCTACGACGTGACCTCGAAGCCGCCGGGGACGATTGAGTGGGAGTGAGGGGTGCGGGATACTGTGGAGGGCTCTGGAGGGGAATAGCGTAGGAAAGATAGAGGGTTAATGAGCAGATGCGTTGATTGTCCGAGGTGCATCATCAATCGAATCTCGGCATTCGATAAACCATTGATTTTCAACGCCTCGGCTTTGATCATCTTCTCATCGCCGAATGGTAGCTAAGGAATTTGACGGTGTTTCCGACGGCTTTTTCAGGGCGCCTCTGTTGGAATTGGGAAAAGACCGTCAGGCCAAGGCGATCACGTGACGGTCTTTTTTTCCAGCTTACGCGAGTCGCGCCTCACTGGCTCACCTCGCGTCCGAGGCGCGCGCTTCGGACAGCGTGTCCAGAAGTGCGCGCCCAGCGTCACAGATCTGTCCTTGCAGAGGCCGGCTTCAGGATATAACCTGTTGCAGGTTATATCCGATTCTCGGGTGATTTCTCATGAACTTCAACCTCTATCTCGACGATCAAACCGCAAAGGAATTGGACCGAACGGCCAAGACGCTGGGCGAGACGCGCAGCGGGTTGATCCGCAAGGCGCTGCGCGAATGGCTGGACAAGAAGGCACTCGGCAGTCCCGGCTGGCCATCGCTGATTCTGGAGTGGCAGGGCGTTCCCGACACGCCGCCGTTCGAATCGTATCGCGGCGAATTGCTGCCACCGCGTGAAGATGCCTTTTCGTGAAGTATCTCCTCGACACCAATGTGCTGAGCGACTTCGCGCGCGGCGAACAGGCTGTGATGGCGCGGATTCGTCAGGAAGCGCCGCCGCAATTGGCCGTTTCGGTGATCACCGAGATGGAAGTCGAGTACGGGCTGGCGCGCAATCCCAACCTGGCGCCGCGCGTGCGGGAAGCCATGCGGATGTTTTTGAATACCATCTCCGTCCTGCCGTTAGAGCGCGAAGATGCCCGTGTGGCCGCGCAATTGCGTGCAAGCCTGAACAGCCGGGGTACGCCCATCGGAGCCTATGACCTGCTGCTCGCGGCTTGTGCGTTGCGGCGAGCACTCAAGATCGTGACGCACAATGCGCGAGAGTTCGTTCGCGTCGGCGGGCTCGGGCTTGAGGATTGGCATAGCCCGTAGACTCCGAACCCTGCAATCTGCCTTGGGTTGCCCGATTAGTGTCTCGCTAGAGAGCTATTCTGAACGGACTATACCTCGATGAAATCCAAGCGCCGAAACATGAACTCCGCGACCAAGCCAACCAAGGAACCCAAGCTCTCGCGCACCCATGCGCCCGCCGATCTTTCACCGGTGGATTGGCAACGAGGCTTGCGCCGCCAGTTCGGCCGCGAGCAGGCCTTCGGGCTTGAGAATCTGGGCAGCGAACCGTTTTTCTCCGAGTTCAGGGTCAGCAATCCCGTTTCGAAATCCAGCTATCGCGTGGCGATTCGAGGCCGGGGGCCAGGCGGCAATTTCTGTTCGTGCCCCGATTACGCGACCAGCGAGTTGGGTACTTGCAAGCACATCGAATTCACGCTTGCCCAGCTGGAGAAGAAGCGGGGTGCCAAGACGGCCTTTGCGCGCGGCTACCAGCCCGCATTCTCCGAGCTGTATTTGCGCAATGACGGCAAACGCTGCGTGCATTTTCGCGCCGGAACGGATTGCCCGCCGGCGCTGAGGGAGGCCGCCGCCGGTTTGTTCGACGCCGAACGCGACGGCATGCTCCCGGACGACCGCCTCGACGATCTCGAACCTTTCATGGTCATGGCGTCGAAGTTCGGTCATGAGTTCCGTGCCTATGACGATGCGCTCGATTTCATTGCGCCAAGCTGACTATGTCGACGTTGCGAAAGATGTCGAAAATCGACCGATCGATGCCGATGGTGGTCGAAACCGAGCAGATTTCGAATCGTGGAAATTACCCGATAAAATCAAGAGCCGAAATTTCCGACGGATTGAGTGACGGGATTTGGCGGACAACCGAAGAAATTCGCGCATAGAAATCAGCGCGTTATCATGGGTACAAATGATCGAGTGGGAGTGAGCTGGCCGCGTGGTTAAGACGATGCGGCCGGCCGACGGCGTGAGCGCGCGCTCCGCTTACGGGATCGCGATGCCTGTCCGATGGCTTGACCAAGCTGATGTAGGCGCAACACGGGGCGCTGCGGCAGCTTCACGACCAACTCCAACTCTCCGCCGACCGCCTCGACGTAGCTGCGCAAGGTGGAGAGATACATGTCGGTTTGCTTCTCGATCTTCGATACTGACGGCTGCTTGATCTTGAGCGCGCTCGCGACATCGGCCTGGGCCTTGCCCGCGAGCTTTCGCAGCTCGCGTAGGCTCTCTACCTCCTGCTTCAGCTCTTCATAGCGTTTCTCGATGCGCCGCTGCCGCTCCAGCGGCAGCTCGGAGATAATCTGGTTCAGGGTTAGGCCCATCCTATCGTCCCTTCTTTACGGCTTTCAGCCTTTCCAGATGAGCGGAAAACCGCCGATCCGCCTCGTCGAAAGCTTTGAACTCCGGCGCGAACGCCACATCGAACTCGACCCCCCACGGCACGGACGTATAGCCTCCAGGCTATGCTGTCAACGTGCTTATCCCGGCTCAGCGACGCCGCTCTCATCTGGAGCGCCCCATTGCTCAACTGCCACGTCGCGTGTTTGGGCGGAGCGCGGGAGGATGGCATGGGCCCGTGCTCGAATCGCTCCGGTGCCATTGATATGGACTATACAATGGTCTAATTTATGGCAATGATCGTCCCTAGAGGAAATCCCATGCAGGTATCCGTCACCGAGGCCAAAGGACAACTGACCGAACTCGTGCGTCGCGCCGAGGCCGGTGACGAGATCGTGCTGACTCGTCATGGTCATGCGGTAGTGCGTCTGGTTCCGGTCAAGGCGTCGCCGGACAGGAAATCTCGTAAGGCGCTCCTGGAGGCGGCGCGGATTTCCGGCTCTGCCAAAGCGAAAGCTGGACCAAATGCCGCGCGGAGCCAGGATTTCCTCTATGAGGATGACGGACTGCCCAGATGATCGCCGTCGACACCTCCGCACTGATGGCGATCGTCCTTAACGATACGGAGGCTGGCGCCTGCATTGCGGCACTCGAAGCCGAGGACGATCTCCTGATTTCCGCCGGCACCGTGGCCGAAGCGCTCATCGTAGCGGCGCGCCGAAATGTCGGTGAGGAGGTGGCAAGCCTGATCGACGGACTCGGCTTTGAGGTCGTGACGATCACGCCGGCCTCGGCACGGCGTATCGCGCGGGCTTACGAGCGATGGGGGAGGGGCGTGAGCCCGGCCGACCTCAATTTCGGGGATTGCTTCGCATACGAAGTCGCGAAGGAACATGCTTGCCGTCTGCTGTACGTAGGCGACGATTTCTCAAAAACCGATATCGAAAGTGTTCTTTGAGGGAGTCGAGCGAGGCTTTATGGCAGAGGAAGACCGAGCCGACTTGGCGGTTACACCTCGGCAAGCATCGTGACTTTCGCTCGAATCTGCGTTAGGCTGTGATCCGTTTTGGCGCTAAAACGGAGCCACGCCAGTGAATCTTTCGATCAAGAACGCCCCGGACCAGGTCGTAGAGCGGCTGCGGCGGCGGGCGAAGCGGCATCACCGCTCGCTGCAGGGCGAGCTCATGGCGATCATCGAGGCTGCTGTGCGGGAGGATCAACCGACCACGCCGGCCGACGTCCTGGCCGAAGTCCGTCGGCTTGGGTTAGAGACACCCAGTGAGGCTGCCGCTCTGATCCGCGCCGACCGTGACGGCCGTTAAGGTGGTCGACGCCTCGGCCCTCGCCGCACTCTTGTTCGGCGAGCCGGAGGCTGAGAGTTTGGCGGCTCGACTGGACGGCGCGCGGCTCGTAGCGCCGAGCCTGCTCGCCTTCGAGCTCGCAAATGTTTGCCTCATGAAGTGCAGGCGCCATCCCAAGCGAAGGAAGGCGCTTGTCGCCGCGTTCCAACTACGCGGTCGGCTCGGCGTCGAGGAGATCGCAGTTGATCATGCCGGCGCTCTTGCGCTGGCCCTGAAGACCGGCCTCACCGCCTATGACGCGAGCTACCTCTGGCTGGCGCAGCAGCTCGGGGCGGAGCTCGTCACCCTTGATAAGGAGCTTGGGCGGGCGGCGACAACCCATTGACCCGAAGCTCAACACTGGGGCGCCGTCGAAGCATCGAGAGGGATGGGCCGTCGTTGACGCGTCAACTTCGCGCAAAAATCAGGGCTAAACCAATATGTTGACGTGGCTCCCCGGATATTCTACAAGATTGAGTATGTACGGGCGAAGCCGTGATGCCGCTTACTGGCGACATCGCATCGAAAGAGACCATCCCGAGATTGCCGCGCGGCTTGATAGCGGCGAGATTTCGAGCGTGCGTGCGGCCGCGGTTGTCGCTGGACTCATCCGCGAGCCTACAGGGCTGATGCAGCTTCGTCGCGCCTGGCGCAGGGCAGGGGCGGAGGAGCGTGCCGCGTTCATGGCTGAAGTCGGGGTTGCCGAGCTGGTGCCCCAGGCGCGGCGTTCGAAGCGCAAGCGAGCCGTTGCCGACGACGGCAGCGATTTGGGCGACCTTTTCTCCCTTCCTCTCCCGCTCCCGCAAGAGCCTATGCGCGCGCGCCGTGAACTTGCCCCCTCGCGCGCGGCCACAGCACTCAACCTGGAGACGTCGAGTGCGCCGCTTCGCGTAGCGCCACTCCGGCCTATGTCCGAGTTGCCGCGGCATGCAAGCGAGCCCGAGGCGGTACCCTTCACCGACATCGCCCACGCGGCACCAGCCGAGACGCTGCCGCAACGCCTTGTGGTGGCGCCTGCGGCGCATGAGCCGGAGGCAGCAGCGGAAGAGACAGCGGAAGAGGTGGAGAGCGGGCCTCAGGCGCCCTCGAGCATCGTGCTGGAAGCAGATCGCGGATTTGTCGAACAAGACTCGCCCGCGGCACCTCTTGCCGAGGCGGAGGGGCTCGACAGCGAGAGCGAAGAAGCCCGGGAAACGGCGCACGAGCCACAGGAAGAGGGTCACAAGACCCGCTTCGGGGTCCGTCGTTTCTTTGGGCTTGCGGCCGCGAAAGCGGGCGAAGGCGAGCACGAGGCCTCGCGCAGCGCGCCAATGGAAAGCCCCGACGGGCGCGTCAAGGTTGGGCAACGCTACGTCAAGGTCGATGCCGGCGGGGCCGCATGGGAGGTCGTCGGGATCTTCGCCGGGCCGCTCGGCGTGCCTCATGTCCGCATCGCGAACCTCGAGGAGCCGGACACCTTGCGTGCCGTAAGCGTGTCGGCCCTCGTCGATCGCAACCGTTATCAGCTCGTCCGCTAGTGTTCCGACTGCGATGGTTCGTTCCGAACCGTCGGCCCGGAACACTAGCAAAATCACAATGATGTGTTGTGGTTCCGACACAATGATGAGAATCAAGCGTCGGAACCACAACACTAGGCGGCTGCCGCCGAACCTCTGCGGCCTGCAACCGGCGGGGTCCCTGCTCCATTGACCCTCTCGGCTTCGCGGCATATCCTCGATAAGATCACGAGCGCTAGGGGAGGTGCCTATGATGAAGCTGTTCGGGATGGCGGCCCTTTTGGTGCTGGCCTTTGCCGGCACCGCGATGGCTTGCGGCGCGGACAAAAACGCGATGTCGACGCCCACGGTGACCACTGCGCAAGGCAATGGTCCGGCGCCGGCCACGCCTGCGCCCCAGACGCCGAATAAGGGCGGCTAGAGCCGGGCGACTGCGCGCCGCCTCAAGAGAGCCAGCAATGGCACGGCGGGGGGCATCTTGTTCCGCCAAGCGCCCCGAGGGGGGTGCGCACGCAGCAAAGAGGGCTGTCCTTGCCTCTCCGAGTCGTGTTATAGTTTGGGGAGGCAGAGGGGTGCACTGGGACCTTAACGGCAAAGGGCGGATGAGATCGGGCGTGCGCGGTGCGTGACGGCACGGCGCGGACAAACGTCAGGCCATGCCGGGTCGCGGTCGGTTTTAGGGAGGGGTCAGCTCACAGGGCGTTTGGCGGGTCGGATCGTTAATCCGCGAGCGAATGAGTCCTCACGGCTCTCGACCATCCTTCCATCCGACGGCTTGATATCCAGTTCCTCTGAAACCTTTTGGATTCCGCACGCACCGGAGGGATGGCGGTGCGCGCGGAACGCTGAGCGAGCCATCCCACAACACGGGGCAAGGGCTGTCTCGTCCGGTGCTTCCGGCGCGACTGCAACCGAACGACATGGAGAATACTAAATATGTCAGTGGGCACGGTTAAGTGGTTCAATGCCACGAAGGGTTACGGCTTTATCCAGCCGGAGGACGGCTCGAAGGACGTGTTCGTCCACATTTCGGCGGTGCAACGGGCAGGCCTGCAGGGCCTGCGCGAGGGGCAGAAAGTCAAGTACGAGCTGATGATGGGCCGTAACGGCAAGAGCTCGGCGGAGAACCTCTCCGTTCTCGACTGACAGACGTCACTCGCGGCGTGTCGCGGGGGCCGATCGCCCCCTCGATGCTGGCGAGCGCTCGACCGCAAAGCGCTCGCAGCTCCGCAGCGTCTTCTCCTTGAGCCCGGCGCGTTTGGGGACGTGCCGCGCCAAGTCGGCGTATTGGCCTCTGAGGGCTCCGCAGGGGTTGCATGAGCCTGCTTCCGTTCGTGTAGTCGCGCCTCACGTCCCCCATAAACCGGTTGATTTGATTTCCTGAGGCGCCGCTGGGCTCGCCTCTCCGCCAGGCTGCGGCCGGCCGAGCGGCTCGGCCGCGATGGCTGCGGCTCTGCCGTCGGCACCCGCTCAGCCGTGGCGCGCGACCGGCCCGAGCGAAGGCCAAGCCGGCCGCGTCGCCACATCCTTCGAGCCGCAGCCGGTGCACCGCATCCTGCCGCCCAGCTCGGGCACCGGAAAGCCGGGCCCGAGCTCGGCCAGGAGCCGGGCCGCCGCCAGCACCGCATTGTGGCCGCAACGGTTGCACCAGCAAAACACATCGACCTTGGCGTCTAGGAGTTCGGCAAGCGTGATCGCCTTGAGGCGGCCGTCCTCGGCCGCGAGCAGCCTGCGCTTGAAGCCCGCCATCGCCCGCTCCCCTGCTCCGCGATAAGAACATATCAGGAACAATAGAGCGAACCCAAGAGGCGAGTCGAGAGCTCCGATTTCGCTCTGGCGATCTGATCAGGAGCCGCTCGAAACCAGCGTAAGCCTGCGGGCGAACACGCTCAGCACGTCGGCCAGCGAGCTGCCGCGCTTGAGTGGACGCGCACCTTGCGCCAGCAGATAGGCGCTCTTGCCATCCCGGTCGGGCGCCCACTTGATCACGGTGTAAGTAGGCCCCTCAAGACGACTGCGGAAGATGATGAAGCGCGCCCGCGCGGTATCGTGATGGATGGCATAGTCGCGCCAATCGCCGCTCGCGACCCGGCTGCTGTAAATCTGGAGAAGCTGATTGAGTTCTTGGCGGGTGAAGTGCACGAGGCTGCGCCGACGCTTGAAGTCGTCGAGCCGGACAAGCTCCGCCATGAGCAACACCTCCTTGTGGGTCGCCCCCGTCTCCCGCTATCCCTAGTTTTCCCCATTTGCGCCGGTGTGTCCAGCCCACCGGTGCCCGAGAACGAAACGCCAGGGCCACCCCAGCGCTGCGGCAACCGGGCTTGATGCTGCGGCGGCCAATCGGGCAACATAAGGGGTTGCGCCAAGCGCGCGAGGGAGGGCTGTTATGGCAACCGCGACTGCCGTGTGCGACTTCGGTTGGAAGGCGGTCGACTTCGAGCTCGCAGGCGTCGATGGCAAACGCTACGGTCTCGCGGCCGTTCGCGGCGCAAGAGGGACGATCGTCATGTTCATCTGCAACCACTGTCCCTATGTGAAGGCAACGATCGGACGGATCGTCACCGATATCGCAGCACTCGAGAAGCTCGGTGTCGGCGCCATCGCCATCATGCCCAATGATACAAGCGCCTATCCGGAAGACTCGTTTGCGAAGATGAAGGCTTTCGCGGCCGAGCACCGCTTCGGCTTCCCCTACGTGATCGACGAGACCCAGGCAACGGCGCGCGCTTATGGAGCGGTCTGCACGCCCGAGTTCCTCGGCTTCAATGCGAGGCTCGAGCTCCAGTATCACGGCAGGCTGGATGCCGGCAAAACGACCCCGCCCCCGCCTGGCGCCAAACGCGAGCTCTTCGACGCCATGCGCCAGGTCGCGGCGAGCGGCGAGGGGCCGCGCGAGCAGATCGCAGGGATGGGCTGCTCGATCAAGTGGCGCGACTGAGCTCGCCGCCCCCGCGGGGGTGCGGGAGCGTGTTTGCCAAGGCGCGCTCACGCCGCTATTGTACGGCCCGCTGCGGACGGGTTGGCACCCGACCGGGCGGGGTGTGCTCATGCAGCTCCTTCCTGCGGGAGGGCTCGAGGCTGGCGGCCCAACCCCGCCGCTCATGCATGATATTTTGCATGATTGAGGAAAGGCATGCTACGCGTCGGGCCGGCAAGGCGAGGGGGATGCCCTCGTTTGCGCCAGCCGGCGGTGGCGATCTGGAGGATTGAGTGAGCGACCTTTTTCGCGAGATCGAAGAGGATCTGCAACGCGACCGCTATAAGAAGCTGTGGGACAAGTACGGCAACCTCGTGATCGCCGCGGCGGTGGTGCTGGTCGCGGCTACGGCGGGCTGGCAGGGCTGGAAGGCCTACAGGCTGCGGCAGGAAGAGGCGCTGGGGCAGCGTTATGAGACGGCGGTCCAGCTAGCGCATGCGGGCAAGACGGTCGAGGCCGAAGCGAGCTTTGCCAAGCTCGCGGCAGACGCGAATGCCGGCTACAACGCGCTTTCGCGCTTGCAAGAGGCAGCACTGCTCGCCAAGGCAGGCAAGCGCGAGGAGGCGATCGCGGTCTACGACAAGCTGGCCCAAGACGGCGCGGTCGAGCGCCCCTACCGCGATCTCGCGACGCTGCTCGCCGTGCTCGCCGCGAGCGACAGCGGCGACCCGGCGGCGCTGATCAAGCGCCTCGAGCCGCTGAGCGCGGCCGGGAGCCCGTGGCGCTATAGCGCGCTCGAGCTCACCGCAGCACTCGCCACGCGTATGGGCGACAAGGCGCGGGCCGAGCAGCTTTACTCGCAGCTCTCCGACGACGCGGCCGCACCCTCGGGCGTGCGCGCCCGCGCGGCGGAGATGCTCGCCGCCCTCAAAGGATAGGGCCCTCCTCCGTGCGCCGCATCGCGACGCTTCTCTCGCTCGCAGCCCTCGTCCTCTTCCTCGGCGGCTGCGGCATAACCGACGCGGTCAAGGACGTGTTCGCCAGCACGGACAAGAAGGTCAAGCTCAAGGGCGAGCGCATTCCCGTGATGCTCAGCGACCAGAGCCTCGCGCCCGACCCGAGCATACAGGATCTCGCAGTGACGCTGCCGGAGCCGCAGAAGAACGCCGCCTGGCCGCAGTCGGGCGGCAACGTGGCGCATGACATGCAGAATCTCGCCTTGGGCGACGCGCCAAAAGAGGCCTGGAGCGCCAGCATCGGCTCGGGCAAGAGCTCGGAATGGAAGCACCTTGCGGCACCGGTCATGGCGGACGGCCGCGTCTTCACCATGGACACGGACTCGAGCGTGAGCGCGTACGACGCAGACACCGGGGCGCGCATCTGGCAGGCAGACGCCACGGCGGAAAGCGATGACGTGGGCTCCGGCGACGTGGGCGGAGGCATCGCCTATGCGGACGGCCAACTCTATGTCACCAACAATTACGGCGAGGTTTTGGCACTCGATGCCAAGAGCGGGAAGCTCGTGTGGCGCCGCGCCCTCGCCGGCCCCACGCGCGCGGCACCCACCGTTGCGGGCGGGCGCGTCTACGTGGTCACGACGGACAACCAGCTTCATGCCTTGAGCGTCAAGGACGGCTCGGTGCAATGGACCCATGCCGGCCTTGCCGAGGTCACCGGGCTTCTCGGCGCCGCGAGCCCGGCCTTTGAAACGGGCATGGTGGCGGTGCCCTATACCTCGGGCGAGATCTACGGCCTGCGCCCCGATAACGGCCGCGTGCTGTGGTCGGATACGCTCGCCGCCATCCGGCCCTCGGACTCGGTCTCGAGCCTCGCCGACATCCGCGCCAACCCCGTGATCGACCGCGACCGCTTGATCGCCATCGGGCACAGCGGACGCATGGAAGCCATCGACCTGCGCTCGGGCGGCCGCGTCTGGGACGACCCCATCGGCGGCATCGCCATGCCGTGGGTGGCGGGCGACTTCGTTTTCGTGCTCACGACCGACAACCAGCTCATCTGCCTGACGCGCAACGAGGGGCGCGTGCGTTGGCTGACGCAGCTCGACCGCTGGCAGGATGTGGACAAGAAGAAGAACCCCATCCTCTGGGTGGGACCGGTGCTGGGCGGCGGCAAGCTCATGATCGCGAGCGACGACGGCAGGATACTCGCGATCTCGCCCACGAACGGAGAAGTCATGAATGCCGTCGATGTCGGCGATCCCGTCTCGGTATCGCCCATCATCGCGAACGGCACGCTCTATGTCCTGACCGACGCCGGGTATCTCAAGGCGTATCGTTAGGCTGGGCGATGGGCTTCACCGTGGCCATCGTCGGCCGGCCCAATGTGGGGAAGTCCACGCTCTTCAACCGCCTGGTCGGCAGGCGCCTCGCCATCGTGGACGACACGCCGGGCGTTACGCGCGACCGGCGGGAGGGCAGCGCCCGCATCGGCGGCCTCGACTTCGCCGTGATCGACACCGCCGGCCTTGATGAGGCCCGCGGTGCGGGGCTCGCGGCGCGCATGCTCGCGCAGACCGAGCGCGCAGTCGCGGACGCCGATGTGGAGCTTCTCCTGATCGACGCCAGAGCCGGCTTGACGCCGCTCGATGCCGAGTTCGCGCGGCGGCTGCGCCGGCACGGCAAAGCGGTGATCCTCGTTGCCAACAAGTGCGAGGGCAAGGTCGCGGAAGCCACGCTTGCCGAATGCCACAGCCTCGGCCTGGGCGAGCCCATCGCCATCTCCGCCGAGCACGGTCTCGGGATCGCCGAGCTCGTGGAGGCGCTGCGGCGCCATGCGCCGACGCTCCCGGCTGCGACCGAGGAAGGCGAGGAAGCCGCAGGAGGGATGCCGGCGCCGGAGCGGGCGCGGCCGCTCCAGCTCGCCATTCTCGGCCGGCCGAACGTCGGGAAATCGACGCTCGCCAATCGCCTGCTTGGCGAGGAGCGCATGTTGACCGGGCCCGAGCCGGGGGTCACGCGCGATGCCATAGCACTCGACTGGAGTTACGAGGGCCGCGCGATCCGCCTCGTCGATACGGCGGGATTGAGGCGTCGCGCCAAGGTGAGCGGACGGCTCGAGCGGCTCTCCGCCGCCGACGCCCTCAACGCGGTGCGCTTCGCCGAGGTGGCGATCCTCGTCGTCGAGGCCACCGACCCGCTCAACCACCAGGACCTCGGCTTGGCGAGCCTCGTGGCCGAAGAGGGGAGGGCGCTCGTCATCGCGGTCAACAAATGCGATCTCGTCGAGAACCGGGCGAAGATATTGCGAGAGATGCGCGAGCGCATCGAAATCTCGCTGCACCAGATGAAGGGTGTCGCCCTCGTCCCCGTCTCCGCACTCTCGGGTGCCGGCCTCGATCGGCTGATGCACGCGGTGTTCCGCGCTCATGCGCTGTGGAACCGGCATGTGCCGACGGCCCAGCTCAACCGCTTTCTCGCCGAGGTGGTGGCGGCACACCCCCCGCCCGTAACCCGCGGCCGGCGCAGCAAGATCCGCTACATCACCCAAGCGAAGACGCGGCCGCCGAGCTTTGCGCTCTTCGGCAACAAGCTCGAAGACCTGCCGGAGAGCTATCTGCGTTATCTCGCGAACGCCATGCGCAAGGCCTTCGCACTTCCCGGCGTGCCCATCCGCCTCAGCCTGCGGCGGGGCGAAAATCCCTACGACAGGACGTAAGCGGGCAAGCTCGGGCAGGCAACGCCGGCTTGCGGGACAAGCGGGCGGTGCCTAACATCGGGCGGCAACTCGTCGGGAGGGGGGAGCTCACCATGCCGGGCAGAACAGCGGTCATGCTTACGCTGGTCACGTCTCTTGCGTTGTTCCCGATCCGGAGCGCCTGGACGGCACCGCAGGCGGGCCAAGTCCTCGCCTTGAGCGCCCAATGCTTCCTCGAGGCGAGCGGAGAGCGGAGCGCGCTCAAGCTCGGCGACCCCGTCCACGAGGGCGACACCGTGGATGTGCCGGAAGGCGCCAAGCTGAAGCTGCGCATGAATGACGGCACGATCATATCGGCGGCCTCGGGGACCAAGCTGACCATCAACGCCTACAACCTGGATAGTGCCGCAGAGCGCCGCGACGCCAAGCTCTCGTTGGCGAGCGGGCTGCTGCGGGCCGTGGTGTCCTCCTTTGGCCAGGCCTCGCACTTCGAGGTCGATACCGCCACGGGCGTCGCGGCGGTGCGCTCGACCGATTGGTTCATCGAGGCGCTGCCGACTTCGACCCAGGTGGGCGTGCTGAGCGGGAGCGTGAGCCTGACGAGCCTTGCCACGAAGAGCGAGGTGAGCATTCCCGCCCGCTGGGGTGCGAGGCTCGAGGCCGGCAGGGCCCCGGTGCCGCCGAGGGTCTGGACGCAGGCGGAGTTCGACAAGGTCATCGCGCGGACCAGCTTGAATTAGGGAACTGGCTTGAGCGTCCCACGCGGCATGCGCGAGGCGGGGTTGGCGCTGGTCGCCGCGGCGGTCGTCGTGCTGCTGTTCGCGGTCTTCGGCGATACTGCGGTCTTGCGCGGCCTGGAGACCGCGTCCCTCGATCTCCGCTTCCGCATCCGCGGCGTGCGCGCGCCGGGGCAGGAGATCGCGGTGATCCTGGTCGATGACCGCAGCCTCGCGGCACTCGGCCGCTGGCCGTTCAGCCGCCACCTCTTCGCCAAGGCGCTCGGGGCGCTCAAGGGCGAGGGTGCCAAGCTCGTCGTCTTCGATCTTCTTTTTGCCGAGCCCGACGAGCTCGTTCCCGCGTCATTGCGCGCCGCCGCACAGAGTGCTGCGGCCGCACTTTCGGGGAAAGAGAGTGCTTCGCTCCGCGCGGCCTTGGAACGTCTTGCCGCGGATGATCCCGATGAGGAGTTCGCGGCGGCGATTCGCACTTCCGGAAATGTGCTGCTCCCCGTCGGCTTCGCCTTGACGGGGCCGCCGGGCACCGAGCCAGCTTATCTTTCGGATGCCGCCTATGCGCGTTTCGACAAGAGTCCGCTAGAACCCATATTCCCGCTTCGCCCCGTCTCCGCCCTGCCGCCGATTCCGATGCTGGCCAAGGCCGCTCTCGGCCTGGGTCATGTAAACATCGCCTACGATCGCGACGGCGCCCCCCGCTACGATTATCTCGCCTTGCCGTTCGAGGCCGATTTCCTGCCCTCGATGTCCGTACGCGCGGCCGCGGCATATCTCGGCGTGCCGTGGCAGGACGTTGGCCTGGCGCTCGGGGAGGGCGTGCGCATCGGCGAGACCGTGGTCCCTACCGATCCAGCCATGCGGCTTCTCATCAACTATCGTGGACCGCGCGGCACCTTCCCCACCTTCTCCTTCGTCGATTTGGTGGAGGGCCGCATTCCGGCGCCGGCCTTGCGCGGACGCGTGGCCCTGATAGGTGCTTCATTCATAGGCAGCAGCGACACCTTCCCCGCACCCTTCGGCATCACGCAGCTGCCGGGGGTCGAGCGCATGGCCAATATCATCGACAGCATCCTCGCGCGCGATTTCATCGCGGACGACCCGCCGCCCTGGCCGGCGCTCGTCGCCATTGCGGTTCTCTTGCTCGCGGCCTTGACCGGGGCGACGATGGCCGTACTGCCTACGCGCGGAGCCGTTCTGGCCGGCAGCGCTCCGCTCGCCGCGTGGGCCGCGGCGGCGCAGCTCGCCTTTCTTCACGGCCTCTGGTTGCCGCTGGTTGGACCGTTGGCCGCCTTGGCGGCGGCGAGCTTGGCGGTGCTGCTGTTCCGCTATTGGGTCGTCGATCGCGACGGCCGCCGCATCAGAAGCGCGTTCCGGCACTATCTGGCGCCGGATATGGTCAATGTGCTCGCCGCACACCCCGAGCGCCTGCAGCTCGGCGGCGAGCTGCGCGAGATGACCTTCCTGTTCTGCGACGTGCGCGGCTTTACCTCGATCTCGGAGCAATTCAAGGCGAACCCGCAGGGACTCACGCACCTGATCAACCGTTTCTTGACGCCGATGACCGACATCATCATGGCTGAGCGCGGCACCATCGACAAATACATGGGCGACTGCATCATGGCATTCTGGAACGCGCCGCTCGAGGATGCGGACCACGCCGACCAC
>DATNIJ010000162.1:0-12606 GCA_035604475.1 Alphaproteobacteria bacterium
GGCAATCCCTATGTTTTCCGCTTCTTCCCCGCCGACAATCTCGTCAAGCTGGCGCAGGCCCGCTATGCCGTCGAGGAGCTCGGCCGCAAGCGGCCGGCGCTCATCTATCAGACGACCGCCTACGGCCAAAGCGGCGCGTCGCTCTTGCGCCCGGCCTTCGAGAAGCTCGGCGCATCCGTGGTGTTCGAGGAGGGGCTCGACCTCACGGTTAAGGACATGCTTCCCGTCCTCAGCAAGGCGAAGGCGGCTGAGCCCGACGTGCTCATCCTGCAGCTCCACGCGGGACCCACGGCACTTCTCGTCCAGCAGGCGGCGCGGATGGGCCTTGGGCTCCCCATCGTCGCAGGCTCGGCCATGCACCAGCCCTCGACCGCGGCCCTCGTCGAGCCCACGGATCTGAAAGACGTGTGCGCGGAGACCGGCTCCTCCCCGATCTCGGCCGAGACGGCAGGAATCAAGACCTGGCTCGAGCATTACCGCGCCGCGTTCGGCGGCGATCCCGACGCCTACGCGCTCGCCCAGTACGACGGTGTGGAGATGGTCGAGCAGGCGATCGCCGAGGGTGCCAACACGCCCGCGCAAGTGCGCGACTATCTCGCGAGCCGGAGCTATCAGGGGCTCGCCATGACCTACCGCTCGGACGGCAAGGGAAACATGGCGCATTCGGCGGAGATCGTCTGCTACGACGGCAAGACGCGCACGCCCAAGGTGGTCAAGCACTACGGCAATCTCGACGCTCTGCCGTAGCGATCGGCGAGCTTTGCGACCAAATCCGCGGAGGAACGAAAAACAGCTTCATGCGCTATGTGCGAGCGCCTCGGACCGGCTCCGGTGCGTCCTTCGAGACGCGCGCTCCACGCGCTCCTCAGGATGAGGCAAGGTCTTACTGCCACACACGAATCTCCTCATCCTGAGGAGCGACCCGAAGGGTCGCGTCACGAAGGACCCCGCTGGTTTTGCAAGCATCCGGAGATGTGTGCATCGACTGGCGAAGGCCGTGGGAGGGCGAGGGGAATACGTTAGAATAACCTCGTGGAACTGCTGCAGCTCATCATCGACGGAGTTTCCCTTGGTGCCGCCTATGCGCTGGTGGCGCTCGGCTTCGTGCTTGTGCTCAACGCGACCGGGGCCGTCAATTTCGCGGCCGGCGATCTGGTGATGGCGGGAGGCTTCGCGGCGGTGGCGCTCGCAGAGGCGTTTCCGCTTCCGGGCCTCGCCCTGCTTCCGCTCGTGCTCCTGCTCATGGCGGCCCTGGGGCTCGTCTTCTCGCTGCTGGCTTATTTCCCGCTCATGCGCCGGCCGCCCACGGCCGTCTTCATCAGCACCATAGCCCTCGGCGTCATCCTGCAGAATGCGGCGAACGCGATCTTCGGCGCGGCACCGCGCAAGGCGCCGGCCCTTCTCGGCGAGCACCTCTATCATCTGGGCGGCCTCTCGATCGGCCGGCAGTCGCTAGCGATCGTCGCGGTCGCGGCGGCGCTCGTGCTGGCGCAGCATCTTCTCTTCGCGCGCACCCAGCTCGGCCGCTCGCTGCGCGCCACGGCCCAGGACCGCGAGACCGCCGAGGCGCTCGGCATTCCGACCGTGCGCATGATAGCACTCACCTTCATGCTCGCCGCGGCGCTCGCGGGGGCGGCGGGCCTTCTGTTGGCCAACCGCTATTTCGTCGAGCCCACGCGCGGCAACGAGCTCATCGTCAGCGCCTATATGGCGGTCGTCATCGGCGGCTGGGGCAGCCTGCCGGGCGCTGTGCTCGCGGCCCTCCTCATCGCCCTCTTCCAGGTCATCGTCTCGGCCTATGCCTCCTACACAACGGCGACGGCGCTCCTTTATGCCGTGCTTCTTGCCGTGCTCCTCTTGAGGCCCAAGGGGCTCTTCGGCGAGGCGATCGGGAGGCGCGTCTGATGCGGGGCTGGCTCTCGACGGGCATCCGGCTCCCGCTCGCCGCACTTGCCGTGGCACTTGCGGCCTATCCGCTCATCCTCGGTAATCCCTACAGCTTCCGCCTGGCGACCCTCGCGGGCATCTATGCGCTCTTGGCGATCGGCTATCAGCTCATCTTCGGCTATGCCGGAGCGCTCTCGTTGGCGCAGGGCTGCTTCTTCGGCATCGGCGCCTATGTGAGCGCCCTCCTCGCGAGCCGGCTCGGTTGGAGCTTTGCCTGGAGCTTCCCCCTCTCGCTCGCAGCACCCGTCGCCCTCGCCGCGCTCGTGGCCTTGCCCGTGCTGCGGCTCGAGAGCCACTATCTGGCGCTTGCGACCCTCGGCGTGGCGCAGGTGGCCCTCCTTGCCGCGGTCAATTGGCAGGGCCTCACGGGGGGGGCCAACGGCATCGCGGGCATCCCCGCCATCGCCCTCTTCGGCGCGCGCGTGCCGGACGGCTGGCCCCTCATGCTCGTCGTGTGGCTCTTCGCGGCCGCTGGTGCCTTTCTCGCCTGGCACCTCATGCGCGGGCTCTATGGCCGCATGTTCCACCTCATGCGCGAGAACGACATCGCCGCCACAGCACTCGGCATCGACCGAGCCCGGCTGCGCCTCGCCGCTTTCCTCCTCTCGGCCCTTTATGCCGGTGCCGCGGGGGCGCTTTACGCCCATAGCGAGGGCGTGATCTCGCCCGGCGTGCTCGAATTCCCCGTCATGGTCGCCTGCCTCGCCATGGCGGTCATCGGCGGCTCGGCGCGCGTCTCGGGCGCCATTCTGGGTGCGGTACTCCTCGTCCATCTGCCCGAGTGGTTCCGCGTCCTCGATCAGTCCTATCTCATCGCCTACGGAGCGGCATTGCTCGCCGTCATCATCGTGGCACCGTGGGGATTGATCGGCGCCGTCGAGCGTCTGCGCGCGCGCCTCCTCCCCGAGCTCCTGCCCGAGCCTCCTGCGCCGCGCATGACAACACTGCGCGCCCGTGCGGGCAACGCCGCCGCCCGGCTCCTCGAGGTCGAGGGACTCGCCATCGCCTTTGGCGGGCTGAAGGCCTTGGACGGGGTCACTTTCAGCGTGCGGCCGGGCGAGCTCGTCGGCCTCATCGGGCCCAACGGCTCGGGCAAGACGACGCTCGTCAATGTGGTGAGCGGGCTCTACCGGCCGAGCGCAGGCCGCATCCGCTTCGCCGGCCAAGACATCACGGAGACCGCCCCTTACCGCCGGGCGCGGCTCGGCCTCGCGCGCAGCTTCCAAAGCACCAGTCTCGTCGCCGAGATGACGGCCCTCGACAGCGTGGCCCTCGGACGTGCTGCGCTCGAGGGCACGGGGCTCGCCTCGGCACTTGCGTCCGGGTGGCGCTGCGCGCATCTCGCACGCGCGCGCGGCCATGCCATGGCGCTCCTCGATGCCCTTGGTATCGCCGCCTTCGCCGAGCGCCGCTGTGGCGAGCTGCCGCACGGGATCACGCGCCGGGTCGAGATCGCGCGGGCCCTAGCACTCGAGCCGCGGCTTCTCATCCTCGATGAGCCGGCGGCCGGGCTCAGCGCGGGCGAGGCCGCCGATTTGAGACAGCACCTCCAGCGGCTCGCCCAAGGCGGCCTCACGCTTCTCGTCATCGAGCACAACATGCCGTTCCTGATGCCGCTGGCAGAGCGCATGATCTGTCTCGACGACGGCCGTCTCATCGCCGAGGGGAAGCCGGCCGAGATCCGCGGCCATCCGCGCGTGATCGAGGCCTATCTCGGCCGCGCGGCTTGGGCGGGAGGGCCTGGATGAGCGAGCCGCTCCTCGAGCTTCAAGGCCTCTCGGTCGCCTATGGCGGCATTGCGGCACTCGAGGAGGTGACGCTCACGGTCGCTTCCGGCGAGGCGGTGGCTCTCCTCGGCGCCAATGGTGCGGGCAAGTCGACGTTGGTGAAGGCGGTGATGGGTCTCGTGGCGCCGAGTGCGGGCCGCATGCGCTTTGCCGGAGGGGATCTGCGGCACCTCTCCACCCTAGCGCGCGCGCGCCTGGGGCTCGGCTACTGCCCCGAGGGCCGGCGCGTCTTTCCCGGCCTCAGCGTGCGCGAGAACCTCGAGGTCGCCGCCCGCGTCGACAAGGCGACGCGACGCCGCCGCTTGGACGCGGTCCTCGCCGTCTTCCCCGCACTTGCGGCGCGGTCGGACGCGCGCGCCTGGCAGCTCTCGGGCGGGCAGCAGCAGATGCTCGCACTCGGGCGCGCGCTCATGGGCCAACCGCGCCTCCTCCTCCTCGACGAGCCTTCGCTCGGCCTCTCTCCCATCCTGGCGGACGAGCTCCTCGAGAAGGTACGCGAGATCGCCAAGGCGGGGACCGCGGTGCTGCTCGCCGAGCAGAACGCGGCCAAGGCGCTCGCGATCGCCAGCCGCGCCTATCTGCTCGAGGTCGGCCGCGTCGTGCGCGAGGGGGCGAGTGCCGCACTCGCCGAGAGCGCGGAGGTGCGCAAGGCCTTCCTCGGCGGGTGAACGGGCTTCCCCGGCGGTTTGCCTCCTCACCGCCTCCCGTGCACAATGGCGCACGCAAGGCGGCCGTGTTGGAAGCCACCGGAGAAGAAGGAGGCACCATCGTGCTGAAACATCTCACACCTCAAACCGTCGCCAAGCCCGCCGGGCGTTACAGCCACGCCGTCGAGGTGCCGCCGAATGCGCGCTGGCTTTACGTGGCGGGTCAGGTCGGCGTTAAGCCCGACGGCACCATGGCCGAGGGCTTCGAGGCGCAGGCCGATCAGGCCTGGCGCAACCTCGCCGCCGTGCTGGAAGCGGCCGGCATGGGGCTCCGCGACATCGTGCGCATCAACTACTACTTGATCGACGCGGCCGACGTGCCGAGCGCGCGCACCGTGCGCGACCGCTACATCACGGATCCGGCGCCGGCGGCAACCCTCGCGGTCATCAAAGCGCTCGCCTCGCCGGCCTGGCGCTTCGAGATCGAGGCGGTCGCGGCGAAGGCGTAGGGGGGAAAGGGCTACTCGCCCGCCTTGATGCGCCGCGCGCGCGGCGGCACTCTTTCGCCGACGTAGCCCTCGCGCGTCTGCGGCAGCTTGCGCCCCAAGAGGCGCGAGGCGACGAGGGTGCGCAGGATCTGCGCGGTACCCCCGCCGATCGTGAACATGCGCGCGTCGCGCACCATGCGCTCGAGCGGATGGTTGCGCGAGTATCCGGCGGCACCGTGGAGCTGGAGGGCGTCGTTGGTCACCTGCACGGCCGTCTCCGAGGCGAGGATCTTGGCCTGCGCCGCCTCGAGCACGTCGGGAAAACCGCTTCCGGCGTTGGCGGCGGCCTTGTAGATGAGCGCCTCGGCCGCGGCGAGGCGCACCGACATGTCGGCCAGCATCCACTGCAGGCCTTGGAACTCGCAGATGGGGCGGCCGAACTGCTCGCGCTCCTGGCTATAGGCAAGGGCCGCCTCGTAGGCCCCTTGCGCGATGCCGAGGGCGACCGTCGCCGCACCCACGCGCTGGCCGTTGTAAGCGTTCATGAGATCGCCGAAGCCTTTGCGGAAGCCGCCGGGCGAGGGGAGTACCCGCGCCTCGGGCAGCTCGAGATCCTTGAAGAGGATTTCCGTCTCGGGAAGGCCGCGCAGGCCCATGGCCGGCTCGCGCGCGCCGATGACGAGGCCCGCGTGCTCGCCGCGCACGGCGATGAAGCCGCCGATGCCCTGCTCGGTCCCCTTCTCGTCGAAGACGCGCGCGAAAATGAGATGGAGCTTGGAAACGCCCCCGCCGGTGATCCAATGCTTCTTGCCGTTCAAGACGTAGCTCGCGCCGCGCTTGTCGGCGCGCGTCGTCATCTCGCTTGCCGCACTCCCGGCAGCGGGCTCGGTGATGCAGATGGCCGGCTTGTCGCCGGCGAGCACGAGTTCGGCGGCGAGCCGCTTCTGCGCCTCGCTGCCGTAGGCCATGATGGCGCCGATGGCACCCATGTTGGCCTCGACCGCGATGCGGGCGGTGACACCGCAGCGCTTGGCGAGCGCCTGGATCACCAGCACGGCATCGAGATAGCTGAGCCCCGCCCCGCCATAGGCCTGGGGGATGGTCATGCCCATGAAGCCGGCTTCCTTGAGGGCCGCCGCATTGTCCCAAGGATAGGCCTCGCTGCGGTCGACCTCGGCCGCGCGCGCTCTGATCACGCCGTCGGCGAGGGCCGCCGCGCGCGCCTGGAGTTGGCGCTCAGCCGGTGCCAGTTGGAAATCCATGGCGGCCGTCCTCCCTTCCGCGCGCTCGCGAGTATGGGCGCGCGCCGGGCACGAGACAAGCCGATGCCTCAGGCTCGGGCGCCCGTGGATTGACCCCTTCGGGGCTTTGTGCAAGCCTGAAATCCAACAAGACAACTACGTGCCGCAGCCGCGAGCACGCGACGCACAACGCATTCAGGGAGGAAAAGCCGTGATCGAGCGCAAGCCGAGAAGCAAGCGTCTTTCCCGCCGCTCGGTGATCCGCACCGGGCTCGAGGCCGCGGGCTTAGCCGTCCTAGCAGCACCCTGGATCGCGCGTTTCGCACAGGCGCAGGGCGGCGGTTTCGACTGGAAGCGCTACAAGGGCGAGCATCTTGAGGTCTCGCACACCAAGGGCCCGCGCGGCGACCTCCTGCAGAAGTACCGCAAGGAGTTCGAGGACTTGACCGGCATGTCGGTGGGCGACGAGCAGATCCCCGAGCAGCAGCACCGCCAAAAGGTGCTGATCGAGTTCAACTCGGGCAACACCAGCTTCGACGTGGTCACCATGGCCTTGCACGTGCAGAAGCGGCTCTACGGCAAGGGCAAGTGGCTCGTCGATCTCAGGGACCTGATCAAGGACCCGAACATGACCAGCGCGGATTTCGACCTGCCGGACTTCTCGCAAGGGGCCATGGACTACGCCACCCAGGCCGACGGCCGGCTCGACGTGCTGCCGCTCAACCTCGATTACTTCCTCATCTACTGGAACAAGGAGCTCTTCGCCGCCAAGGGGCTCGCCTACCCCAAGTCCTTCCCCGAGCTCCTCGAGGCGGCGAAGGCGCTCAACGATCCCAAGGCGGGCGTCGCCGGCTTCCTTGCCCGCGGCCTCAAGAACGCCAACGTCGTGGTATGGACCGACTTCCTCCTCGGCTGGGGCGTCGACCCGATCGACCGCGACCTCACCATGCACACCGACGGACCGGAGGCGATCGAGGCCGCCAAGCTCTACCAGGCGCTGACCAAGGACTACGGGCCGCCCGGCGTCGCCGGCTTCAACTGGAACGAATGCCAATCGAGTTTCGTGCTGGGCCGCGGCGCCATGTGGGTCGACGGCATCGGCTTCGCCCTGCCGCTCGAGGACAAGACCAAGTCTCGCGTCGTCGGCAAGGTCGGCTATGGCGTGATGCCGCCCGGTCCCAAGGCGCAGCACTCGGCCCTCTTCGGCGACGGCATCGGCATCTCCGGAACGACGAAGAAGAAAGGCCCGGCCTGGCTCTATTGCCAGTGGGCGACCAGCAAGACGATCGCCGAGCGCCAGATCGAGGGGGGCTACGGCGCTCCCGGCCGCACTTCGGCCTATGCCGCGGCGGGTGCCTCCGGGAAGCTCACCGCACCCCGCGAGTGGCTCGAGTGCATGGAAGGCTCGATCAAGATCGCGCGTCCCGGCCTGCCCGAGATCTTCGAGGTGACCCAGTTCCGCGACATCTTCGGCATAGCGCTCACCAACCTGGTCACGGGCGGCGACCCGGCGAGCGAGCTCAAGAAGGCGACCGAGCAGTTCAAGCCCATCCTCGAGAAGAGCGAGAAAGGCTGAGCCGGCCCCGTGGCGGGCGAACGGACGCTCGACGGGCGATCGGGAAAGGCCGAGACAGAGCCTTCGGACCGGGGGCACCACCTCTCGGGCGGCGGGCAATGGAACCGCCGCCGCTACGTCGTCTTCGTCGTGCCTGCACTCGTCGTCATGCTGGCGGTGATCGTCTTCCCCTGGCTCTTCACCGTCTTCATGAGCGTGCACGACTGGAAGATCGGCCAGGCGCACTCCTTCGTCGGGCCGGACAATTATCTCGCCCTTCTCGGCGACGAGCGCTTCTTGCGCTCGCTCCTGCGCACGCTCTATTACGGCGTGCTCGCGGTCGTCGTCCCGGTGATCCTCGGCACCTTCTCCGCCGTCATCTTCCACAAGCGCTTTCCCTTGCGCGGCTTCCTGCGCGGCGTCTTCATCCTGCCCATGATGGCGACCCCCGTCGCGGTGGCGCTCGTCTGGACGATGATGTTCCACCCCCAGCTCGGCGTGCTCAATTATCTCTTGAGTGTTGTCGGGCTCCCGCCCCAGTCCTGGGTCTACGCGCCCGAGACGGTGATCCCGACGCTCGTGATGGTCGAGGTCTGGCAGTGGACGCCGCTCGTCATGCTGATCGTGCTCGGCGGGCTCGCTGCCTTGCCGACCGAGCCTTACGAATCCGCGCGCATCGACGGCGCCTCCGAGTGGCAGATGTTCCGCCACATCACCTGGCCGCTCCTCCTGCCCTTCATCATGGTCGCGGCGATCATCCGCGCGATCGACGCGATCAAGGCCTTCGACCTCATCTTCGTGATCAGCCAGGGCGGCCCCGGCACCGCCTCCGAGACGATCAACATCTACCTCTATCTCCAGGCCTTCGCCTTCTACAACATCGGCTATGCGTCGGCGATCGTGGTGGTGTTCTTCCTCCTGATCGTGGCGTTGACCCTCCTCCTCCTCTACATGCGGCAGAAGACGCAATGGATGTGAGCGCCAAAGTGCCCGCGCTTCTGAAGGTGCCGCTCACGCCGGGCGAGGGATTTCGCAAGATTTGCGCCAAGCTCGCCTTCGGCTTCGCGGTTCTCGTCATCGTCTCGCCGGCCGCACTCGTCTTCCTGTGGATGCTCTCGCTCTCGCTCAAGACGGATATCGAGAACATCGCCTATCCGCCGGTCTTCATTCCGGCGACGCCGACGCTCGACAATTTCGCCGAGGTGTTCCGCGCCAGCCCCTTCGCGCGCTACACGCTCAACAGCGTCATCGTGACCGGCTCGGCGGTGCTCTTGGCCCTCTTCATCGGCGTGCCCGCCGGCTACGGCATCGCGAAGGCGAAGGCGTTCAAGCTCGCAATCGTCGTGCTGATCTCGCGCATCACGCCGGGTCTCAGCTACCTCATCCCGCTTTTCATCCTCTTCCAGTGGCTCGGCCTGACGGGGACGCTGCTGCCGATGGTGATCACCCATCTGGTGATCACCGTGCCGATCGTCGTCTGGATCATGATCGGCTTCTTCGAGTCCCTGCCGCCGGAGCTCGAGGAGGCGGCCCTCATCGACGGTGCCACGCTCTGGCAGGCCTTCCGGCACATAGCCCTTCCCTTGGCGCGGCCCGGCATCGTGGTCGCCGCCGTCCTCTCCTTCATCTTCTCGTGGAACAATTTCATCTTCGGCGTCGTGCTGACCGGGCGCGAGACGCGCACGCTGCCGGTCGCCGTCTACAACGTGCTCACCTTCGAGCAGATCGCCTGGGGCCCGCTCGCGGCTGCGGCCCTCATCGTCACGCTGCCCGTGCTCGTGCTCACCATCGTCGTCCAGCGCGAGATCGTCGCCGGACTCACGGCGGGGGGCGTCAAAGGCGGCTAGGCGGGACAGCAGATTGACCTGGATCAGATGACCGTTCGCGGGGCGTGATAGAAAATCTAGGTTTCTGGGGACCGCCACTTTCACCTTGCCACGAGAGGTATGAGCCCATGTCCGAGACCGCGAGCGAACTGCGCAAGCTCACCCTGGATGACCTTCATGCCGCGGCCGAGCGGCTCAAGAACTGGGGCAAATGGGGTCCCGACGACGAGGTTGGGACGCTCAACTACACCACGGCCGAGGACATCGTCGCCGCGGCCCGCTTGGTGCGGAAGGGCAAGGTGATGTCGCTGGCCCTGGCCTTCGACGAGAAGGGACCGCAGGGTGCCAAAAGCGACTATGGCGCAATCGGACGCTTCAACCCGATCCACGTCATGCTGCGCGCCGGCACGGACGCCTATTCCGGCGTGCTCGACCACCGCAAGATCAGGGGTGCCGACGACATCATCATCATGCCGACGCAATGCGGCACGCAGTGGGACGGCCTCGGCCACATCTTCTACGGCGACAGGATGTGGAACGGCCGCGACTGCCGCACCGTCACCAGCTTCGGCGCGCAGAAATGCGGCATCGAAAAGACGCGGGAGAGGATGGTTGGCCGCGGCGTGCTCCTCGACATCGCAAAGATGCTGGGTATCAATTGGCTCCCCGACGGCTTTGGCGTGACCAACGAGCTTCTCGACCAGGCGGAAAAACATTTCGGCGTGAGCGTTGGGCGCGGCGATTTCCTCCTGGTGCGCACCGGGCAGATGGAAGCGAAGCTTGCGGCCAAGACCTGGGACGGCTACAGCGGCGGCAATGCACCCGGCCTCGCCTTCGAGACGCTCGATTGGCTGCACGCGAAAGAGGTCGCGGCCATCGCCACCGACACCTGGGGGGTCGAGGTGCGCCCCAACCAGACCACCGACGCGGCGCAGCCCTGGCACTGGATCGCGATCCCCATCATCGGCCTCTCGGTCGGCGAGATATTCTACCTCGGCGAGCT
Organism: Alphaproteobacteria bacterium; assembly: GCA_035604475.1. Taxonomy (GTDB): domain Bacteria; phylum Pseudomonadota; class Alphaproteobacteria; order JACZXZ01; family JACZXZ01; genus DASPPM01. Next base: position 10,495 of record DATNIJ010000162.1, read on the forward strand.
CTCCACGGATTGCGCCTCGGACAAGCGCTACGAGTTCATGTTTGTGGCACCGGCGCTGCCGATCACGGGTGCCGTCGGTTCGCCGGTCAACCCGCTGGCGATCAAGTAGCGATCGATGGCCTGCATCACCAATATTGCCGGGTATAGTTCCTCAAAGGGACAGGCAAAATAGACGAAGTCGCTATACGGAAGTGTATTGATGCAAATCAATGCACAAGACAGCCACCGGCCAAGAATTGGTTCCTAAAGTCACGTGGCTGCCGCGGCCGGGATGATGTTTCTTTGCAGACTGTGTATGGTACGATCATCGATTGAAAAAAGCAGCCCGCGTGAGAGTTCGGAGCAGGAGAGCCAACAGGAGGAAACAAGAATGAAGAACCTATGGGGCTTCATCGCGCTTTTGATGTTTTGCAGCGTGTTGGGTCATGGTGTGGCAAGGGCGGATGAACCCGGCAAGATCAAGGTGGGCATCCTGCTTCCGCTCACCGGAACCTTTGCGGCGGTAGCCGAAACCCAGAAACAGGGTGCCTTGTTGGCGATAGACGTCATCAATCAGCGGGGCGGGCTCAAGATGCCCTGGGGAAAGGTGACGGTGGAAGGCATCGTCGACGACGACGAAGCCAAGCTGGATGTCGGCGTGCGGCGCTACCGCTACATGGTTTCAGAAGGGGTCAAGGGCGTGGGCGGGCAGACCTGGGCCCCGCTCGCGTACGCGATCAACTCCATCGCGATCAAGGAGCCGATGCCCTACTTCCCGGTGTGCGTGATGGCAAAAGAGGGCTTTCAGAAGGGCAAGCTTGCCGATTCGACCTTCGCGACGGCATACAGCCCCTGGACGGTCGGATATATGGCCGGCTACTCCGCCGTCAAGACGCTCGGCAAGAAGCGTATCTACTTCCTGGCTCGCGCCGACAGCTTTGGCTGGGACATCCGGGACGGCGTCTACGAGGCCGAGAAGGAATTCGGCGGAGAGAAGGCCGGGTATGACGAGGTTTCACTGGGAACGAGTGACTTCACGACTATCTTGGAGAAGGTTCGGGCGGCAAAGCCGGATGCTTTCATATTCGCGCAATTCGGTGCCGATGCCGTGGCGGTCCTGAAACAGATCCACCAGATGGGTCTGGGCAAGGACATGACCATCTTCAACGCCTTCATCACCAACGTGGTCGCCAAAGGCGTGCCGCCCGAGGCTCTCGCGGGCGTCTACGCGATGCATTATTTCTACTATGACCTGAGCGGCTTCGAGGACAAGGCAGTGGCAAAGAGTGCTGAAGAGTTCACCGAGCTGTTCCGCGCGAAATACCGCACACCTCCCGATGCATATGCGGCGATCGCGTACATCGCGTATATGGAAATGTTCAGGGGCTTCGAGGCAGCCAAATCCTTCGATCCTCAGAAGGTGTCCGCCGCTCTGATGGCCGGCACAGGCGAGTTCGACACGGTCAAGGGGCCCGCCAAATGGCGCCAGGACCACGCGGCCGTCTACAAGTACGCCGCCTTCCTGGTCAAGGGGAAAGGCCCCGGCGAGCAGAAAAACGAATGGGATCTTTTCACGGTGGAGGGTTCTCTCGGCGGCGAGAGCGTCATGCCGTCGCTCAAGTCGCTCGGTTACTGAGGCTCCTCCGCCCCGGCGCATGCGTGCTCGCTTGCGTCGCGTGAAAAAATTATCATTGTGTGAGACGTGAGTAAGGACACGCGCGCCGAGGTCATCAGGGCAGAAAACGTTACTAAACGTTTTGGTCCACTTGTCGCCGTCGACCAGGTCAGTTATCTGCTGCAGGAAAACGAGGTCGCCGGAATCATCGGGTCCAATGGTGCGGGGAAAACCACTTTCTTCAATCTGCTGACCGGGTATCACACGCCCGACGAAGGATTTATTCGCTACAGGGGCGAAGACGTCACCCGCATGACGCCTCAGGAACGGGTCGCCCGGGGGATGATGCGCACCTTTCAGTTGACGGCCACTTTCGACAATCTGAGCGTGATCGACAATCTGGTGCTCTCCTTTTTCAGGGCGCACAGGAAGTCGTCGCTGCTCCGGTTGTTTCTTACAGGTGTTGAGAAGCAACCGGAGCAGCGACGACTTCCTGTGCGCCCTGAAAAAGGAGAGCA
>DATNIJ010000163.1:0-14372 GCA_035604475.1 Alphaproteobacteria bacterium
ATCCCCCCTTCGCTATGGCACAAAGCAGCCCGCCCGAGGACAACCTTAGCGCCGAGGCGCCAAACCGCATCATGATCCAGCGCGTACGCAAAGCCATCTTTCCGGTCGGCGGCCTCGGCACCCGCTTTCTGCCGGCGACCAAGGCCATGCCCAAGGAGATGCTTCCCGTCGTCGACAAGCCCTTGATCCAATATGCGGTCGAGGAGGCGCAGGCGGCCGGCATCGAGGACTTCATCTTCGTCACCGGGCGCGGCAAGACCGCGATCGAGGACCACTTCGACCATTCCTACGAGCTGGAAAGCGTGCTCGCCGCGCGCGGCAAGAGCGAGGAGCTCGAGGCGCTGCGCCGCTGGCTGCCCAGGCCCGGCCACGTCGCCTACACCCGCCAGCAGGAGCCGCTCGGGCTCGGCCACGCGGTGTGGTGCGCGCGCGACTTGATCGGCGACGAGCCCTTCGCGGTGCTGTTGGCGGACGACCTCGTGCTGGCGGAGGTCCCCTGCCTCAAGCAGATGGTCGATGCCCGCGCCGAGGTCGGCGGCAACATGGTCGCGGTCATGGAGGTGCCGCGCGCGCACACCAACCGCTACGGCGTGCTCGACGTGGCGCGCGAGCGCGGCAAGCTCGTCGAGGTGAAGGGGCTCGTGGAGAAGCCCGCGCCCGAGAAGGCGCCTTCCACGCTCACCATCATCGGCCGCTACATCCTGGAGCCCAAGGTGATGGAGCACCTCGAGCGCAGGGAGCGCGGTGCCGGCGGCGAGATCCAGCTCACCGACGCGCTCGCCAGGACGCTCGGGCACAGCCCCTTCCATGGCCTGCGCTTCGAGGGCACGCGCTTCGACTGCGGCGACAAGATCGGCTTCTTCGAGGCGAACATCGCATTCGCCATCCAGCGCCGGGATCTCGGCCCGGCCGTGCGCGACGTGATCCAGCGCTATGCCGAGCTGTTGAGCCCCCGCGCCAAGCTGGCGCGCTGAGCGCGGCCGCGACAAGCAAAACAAATCGAGGGGACGCTCATGCGCATCGCCATGGTCGGTACCGGCTATGTCGGGCTGGTCTCCGGCGCCTGCTTCTCCGAGTTCGGCATCGAGGTGGTGTGCATCGACAAGGACGAGGAGAAGATAGCGCGCCTCGGACGCGGCGAGATCCCGATCTACGAGCCGGGCTTGGCGGCGCTCATCGTCAACAACGCGAGGGACGGCCGGCTCTCCTTCACCGGCGATCTCAGAGCCGCGGTCGGCACGGCCGACGCCGTCTTCATCGCCGTGGGCACGCCGAGCCGGCGCGGCGACGGCCATGCCGACTTGAGCTACGTCTACGCCGCCGCGCGCGAGATCGCCTCGGCGCTCGCGGGCTACACGGTCGTGGTCACCAAGTCGACGGTGCCCGTGGGCACCGGCCGCGAGGTCCAGCGCATCATCCGCGGCATGCGGCCGGATGCCGACTTCGACATGGTCTCGAACCCGGAGTTCCTGCGCGAAGGCTCCGCGATCGGCGACTTCATGCGCCCCGACCGCGTCGTGATCGGGGCCGAGAGCGAGCGGGCGCGCGAGCTGATGCAGCGCATCTACCGCCCGCTCTACCTCATCGAGACGCCGATCCTCTTCACCGGGCTCGAGACCGCCGAGCTTATCAAATACGCGGCCAACAGCTTCCTCGCGACCAAGGTCAGCTTCATCAACGAGATCGCCGACCTCTGCGAGAAGCTCGGCACGGACGTGCACGACGTCTCGCGCGGCATCGGTCTCGACGGCCGCATCGGGCGCAAATTCCTCCACCCCGGCCCGGGCTACGGCGGCTCCTGCTTTCCCAAGGACACCGTCGCACTCGTGCGCATCGCGCAAGAGGCGGGGGTGCGCCTCAGCATCGTCGAGACCGTGGTCGAGGCGAATGCGACGCGCAAGGCCCGCATGGCGGAGAAGGTGATCGAGGCGTGCGGCGGCTCGCTCGCCGGCAAGACCGTGGCCGTGCTCGGCCTCACCTTCAAGCCCAATACGGACGACATGCGCGAGTCCGCGAGCCTCGAGGTGATCCCCGCGCTCAAGCGCGCAGGTGCGGTGGTGCGCGCCTTCGATCCCGAAGGCGTGCCCGAGGCCAAGAGGCTCCTCGAGGGTGTGGTCTGGTGCGAGAGCGCCTACGGCACGCTCGAGGGAGCCGACGCGCTCGCCATCCTCACCGAATGGAACGAATTCCGCGCCCTCGATCTCAAGCGCATCAAATCGCTGCTCAAGGCGCCGGTCGTGATCGACTACCGCAACATCTACCGCCCCGAGGAGATGGCGGCCGCGGGCTTCCGCTACACTTCCCTCGGCCGGCCCTCGGTCGAGCCGGAGTGATGTGTCCTCGTCCTTCGAGACGGGCCTACGGCCCTCCTCAGGACGAGGACATAGGCTGTATTTGCCGGCCGCCTCACCCTGAGGAGCGCGCAAAGCGCGCGTCTCGAAGGGCGAGGCGGATACACGCGAGGACTCGGGCGATCGAAGGTTGGAGCCACCGCACAGTCGAGGATCGCGAAGCATGAAGGGTCACGCGTTCAAGGACAGCATCCTGCGCGAGTACGATATTCGCGGCATCGTCGGCGAGACGCTCGTGGCCGAGGACGCGCGCACCTTGGGACGCGCCTTCGGCTCGACCCTGGTGCGCGAGGGAGGGAAGACCGTGGCACTCGGCTACGACGGGAGGCTGAGCTCGCCCGAGCTCGCCACAGCCCTCGGCGAGGGACTGGCGTCGACCGGCCTCGAGGTCTTCCGCGTCGGACTCGGCGCCACGCCGATGCTTTATTTCGCCAGCAAGCACCTCCCCTCGGACGGGGCCGTGATGGTGACGGGCTCGCACAACCCGCCCAGCCACAACGGCTTCAAGATGGTGCTTAAGGGGGCTGCGATCTACGGTCGCGACATCCGCCGGCTCGGCGAGGTCGCGGCCAAGGGCGACTTCGTGGCCGGGCGCGGCCGCATCACCGATCGTCCGGTGCTCGACGACTATGTCGCGCGGCTCGCCAAGGACGCAATCATGGCCCGGCCGCTCAAGGTCGCTTGGGACGCGGGCAACGGCTCGGCCGGCGAAGCGATGGTGCGGCTCGTGGCGTGCCTTCCCGGCGAGCATATCCTGCTCAACGAGAGGATCGACGGCACTTTCCCGGCGCACCACCCGGACCCGACCGTGCCGGAGAATCTGGAGCAGTTGCGCGAGGCCGTGCTGGCGCACGCCTGCGATCTCGGCATCGCCTTCGACGGCGACGGCGACCGCATCGGCGTGCTCGACGGCAAGGGGCGTATTCTGTGGGGCGACCAGTTCCTCGTCTTCCTCGCCAAGGAGGTCCTCGGCGAGCATCCGGGGGCCACGATCATCGCCGACGTCAAGGCGAGTCAGGTGCTCTTCGACGAGATCGCGCGCATGGGCGGCCGGCCGCTCATGTGGCGCACGGGCCATTCGCTGATCAAGGCCAAGATGGCCGAAACCGGCGCGCCGCTTGCCGGCGAGATGAGCGGGCACATCTTCTTCGCCGACCGCTATTACGGCTATGACGACGCGCTCTATGCGGCGGTGCGCCTCTTGAACGTGGTGGCGCGGGAGAGTGCCAGTCTCGCCGAGCTTGTCGACCGTCTGCCGCGCGTGGTCAATACGCCCGAGCTACGCATCCCGTGCAGCGACGAGCGCAAGTTCAAGGTGATCGAGGAGGTCAAGGTGCGCCTCGCGGCGGAAGCGGCCGAGCTCGTTGCCGTCGACGGCGTGCGCGTGAAGAGCGGCGACGGCTGGTGGCTGTTGCGGGCCTCCAACACCCAGGCAGCACTCGTCGCCCGCTGCGAGGCGCCAAGTGCTGAGGCGCTCGAGCGGCTCAAGTCGGCACTCCGCCGCCAGCTCGCGGCGAGCGGGGTCGCGGTCCCCGCGTTTTGATCCAAGAGCGCTTCGTCAACGCGAGGTGGGCGGGGCGCGTAATACCAGGAATCATGGGCGCCTGGCACACCCCCCTCCCCACCCTCCCCCTCAAGGGGGTAGGGAATAGGTGGGCGACTTCAGCAGCGTCCCCCTCCCCCTTGAAGGGGGACGGTGGGGAGGGGGTGACGCTCGAATTTGCGAGAGTTGGCAATACGCGCGCCGAGGTGCGAAAGCTCGTGCGGATGGACTTCTTCTTTTATGGCACGCTCCTGGACGAGGACGTGCGTCGCTTGGTGCTCGGGCCGGAGGCGGCAAGGCTCAAGCTCGTGCCGGCGCGTCTTCCGGGCTATCGCCGGGTGGCCAAGGGGTATTCGAGTCTGCCGCTCTTGGCGCGCCGCAGGGGTGCCAGCGTGGCGGGGCTGCTCGTGCGGGGGATCGACCGCCGCCAGGCCGCGCGCCTTCACCATTACGAGGGGCGCAAATATCGACTGGCACGGTGCAGGGTACGCCTCGCGGACGGTGCCGTATGCGCGGCGATGGTCTATCTGGGCCAGGGCCGTATTCCGCTCCGCAGCGGCTCGTGGCGGCTCAGAGAGTGGCAGCGCCGCTCGAAGCACGCCTTCCTCAAGCGCTCGGCCCTCTGGCTCGCGGCCTATCGGCAAGCCGGCTACGAGACGCGCGGCCGCGTGCGCTGGGTCAAGCGCTGGGCCGCGCGGGATTAGCCCTTGAGAGCTACTGCCGGACCTCGGCGAGCGTGCGCTCGTTGCCGGGGTTGAGAATGACGCACTCGCTCCGCTTGCGATGGATCTTGCCGCAGGCGGCGCGCGCCTCGCCGGCACTTATGCCCGTGAGGCGGGCGCGATAGATCGTGCTGTGGTGGGTGTGACTGCGCGCGATCGAGACCGTCGCCCGACGGAGCCCGGCGATCGAACGCTTGGCGCGAAGGGCTGCGGCGCGGGCCTGTGCTGCATGGGAATAGGCTCCGACCTGAATGCCCCAGCCGCTCGTTCGCATCTCGTCGCTGTCGTTGCCGTCGACCATGGCAAGTGCAGGTGCCGTCTGCGGGCGTGCGATGCGGGCCACGGGCTTGTCGCCGCCCTCGACCACGTCGTCGAGCGGCGCCTCATTGACCGCGAGGACCGGTACCGCCGGGAGAAATGGCTGCGCCGGGTTGGGAGCCGCCGCCGCCGGCGCGGCGGCCACCGGGGTTGCCGCCGCTGCTGGCACGGGCGCGCTGGTCACTGGTATTGCCGCCGCCGGCGCGGGCGCGCTGGCCGTCGGGATCGCCGCCGCCGGCGGCGTATAGCGTGCCTCGCGGATCGTCGCGCGCGTGGCAAAGCCGCTGTCGAGCAAGCGCATCATGGCGCGATCGCGCTGGCCGCCCGATCTGCCGCCCAGCACGACGCCGATGAGGCGCCGGCCGTTGCGCACCGCCGAGGTCACCAGATTGTACCCCGCGGCGTGGATGTAGCCCGTCTTGAGGCCGTCGGCACCACGGTAATTGACCAGCACGTGGTTGTGCGTCGCGATGGTGGTGCCCTGGAAGGTGAACTCACGGGTGCTGAAGAAATGATAGTACTGCGGAAAATCGCGAATGAGCGCCCGTGCAAGGGTCGCCATGTCTCGCGCGGTCGTCATCTGGCCGGGATTGGGCAGACCCGAGGCATTGCGGAAGGTGGTCGAGCGCATGCCGAGCTCGGCCGCCTTGCGCGTCATGAGCTCGGCGAAGTGGCTCTCGTTGCCGCCGAGCGCCTCGCCGAGGACCACGGCCACGTCGTTGGCCGACTTGACGACGAGCGCGAGCACGGCCTCGTCGACCGTGATGGTATCGCCGGGCATCAGATCGAGCTTCGTGGGCTCCTGGGAGGCCGCATAGTCGGACACGCCAAGCCGTTGATTTGATTTGAGTCGGCCCTGCTGGAGCGCCTCGAAGGTCAGGTAGAGCGTCATCATCTTGGTGAGCGAGGCCGGGTAGGTGAGCGCATCGGCGTTATAGGCCTGGAGCACCTGCCCGGTGCCGGCATCGATCACGAGCGCCTCGTATTTCGCGGCCGCCGGGCCTGTCCACAGCACGGCGATGGCCGCAAGAAGCGAGAATGCAACCTTCCGCACGCGATCCCTGGACATGAGCAAACCCCGTCTCCCCTCTGGCCACACGATGAGGCCAATCTTGTAGCCAAACCAGGTAGTGAATCCCTGATCAGATTGTGGCAATTCTATGGAAGGACAGATTCAGTGTCTACCCAAAAGACGATTCGACAGAAAAAAAATCGACCTATACGCCGGCGGGGCGGAGCAGTGCTTGGTGGCTCGTCCGATTAGCCCCGGGGCTCTTGCCGATGGCAACGAAATCCGGGGCCAGCCCCCGATGGGTGGCACGCGAAGCCGGTGCCAGGGCGGAGCGCTCCCGGCCTTTGCAAGCCCGGTCGCCGGAGCCGGCCGCTGCCCCTCGAAGCCCCTCGCGTGCACTGCGAAAGACATTTTTGTTGCAATGCACAAATACTCTTGACTCAGCCGCGAGACTGCCTATATCTTCGGCAATGCTGCACTGCAGCATAGATGCCCAAAAGCGCGCCGCCAGGCGCTGCAGCGGGCGGAGAGAGCCCATTTTGACATTTAATTTGAGGAGTGCGGGACATGGCATCAAAAGTCAGGCTGGAGAAGCTGGCGCAACCGCTCGAGTCGGTGGTCGAGGCCGGCAAGCAGACGGTCGAGAGCGTCGTCAAGGCATCGACCGAGGTGGCGACGAAGAACTACGAGAAGGCGTTCGCCGCGACGCAGGAGCAGCTCGAGAAGGCGACCAATGCCGCCTTCCAGAGCTATGACGAGCTCACGGCGCTCGGCAAGGAGAACCTCGATGCGTTGGTCAGGGCCTCCACGGTTCTGGTCAAGGGCTTCGAGACCCTCGGCAAGGAGTTCGCGAGCTACAATCAGGCGTCGATCGAGAAGGGCGTTGCCAATGCGCAGGCGCTTTTCGGCGTGAAGACGGTGCGCGAGCTCGTGGAGCTGCAGACCGGGATGGCGCGGGAGACGTTCGACTCTCTGATCGAGCAGGGCACCAAGCTCGGCGAGCTCTCGGTCAAGGTGGCGAACGAGGCTTTCGGGCCGATCCAGGAGCAGGTCAACGTGACGGTCGAGAAGATTCTGAGGCCGGCGGCCGCCTGAAACGGCATCCGCTGAACGCTCTGCAAGGGGCCTGCGAGGCATCGCGGGCCCCTTGTCATTTCTGTGGTACCCTTCACAGTCCTCCCTCGCGTACTATACTTCTCTCGAAGGGCTTTCGTGCGGCGCGCGAAGTTGACTATCATAGCTGGATCACTCGAGACCCTGTGCGACGATCGTGTGACGGCCATGGGCAATACGCGGAAGTCTGACGAGGATGGCGGCACCGGCACGGGCGTGGTGGTCAAGACCCGGCCGAAGACCAAGAAGCCGGCGCTTTACAAGGTGCTGATGCTGAATGACGACTACACGCCGATGGAGTTCGTCGTGCATGTGCTGGAGCGTTTCTTCGGCAAGAGCCACCAGGAGGCGACCCAGATCATGCTGCACGTCCACCGGCGCGGCGTCGGCGTGTGCGGGGTCTATACCTTCGAGGTCGCCGAGACCAAGGTCAATCAGGTGATCGATTACGCCCGGCGCCATCAGCACCCGCTGCAATGCACGCTCGAGAAGGATTAGCCGGTATCCCAGTCAGATAGGTCGCCCCGAATGCTCTCACCCAATCTCGAACAAAGCCTCCACCGCGCGTTAGCACTCGCCAACGAGCGGCGGCACGAGTACGCAACGCTCGAGCACCTCCTTCTGGCGCTCTCCGAGGACTCCGACGCGCTCGCCGTTCTGCGCGCCTGCGGCGTCGACGTGGAGCGCCTCAGACGGGAGCTAAGCGACTACGTCGACAACGAGCTCTCGAGCCTGATCACCAACCGGCTGGAAGACGCCAAGCCCACCGCCGGCTTCCAGCGCGTATTGCAGCGCGCCGCGATCCACGTGCAGTCCTCGGGCCGCGAGGAGGTGACGGGGGCCAACGTGCTTGTCGCCATGTTCGCCGAGCGCGAGTCGCACGCCGTGTTCTTCCTGCAGGAGCAGGACATGACGCGGCTGGATGCGGTCAATTACATCTCCCACGGGATCGCCAAGGTGCCCGGCCACGCCCAGGCAAAAAGCCCGCATGGCGCCGACGAGGACGTGGCACCCGAGAAGGTGGTGCGCCGCGGACAGGACGCGCTCGGGACCTACTGCGTCAACCTCAACGAGAAGGCGCGCCAAGGCAAGATTGATCCGCTGATCGGGCGCGAGTCCGAGGTCGAGCGCACCATCCAGATTCTGTGCCGCCGGCAGAAGAACAATCCCCTCTACGTGGGCGAGCCCGGGGTCGGCAAGACCGCGATCGCGGAGGGCCTGGCTCGGCGCATCGTGCGCGGCGAGGTGCCGGACGTGCTGCGCGGCTCGGTCATCTACAGCCTCGACATGGGAGCACTCCTCGCCGGCACGCGTTACCGCGGCGACTTCGAGGAGCGGCTCAAGGCGGTGATCAACGAACTCGAGCATCAGAAGAACGCCATCCTCTTCATCGACGAGATCCATACGGTGATCGGTGCGGGGGCGACGAGCGGCGGCTCGATGGATGCTTCCAACCTCTTGAAGCCGGCGCTCGCCGGCGGCACCATCCGCTGCATCGGCTCCACCACTTACAAGGAGTACCGCAACTACTTCGAGAAGGACCGCGCGCTGGTGCGGCGCTTCCAGAAGATCGACGTGAACGAGCCTTCGGTCGAGGATTCCGTCAAGATCCTGCATGGTCTCAAGCCCTATTACGAGCGCCATCACCGGGTGCGCTACACCACCGAGGCGATCCGCGCCGCCGTCGAGCTCTCGGCGCGCTACATCACGGACCGCAAGCTTCCCGACAAGGCGATCGACGTGATCGACGAGGTGGGTGCCGCGCAGATGCTGGTGGCCGAGAGCAAGCGCAAGAAGACGGTGGCGCTCAAGGACATCGAGGCCGTGGTCGCCAAGATCGCGCGCATACCGCCGCGCAACGTCAGCCGCGACGACAAGAGCGTACTCAAGCGCCTCGAGCAGGACTTGAAGCGCATGGTGTTCGGCCAGGACCGCGCGATCCACGCGCTCTCCTCCGCCATCAAGCTCGCCCGCGCGGGCCTGCGCGAGCCGGAGAAGCCGATCGGCTGTTACCTCTTCTCGGGGCCGACCGGCGTCGGCAAGACCGAGGTCGCGCGCCAGCTCGCACTCTCGCTCACGGTCGAGCTCATCCGTTTCGACATGTCCGAGTACATGGAGCGGCACAGCGTCTCGCGGCTCATCGGCGCCCCACCCGGATACGTCGGCTTCGACCAGGGCGGGCTCTTGACCGACGCCGTCGACCAGCACCCCTACGCGGTCCTGCTGCTCGACGAGATCGAGAAGGCGCACCCCGACCTCTTCAACATCCTGCTCCAGGTAATGGACCACGGGAAGCTCACCGACCATAACGGCAAGACGATCGACTTCCGCAACGTGATCCTGATCATGACGACAAACGCGGGGGCTGCCGACATGGCGAAGCCGCCGATCGGTTTCGAGCGCCAGACCCGCCTCGGCGACGACCACGAGGCGGTCAACCGCATGTTCACGCCGGAGTTCCGCAACCGCCTCGATGCGGTGATCGGCTTCGCGCACCTGACGCCCGAGATCGTCGAGCGGGTGGTCGACAAGTTCGTCATCCAGCTCGAGGAGCAGCTCGCCGACCGCAACGTCTCGATCGAGCTGACGGCGGAGGCGCGGCGCTGGCTCGCGCAGAAGGGCTACGACCCGGCCTTCGGTGCGCGTCCGCTCGGCCGCGTCATCCAGGAGCACGTCAAGAAGGGTATCGCCGACGAGCTCCTCTTCGGCAAGCTCGTCAATGGCGGCATCGTCAAGGTGCGGCTCGAGGGTGCGGCGCTCGCCTTCGACTACGCGCCCGAGATCCGCACGCGCAAGAAGCCCAAGGAGGCAACCGGCGGGCCGATTCCGCCGGCCCTCGTCGAATAGGCTCGGACCGCGTCCGAGGGGACCACATCATCCGGCAAGGAGGGGATCATGATTTCGAAGAGCCGCATCAGACTGGTCGGCGCGATGGCGTTGGTGGCATTGCTGTCCTTCGGGGCCGGCACGCTCGCGCAGTCGCGTTATCCCGCTATCGACGCCGCCGAGGGTGCTTTGAACAACGCGCTCGGCCAACTCCAGCGTGCCCGCGACGTCTTCGGCGGCCACAAGGTGAACGCCCAAGGGCTCATCAATCAGGCGATCGGCGAGCTCGAGGCGGGCAAGGGCTGGGCCGCGCAGCACGGCTATTGAGCGTGTCGTCGACGCGCGCCCCTCGTTGCGGCGCGCGAGGCTGAGAGCGGATCGCGGAGAGGACGCCGCCGCCATGGGCCACCGTTTCCTCGAGGGCGTGCGCGTCCTCGATCTCAGCCAATATGTGCCCGGGCCTTACGCGGCCCTCATCCTGGCCGACCTCGGCGCCGAGGTGGTCAAGGTGGAGCCGCCCGGCGGCGAGCCCATGCGGCATCTGCCGCCGCGCGACAAGGACGGCACCTCGGCCCATTACAAGGTGATGAACGGCGGCAAGTGCGTCGTCGAGCTCGATCTCAAGGCGAGTGCGGGCAAGGCGGCGTTCGAGGCCCTCCTCGCCTCGGCCGACGTCATGCTCGAATCCTATCGTCCGGGCGTGCTCGACCGCCTGGGCTTCACGCGCGAGCATCTCGAAGCGTGCAATCCGCGGCTCGTCCATGTGGCACTCTCCGGCTGGGGGCAAAGCGGCCCCTATCGCGGGAAGGCCGGGCACGACATCAATTATATGTCGCTCGGCGGCGGGCTCGTCGCCTCCGGGGGCAAGGAGGCGCCAACTTTCGCCTGGCCGCCGACGGCGGATTTCGCGAGCGGCATCCAGGCCGCCGCCACTGCACTTGCCGCCCTCCTCGCGCGCGCCCGCAGCGGCAGGGGCGCCTTCGTCGACGTGAGCCTCGCCGAGAGCGTGCTCGCCTGGCAATCGATCGGCCTCACCTCCGCCGCCCGCGGCAAGGAGGCGCCCGCGCGCGCGAGGAACCGCCTCAACGGCGGTGCCGCCTGTTACAACATCTACCGCACCAAGGACGGAGGCTTCGTCTCGATCGGCAATCTCGAGGCGAAGTTCTGGGCCAATTTCTGCACCGCCGTCGGCCGACGGGAGTGGATCGGGCGCCAGTGGGAGCCTCTCCCGCAAGAGGCCCTCATCGCCGAAGTGGGTGAGCTTTTCGCCGCCGAGCCGCTCGTCCACTGGGAAGAGCTGCTGCATCCCGTCGACAACTGCTTCGAGCCCGTGCGCAGCTTCCCCGAGCTCGCGAGCCATCCCCAGATCGCGGCCCGCCGGCTCGTCCGCGCGAGCGGCGGGGCGGAGCCGCTCGTCGAGGTGCTCTACCCGGCCTGGGTCGATGGCGCGCCGCCGGGCCCGCGCGCGCCGGTGCGCTTCGCGGACGCGCGCGAGGTGGTGGAGCGCTGGCAGCGCGCGGCGGTCGCGGAGTAGGGAGGAGGCTCGCTCGCCGGCTTCCTCGCGAGGCCGAGGCGCTCAGGCGCGATCGGGCTCCTTGCGGAAGGGGGAGCAGAGGGCGAGCTCCTCGCGCTCGAGCCGGACCGCGCGACGCTCGCGCGCGAGGTAATCGCCGACCGCCTTGGCGAAACCGGCGTCGCGGAGCCAATGGGCGCTAAAGGTCGGCTGCGGCAGATAGCCGCGCTGGATCTTGTGCGGCCCCTGTGCGCCCGCCTCGACTCGCTCCAAGCCGCGGGCGATCGCGTAGTCGATGGCGCGGTAATAGCAGCACTCGAAGTGGAGGAAGGGGTAGTCGCCTTCCGAGCCCCAGTTGCGTCCATAGAGCGTGGTGCGGCCGCAGAGGTTGAGCGCTCCCGCCAAGAGCCGGCCCCGGCGCTCCGCCATGATGAGGACGACCTTTTGGGCCATGGTGGCGCCGAGGCGGGCGAAGAAATCGCGCGTGAGGTAGGGATGGCCCCACTTGCGGTCGCCGGTGTTGCGGTAGAAGCGGAAGAAGGCGTCCCAGTGGCGCTCCTCGATCTCCTTCCCGGTGAGCGTCAGGATGTCGAGCCCGCCGGCAAGGGCGGCCGCGCGCTCCTTGCGGATGTTCTTGCGCTTGCGCGAGCTCAAGGCGGCGAGGAAATCATCGAAGCTGCCATAGCCGCGGTTCTGCCAATGGAACTGCTCGCCCTCGCGCTGGAGCAGGCCGGCCGAGCCGAGTGCCCGCCACTCCTCCTCGGTCGGAAAGGTGATGTGGAGCGAGGAGACGCCGAGCCGCCGCGCCACCTCGATCATGCCGGCGATCAGCGCCTCGCGCGTGCCGGAAGGTGCCGCGGGGTGGACGAGCAGGCGCGGGCCGGTGACCGGCGTGAAGGGGACCGCGACCTGCAGCTTGGGGTAATAGCGCCCGCCCGCGCGCTCGTACGCCTCCGCCCAGCCGTGATCGAAGACATATTCGCCGTAGGAATGGCTCTTGAGGTACATGGGTGCGGCGGCGACGAGCCGGCCGGCCTTGTCCTCCATGACGAGATGGCGGGGCAGCCAGCCGGTCTTGCCGCCGGCCGAGCCGCTCTCCTCGAGCGCCGCGAGGAAGGCATGGCTGACGCTCGGGTTGTCGGCGCCGGCGACGGCGTCCCACGCTTCCGCCTCGAGCTCCGCCATGCTGCCTGCGAGCCGGATGGCGATGGGCTCGCGGCCGTCAGGCATGGCGGCGGTCGCGGCGAGGAGGGGAAGGGGCTCTCATACGAGGAAGGATGGCTGAGCCGCCCGCGGCCGGCAAGGTGCCTCGCTCAGGCGACCTCGAGCACGGCCGCCACCTCGACGGCGACGTTCACGGGCAGCGAGCCGGAGCCGACCGCGAAGCGCGCATGCTTGCCCGCGTCTCCGAACACCTCGACGAAGAGATCGGAGGCGCCGTTCACGACCTTGGGATGGTCGGCGAACTCGGGCACGGCGTTGACGAAGCCCTGGACCATGGCGACGCGCTTGACGCGGTCGAGGCTGCCGAGGTGCGCCTGCGCTTGGGCGAGGATGTTGAGGGCGCAAAGCCGCGCCGCCGCGCGCCCGTCCTCGAGCGAGATTTCCTTGCCCACCTTGCCCAAATATTTGAGCTCGCCGTTCCAGAAGGTGACCTGGCCCGAGACGAAGAGGATATTGCCCACCTGCACGGCGGGTACGTAGTTGGCGACCGGTGCCGCCGCCTTGGGCAGCTCGATCTTCAGTTCCTTGAGACGGGCCTCGATCTTGCCGGCCATGGGCTCTACTCCTTCATGCGCTTACATTCGCCGCCTCCGCATCACCTCGCGGCGGCGTTCGCGCGAGAGGATAGCGGCAGAAGCGCGCGCGTGCCAGCCTGAAGCGAGGTTGTGGAGGCGAGGCACTCCGCTTATGATGGCGATGCCCTCGCTCGTTCCCAAGGAGACCGCCGTCGTGCGTGCGCTTGCCCTTGCCGCAGTGATCGCAGCAGCGCTCCTCTCGGCGCTCCCCGCCGAGGCGCAGCTCCTCGGCCTCGAGCAATATCTCTCCCCGCCGTCGGTCGATTATGCCGCGGACGTGATCATGACCGCCGACGGCGATAAGGTGAACGGCAAGATCATGCGCACAACCGGCAAGGAGCGCCGCGAGCTCACCGTGGAGGGCGAGCCCGAGATCCTCATCATCCGCCTCGACCGGCGGCTGGTCTGGAGCCTGGCGCCGGACGACAAGCTCTACGTCGAGGCCTCGCTCGACGAGGCGCTCGGGCACGTGCCGGGCCCCGCCGGCAAGCCGCGCGAGCCGCAACTCACGGTGACGGCACTCGGCAGCGAGACGATCGACGGCCTGCATGCGACCAAGAAGAAGGTGAGCGGCAAGGAAAGCGACGGCTCACCCCTCGAGGGCACGGTGTGGGTGAGCGACGAGGGCATCGTGCTGCGCGCCGAGAGCGACATCGTGGATGAGGACGGCAAGCACCATTTGCTGCGCATGGAGCTCAAGAACTTGCGCATCGCTCCCCAGGATTCGACGCTTTTCGAGATCCCGGCTGGCTACAAGCGGGTCACCCGCGCGCGCACGGGATGGCTCGGCGCACCCGCCCGCGCATGGACGGCCTCTACTTAGGACTCGCTGGAAAATTAATGAATCGTTCTGTTGTCGTCATGCCCGCGAAAGCGGGCATCCAGGGCTACCAAGACGTCGCGTTGTCCGACCCCCGCGTACGCCGGAATGGACACCCGCTTTCGCGGGTGTGACGACAGTGGGAAAGAGCGTGCAGCACTCATTTCCCAACGAATCCTTAAGGAAAGCTCGCGGAGGCGGTGCCGGAGGTCGCCCGAGGGCAGCATGACCACGGACATCGGCGAGGTCCCGCTCATCAACATGGCGAACGTCATGCTCGCGACGCTCAAGGCCGCGGCCGCGAGGGATGCCTCGCCGGGCGATTGCATCGAGCGGCTGATGCGCCAACTCGTGC